>NZ_JAEHCH010000022.1:0-103394 GCF_016483245.1 Bacillus cereus group sp. N31 | reverse complement strand
CTCGGTAGCTCAGTCGGTAGAGCAGAGGACTGAAAATCCTCGTGTCGGCGGTTCGATTCCGTCCCGAGCCACCATTTATCTTAATACAATACGCCGGCTTAGCTCAATTGGTAGAGCAACTGACTTGTAATCAGTAGGTTGGGGGTTCAAGTCCTCTAGCCGGCACCATGTAAGTTTCGGAGGGGTAGCGAAGTGGCTAAACGCGGCGGACTGTAAATCCGCTCCTTCGGGTTCGGCAGTTCGAATCTGCCCCCCTCCACCATTTACATAGGGGCATAGTTTAAAGGTAGAACTGAGGTCTCCAAAACCTCCAGTGTGGGTTCGATTCCTACTGCCCCTGCCAAATATATTTACACAACATGGCGGTTGTGGCGAAGTGGTTAACGCACCGGATTGTGGCTCCGGCATTCGTGGGTTCGATTCCCATCAGTCGCCCCATTTTTATTTTTAAAATTACAAATAATCTAATTGATACTTACATATAATTAAGTAAGAATTCGATGGGCTATAGCCAAGCGGTAAGGCAACGGACTTTGACTCCGTCATGCGCTGGTTCGAATCCAGCTAGCCCAGCCATTTTTGCGGAAGTAGTTCAGTGGTAGAATACAACCTTGCCAAGGTTGGGGTCGCGGGTTCGAATCCCGTCTTCCGCTCCAATTAAATTAAATATGGCGGCATAGCCAAGTGGTAAGGCAGAGGTCTGCAAAACCTTTATCACCGGTTCAAATCCGGTTGCCGCCTTTATTATTGTGCCGATGTGGCGGAATTGGCAGACGCGCACGACTCAAAATCGTGTTCCTTCGGGAGTGTCGGTTCGACCCCGACCATCGGTATCAAGAACGACGTAACATCAGGCTCTATACTAATTGTATAGAGTTTTTTTGTGTTTTCATCGCACTACAAAATAAGGACTAATACTATCAAAGCTCATGCTATACAGTTAAAGCAAACTGTGAAACACTAAAGGGATAAAAATGAACATTCATTTTTATCCCTTTAGTGTTTCATTTTATAGAGAATCTCTCCACCCTGGTGACATGAAGTTAAATCCACCAGTAGATATTAGCACATTATCAACTGTTAACTTTGTAATTTCTAAAAACTTCTTTTCAAACTCTTCTCTGTTGTACTTGTACATAGTTGAGTGGCACGACCACATTTGCGTTGAAGTACTCAACCATTCCCCTAATTCCTTTAATTTAGGGAATGACTCAAATTGAATTGGTTCATCTAATTTCATGAATCTCACTTGATAGATAGTTGGGTTTAGCTTTTCTCCTATCCCTTTAAGACCATGTGCTTTTTTTTCATTTAAATGTGTCATAATTCTCCCCCATCCTTCAAATCTTTGAATTCCAAAATTATTTTCCTGTTTTAATTATACAGCAATAAAAAGTAATTAGGGGGATGTCGTGGTAATTTTTCCCTTTTTCTTATTGTTTAGAGAGAAATGAAAGTAAAAAGTATCAGTTATTTATTGTGATTCCATTTTGGCTTCGTTTCATTTTAATTCATCATGTTTAAAGAAGCTCAAAATTTTTAAAATACTTTAAAATAAAGGATTTTAGGGGGAACGCTCTATATAACTATATAAATGTCACCTAGAAAGACTCAAAATCGTGTTCCTTCGGGAGTGTCGGTGCGGCCCGGACAATCGGTATCGACGATGTAAAAAGACTCTAACAGAACTGTTAGAGTCTTTTTTGTTAAATTATATTATGTGATGCTAAAATTCGTAATAAACGTAAAAATTCATGTATAATATAACTTGTCGAAAGAACAAAATGATAATGATTTATATTATGTCTGTAATATGAATCAAAAGTGAACTTTTTATATTTCTTTTAAAAATGTGTTGAATACACATTATATTTCATATTAATATTTTTATGTAGATTTAAAACGAGAAAGAGAGTGGAAAGTATGGGCCGTAAATGGAACAACATTAAAGACAAAAAAGCATCAAAAGATGCAAATACAAGCCGTATATACGCGAAATTTGGACGTGAAATTTATGTGGCAGCAAAACAAGGCGAGCCAGATCCTGAATCAAACCAAACGTTAAGAGTTGTATTAGAGCGTGCGAAAACATACAATGTACCAAGAACAATTATTGATCGTGCAATTGAAAAAGCAAAAGGCGGTTCAGAAGAAAACTATGATGAGCTTCGTTACGAAGGATTTGGACCAAATGGATCTATGGTAATTGTAGATACACTTACAAATAACGTAAACCGTACTGCAGCAGATGTACGAGCTGCATTTAGCAAAAACAGTGGTAACATGGGCGTAAATGGTTCTGTAGCTTACATGTTCGATGCGACAGCTGTTATCGGTCTTGAAGGTAAAACATCAGATGAAGTTCTTGAAATTTTAATGGAAGCAGATGTAGATGCACGTGACATTCTAGAAGAAGAAGATTCTGTTATCGTTTATGCTGAACCTGATCAATTCCACTCAGTACAATCTGCACTTAAAGATGCTGGTATTGAAGAATTTACAGTTGCAGAATTAACAATGCTTGCACAAAATGATGTAGAACTTCCTGAAGATGCTCAAGTACAATTTGAAAAAATGGTTGATGCATTAGAAGATTTAGAAGATGTACAACAAGTTTACCATAACGTAGACTTAGGCGAATAATAAAAAAGGACCCTTTCGTTTAACGAACTGGGTCTTTTTTATTGAAATAATTAAGATGATAAGGTTTTAAAGGTGTTTTGTTGTAGTTATGGAATAGGATTATAGATAGTATTTTAAATGATTGTATTTCTAGGAGGTATTTCTATGGAGCATAAAACACCAAAGCATATCGTTGCTGTAGCAGGCTATTTAACAAATGAAAAGAATGAGGTGCTTTTAACAAAAGTACATTGGCGAGCGGATACGTGGGAAATGCCTGGGGGACAAGTAGAAGAAGGAGAAGCACTCGATCAAGCTGTTTGTAGGGAAATAAAAGAGGAAACAGGATTATCGGTGAAGCCTATCGGAATTACAGGGGTCTATTATAATGCTTCTATGCATATTTTAGCTGTTGTGTTTAAAGTGGCATATGTGAGTGGTGATAT
Organism: Bacillus cereus group sp. N31; assembly: GCF_016483245.1. Classification (NCBI taxonomy): domain Bacteria; kingdom Bacillati; phylum Bacillota; class Bacilli; order Caryophanales; family Bacillaceae; genus Bacillus; species Bacillus cereus group sp. N31. The sequence continues at coordinate 100,326 of NZ_JAEHCH010000022.1, read as the reverse complement.
AAAAATTCAACCTGAAGAAATACAAGAGGCTAAATTTATTGCTTTAAATGAAGAGAATATCGATGAGTATATAACGCGTCCTCATATGAAATCAAGAACAGTTGATGCGATGAGAGCAACGCATTTCATCCCATACGAAACGTGGGAAGTACAGCCATATAACCTTATAGGCAGGTTGTAAGAAAAGGGTAGCTATTTGAGTGTATCTCAAATAGCTACCCTTTTCTTATGTATATTACTTTAGAAAAAGGTCAAAATGATAATAAAGCTAGTATTGATTTCGAGAACATTAGTTCTGTATAATTATGATATATCATATATAATTAGATTACTAGATGTTTAAAAATAGAAATTTATAGATGATATAATAAAAGAATAAAGTGGAATCAAGGAAGTATAACGCTCTTAATTTCTACGCTGCTGTTTGTTATGAATGTTTTAAAATAATGTATATTCAATATTTCAGATGAATAGTAGATAAAAAAAGACTGTGATACAATACATTTTTATACCTTACAATGATGTAAGGTAGGTGTAAGAGAAATCGATGGGATATTTTTTTACAACAAGGTATTCTTAAGTTAAGAGATATATATGCTGTGTGGAAAAGAGGTGTTCAAGATGAAAGAACGAGTATTATCTAGAGTGAACTATCATCAAAAAGTTGCATTAAATCCAATGACTAAATTCTTTTATAAAGCCATTATTTTATTATTATTGTTAAGTTGTACGTTATTATTCGTTGGAAATATAATGATCGAGAAAAGTGATATTAGTAAATTACATGTACCGCCTAAGTTAGAGGTGCCAGAATCATTAACACATGCATTTATCGCGACAGAAGATAAAAGGTTTTATCATCATAATGGTTTAGATTATATAGCAATTATTAGGGCGTCTGTTGAGAATATAAAAGCTGGTGGTGTTGTGCAAGGAGGAAGCACAATTACACAGCAATTATCGAAAAATGCTTTTTTAACGAATGAACGTACATTTTCTCGTAAGTGGAAAGAGATTTTTTATACAAAAAAAATTGAACGTACATTTACGAAGGATGAAATTTTAAAATTGTATGTAAGTAATATTTATTACGGAGAAGGAGCATGGGGAATTGAAAAAGCAGCCAACCTTTACTTCGGTAAAACGGTGAACCAATTAACGTTGGCTGAAAGTGCGATGATGGCTGCTGTAGTGAAAGCACCTGCTTATTACTCACCTGCGCAAAATTATGATAAAGCGGTCGAGAGACGAAATGTAGTTTTAAGATTAATGGAAAAAGAAGGATATATCAATCATGATGAGTATGTGCAAGCAGTTAGTGAGAAATTAGTAATTCGCCATGATATAAAAACAGAGCAGTCGATGTTAAATAATGCGCGTGAAAAAGCAGTAAGTTAAGAGAAGCTCTTGCAGAAGAGCTTCTTTTTTTGAATAAATTGTGACAAATTGTGACACAATATCGTCACAATTATTGTGTTTTTGTAATTTATGTGAGCGTGTTCATTGCGTGGCGTATATAAGTGTTGATATTATGTGTATTGTGTACAATGCTGTATACAGAATATGAATTTAAAGAGGAATGTATATGAAATCAAATAAACTCATGGCTCTTGGTGTAGTTTTTTCTATCGCAGTATTGATTGTAATCGGAACAATTGCGTATAGCATCATAAATGACAAAAAAGATAAAGGGAATGAGATGTTTGCTTATTCTACGCAACAATCTTTAGGTAAAGATGATGCTCCGGTTAAAGTAGTTGAATTTGGAGATTTCAAATGCCCAGCATGTCGTACTTGGGATGTAACGGTATTACCACGATTAAAAGAAGAATATATTGATAAAGGTAAAGTGCAGTTATATTTTATCAACTTCCCATTTATTGGAAAAGATTCTGATTTAGGCGCAGCAGCTGGTGAAGCAATTTATAAACAAGATAAAGATTCATTCTGGACTTTCTATGATGAGATTTATCAAAGTCAAAAGAAAGATACGGAAGAATGGATTACAGAAGAATTACTTCTTAACATTGTGAAAGAGAAACTTCCAAAAGTTGATGTAGAACAGTTTAAAAAAGATTTACACAGTAAAGAAATAAAAGAAAAAGTACGTAAAGATTCAGATCGTGCTCAAAAATTAAAAGTTCAAGGTGCTCCTTCAGTATATATAAACGGAAATCTTGCAAACCCTGATTTCGATAGTATGAAGAAGGCGATTGATAAAGAATTGAAAAAGTGATGAGGTCTCTCATCACTTTTTCGACTTTTTTCGATAAAATTCTTGCTTCCGTTTTTTTTACATGCTATACTACTTTACATAAGTTATTCTAATATCTTATATGTATTTCATATTTGCGGGTGTAGTTTAGTGGTAAAACAAGAGCCTTCCAAGCTCTGGTCGAGAGTTCGATTCTCTTCACCCGCTCCAAATTTTATTTAATGTTTTTCTAATAAATTGTGATCAACGCAGTGTTTCGTTTCTGAGATAAACGAGGCATTGCGTTTTTTAATGTTTGAAAAGCGTAATAGTATGCGAAAATAGAAGTAAAGAATAGTATTCCAAAAGTGAATTGCTAACCAATATAGTCGTTACATAAGGGATGGGTTCATCTGAGGAGGCGATTAAGAATGGATTTTGAACAATTAAAGCAAGATGTAATTGCATATAGTAAAACAATTGGTATAGATAAAATAGGCTTTGCGAGTGCTTCCCCATTTGAGGAGCTAAAGCAGCGGTTAATCCAGCAGCAACAATTAAATTATCAATCTGGATTTGAAGAGTCTGATATAGAAAAAAGAACGAATCCACAGCTTTTATTACCAGGTGCAAAATCAATTATTGCGATTGCTTTAGCGTATCCTTCAAAATTAAAAAACGCACCATTAAGTAAACGTGGAGAACGCCGTGGGATTTTTTGTCGTGCCTCTTGGGGACAAGATTACCATCTTGTTTTACGAGATCGTTTGCAAAAGTTAGAGGCATATTTAATTGAAAAGCTTCCAGATATAGAAGTGAAGTCAATGGTTGATACAGGTGAGTTAAGCGATCGTGCTGTATCAGAACGTGCAGGTATCGGATGGAGTGGTAAGAACTGCGCTATTATTACACCTGAATTTGGTTCGTATGTATACTTGGGAGAAATAATTACAAACGTTCCATTTCCACCAGATCAGCCGATAGAAGATCAATGTGGAAGCTGTACAAAATGTATTGATGTTTGTCCTACAGGTGCTTTAATACAGGGTGGGCAGTTAGATTCGAAGAAATGTATTGCCTTTTTAACACAGACGAAAGGGTTCCTACCTGAAGAATATCGCGATAAAATAGGAAATCGTATATATGGATGTGACACATGTCAGACTGTTTGTCCAAAAAATAAAGGAATGGATTTTCATAATCATCCTGAGATGGAGCCAGATCCTGAATTAGTTAAACCGCTCTTAACACCACTTTTAACAATTAGTAATCGTGATTTTAAAGAGAAATATGGGATTATGTCAGGGTCATGGAGAGGTAAAAAGCCATTGCAACGAAATGCGATTTTAGCATTGGCGCATTTTAAAGAAGCATCAGCAATTCCTGATCTAATCGGTGTTATGAAAGATGATCCAAGACCAGTGCTACGCGGAACAGCAGCATGGGCACTTGGGAAAATTGGTGGAGATGGAGTAGGCGAAGCCATTGAGAAAGCGATGGAACGTGAAAAGGATGAAGAAGTTCTTCATGAAATGAATCGCGGGCTTGCATTGTTAGCGCAGAAAAAAGAGTAGATAATATCTCCCTTTTTCATATTGTAATATGGGAGGGAGATGAAATGGTTGTAAAAGAAAATATTGAAACACAAGTACAACAGTTTTTAGCATATGTAACAGAGAAACGAACAAATGTGGATGGTATTGCTAAAGATTTATTACAACTAGCACAAAGAAAGAAACAATTGTTTCAAAAACGTAGTGCAGATATAGTGAAAGCAACAGCAGATGTTTCTTTCATTAGACAGCTAAATAGTAGTGATTATCAAGAAATTGATTATCAAGTACATTTTAAATATTTAATTAAGCATAAAGAATTATTTTATATCGAAGAGGAACAATTAAAACGAAGAGTTTGTTTAAATAATAGCCGGATAATAGGTGATTATGCTATTGAAGTGCCAGAAGAGATTGGAATAGGTGAGACATTAGAAAGAGAAGTTACGAAAGAGAAATACGGTTCTTATCAGTATAATCGTTTAGAGGCAGTAAAATATGCAGAGCGTTGGTGGGATGATCGAAACCCAGTGTATCGCAATTTTCCTGATAATTGTACAAATTTTATTTCTCAATGTCTTCATACTGGAGAAGTACCAATGAACGGATATCCTAATATTCGTAAAGGTTGGTGGCAAAGGGAGAACCAGTGGAGTTGGAGCTGGGCTGTCGCACACTCTTTTTACTGGTACTTGTCAGGTTCTACAGTTGGCCTGCGAGGAGAAGCTGTAGAAAAGCCGGAAGACCTTATTCTTGGTGATGTCATTGCTTACGATTTCGAAGATGACGGTAGGTGGAATCATACGACGATTGTAGTAGCAAAAGACGCAGATGGTATGCCACTTGTAAATGCACATTCAGCAAATAGCCGGCGGCGTTATTGGAGTTATGAGGACTCTAGTAAATACACACCACAAATGAAATATAAATTCTTTCATATTATTAATGGGTAGAGATTTTTCGTTCAAGTGGTATAATACGTAGTAGACAAAAAACAGAGGTGAATATCGCGTGGGTGTACATGTTGTTTTATATCAACCAGAAATTCCAGCAAATACAGGAAATATTGCACGTACTTGTGCAGCAACTGGAACAGAATTACATTTGATTAGACCGCTTGGGTTTTCAACGGATGACAAAATGTTAAAGCGTGCAGGATTAGATTATTGGCAGCACGTAAAAGTTACGTATTACGATTCAATTGAAGAGTTTTATGAGAAAAATAAAGACGGTGAATTCTTCTATTTAACAAAGTATGGTGAGAAAGCTCATACAGCATTTGATTATAGCAAACGTGAGAAGGATTATTATTTCGTGTTTGGAAGAGAAACAAATGGCTTACCAGCTAATGTAATCGAAGAAAACTTCGATCATTGTTTACGTATTCCAATGACGGATAAAGTACGTTCATTAAATTTATCTAATACAGCAGCAATTTTAATTTATGAAGCGTTTCGTCAACAAAATTATCCAGGATTAGATTTAGAAATCGTTTATTAAAAGTCGCCATTAGGCGGCTTTTTTTATAAATAAAAATAATATGTAGTCATACATTTTAAAAAAGGTACATATTCATATAGAATGGGATATATGATTAAAAATAGATAAGACGGGTTGAGATAAATATGAAGGAACAATATAACAATCAAAATACCTTTTTAAGTATGATAGATATGGATTTAATAAGACAAGGACTATTACATGCTATTCAAGATTTAGTATTTATTGTGAAAGTTATTGATGATGAGATCTTTAAATATATTTATATAAATAAAATAGGGATGGACTATGCTGGATTAAGTGAAGAATGTTACGGAAAAACATTTGCAGAAGTGTTATCAGGAGATAAGGTGAAAATATTACAAGAGCAATATACAAAAGTGGTGAGAGAGGCGAGAGCACACACATTTTGTGATGTAATCAGTTTCCCAACTGGTAATTTACATTATGAGTCTTCAGTTAATCCTGTATACGACGAAGAAGGGGTATGTCAATTTATTATTTGTATTACAAGGGATATTACAGCTCAGATTGAGGAGAAAGCAGAGATAGAGGAAAAACAAATGTTATTTAAGTCATTACTAGAATATAATAATGACTCCATTATATCTATAGATTCTATAGGTAGAATTACATATGCTAATCCGGCAACGTATGAAATATTTGGATACCGATATGAAGAGTTAAATAATAACTTTATTTTTAACTTTATTATTAAAGAATATGAAAAAGACTTTCAAATTATATTTAAGGAAGCTTTAGAGGGGAGAGCAAAACAAATTGTTTCAAAGAAATATGTTCATAAAGAAGGATATGAATTATATATTTCTTTGAGAACGATCCCGATTATTGTGAACAGTGAAATTGTTGGGGTGTATATTGTTACGAGGGATGTTACAAGGCAAGTATTAAATGAGATGAAGACGGAATACTTAGCTTATTATGACCAATTAACAGGTTTAATGAATAGAATTTCATGCACAAACAAGCTAAATGAGTTTTTAAATGAAAATAAAGAGCTTGCACTAGTTTTCATGGATTTGGATGAATTTCATCTTATTAATGATACATTTGGTCATAAAGAAGGAGATAAAGTATTACAAAAAGTTACAGAATGTTTAAGCAATCTAGAAATAGAAGGTATGCATTTATTTAGAGAACATGATGATCAATTTGTTATGTTAATAGAAAATATAACGAAAGAATATGTAGAGGAAGTTGCAAAAAACATATTAGAAAAGATTAGTGAACATTTTGTAATTGAAGAAGAGGACGTGTATTTAAGTGCATCAATTGGAATTGTAATGGCACCAACAGATGGAGCCGATGAAAAAATACTTTTTCAAAGAGTTGATGCTGCTTTGGAAAAAGCAAAGGAAAAAGGAAAAGGGCATTATCATTTTTATTGTAAAGGATTAGATTGTGAACGTGAGAAAAGGTTTGTAATGGAAAATCAGTTACATCGTGCTATAGAGAAAAATGAATTTTTCTTATATTACCAGCCGCAGGTTAATATTGAAACGAAAAAAATAGCTAGTATGGAAGCTTTAATAAGATGGGAGAATAAAGAATTAGGATTTGTCCCTCCCAATCAATTTATTCCACTGGCAGAAAGAACAGGATTTATTATTAAGCTTGATGAGTGGGTAGTAGATCAAGTGTGTCAGCAAATACGTGAATGGTTAAATAAAGGGTATGAAGTGGTTCCGATTGCAGTTAATATTTCAGCTAGACATTTTCGATCTATTACATTAATAGAGATGATTACACGTGCTTTAAATAAGTACAATGTACCAGCTCATCTATTAGCGATAGAGGTGACGGAAGGAGCCCTTATACATAAAGACATATCAAAGAGAGTGTTGCTACAATTAAAAGAACAAAATTTAAAGATTCATTTAGATGATTTTGGAACAGGGTATTCGTCTTTAAGTTATTTGAAAACATATCCAATTGATACTTTGAAAATTGATCGCTCTTTTATGGAAGGTATACATGTAGATGAACGTGATACGAATATTACGGCTGCAATTATTCATTTAGCTCATACATTAGAATTGAATGTAATTGCAGAAGGAGTAGAAAAAGCAGAACAAATACAGTTTTTGAAGGGAAAAAATGTAGAAATTGTACAAGGTTATTATTATAGTCGACCTTTATCAAAATATGATGTGGAAAATATGTATTATACATGATGTATAAAGAAAAAAGTGATGTGCTAAAAGCACATCACTTTTTATGTGTACCTGGTTTATCGTTGTAACCAGATGTGAAAATAGCTGTAAGAAATGTGAGTGATACACCTAAAATTAATAATAATTTCATATTAATATTCCCCCTACTTTTTCGATTTACGAATTCTATTTATGAATTGAAATGTATGTAAGGTTCTTAGAAGAAAAGAATTTATTTATAATGAATAGCAGTGTGAAAACTTTAATACCTATATTATACAGAATTTTCTTTGAATTTTGGAGAGAATTTTATAGCACTACTATATATTTCGTTTTGATTTAAAGAATGTTTAAGGACATCCTAGCATACCTTTTATAATAATCCGATTGAACAAGGAGATGGGGGAGGAGCTATAATGGATATTCTAAAAAAGATTGAACAGCATCGAGCAGCAGAAGAACGTTTACAATGGGAAGGTACGTTTGCGGAGTATTTGGAGCTTGTGAAAGAAAGACCATGGGTGGCTCAAACAGCACACTCTCGCATTTACAATATGATAAAAGATGCCGGAATTGAAGAAGTTGATGGTAGAAGAAAATATAATTTCTTTAGTAATCAGCTGTTTGGACTAGAGGATGCACTAGAGCGTCTTGTTGAAGAATATTTTCATCCGTCTGCAAAAAGATTAGATGTTAGAAAACGTATTTTATTATTAATGGGTCCTGTTAGTGGAGGGAAATCAACATTAGTTACGATGTTGAAACGAGGATTAGAAACATACTCACGTACAGATCGTGGAGCGATTTTTGCAATTAAAGGCTGCCCGATGCACGAAGATCCACTACATTTAATTCCACATCATTTACGGGATGATTTCTTTGATGAGTATGGAGTGAGAATTGAAGGGAATTTATCACCATTAAATGTAATGCGTCTAGAGCAAGAATATGGGTCAAGAATTGAGGATGTAGTTGTAGAGCGTATTTTCTTCTCGGAAGATCGCCGTACAGGGATTGGTACATTTAGCCCGTCTGATCCAAAATCACAAGATATTGCCGATTTAACAGGTAGTCTAGACTTTTCAACAATTGCAGAATATGGTTCAGAATCAGATCCTCGTGCGTATCGATTTGATGGAGAATTAAATAAGGCGAACCGAGGGATGATGGAATTCCAAGAGATGTTAAAATGCGATGAGAAGTTTTTATGGCATTTATTATCGCTTACGCAAGAAGGTAATTTCAAAGCGGGAAGGTTTGCGCTTATTTCAGCAGATGAATTAATTGTAGCGCATACGAACGAAACAGAGTATCGCTCATTTATAGCAAATAAGAAAAATGAAGCATTGCATTCAAGAATTATTGTAATGCCAGTTCCATACAATTTACGAGTGAGTGAAGAGGAACATATTTATGAGAAGATGATTCATGAAAGTGATGTATCGAATGTGCATATTGCACCACACACACTTCGTGTTGCAGCGATGTTTACAATTTTAACTCGCTTAAAAGATCCGAAGCGTCCAGATATTGATTTAAACAAAAAGATGCGTTTATATGATGGTGAAATGGTAGAGGGTTATAATGCGATTGATGTAGAAGAATTGCAACGGGAATACCAAGATGAAGGTATGAGTGGTATTGACCCACGTTATGTTATTAACCGAATTTCTTCTACAATTATTAGAAAAGAAGTACCATCTATTAATGCACTAGACGTACTTCGTTCTTTAAAAGATGGATTAGACCAGCATCCATCCATTAGTAATGAAGATCGTGAGCGCTATATGAACTTCATTTCATTAGCAAGAAAAGAATATGATGAAATTGCTAAGAAAGAAGTACAAAAAGCATTCGTATATTCATACGAAGAATCGGCTAAGACACTTATGGATAATTACTTAGATAACGTTGAAGCATATTGCAATAAATCGAAATTACGTGATCCATTAACAGGTGAAGAAATGAGCCCAGATGAAAAACTAATGCGCTCAATTGAGGAACAAATTGGAATTTCAGAAAACGCGAAGAAAGCATTCCGTGAAGAAATTTTAATTCGCATCTCTGCTTATGCGCGTAAAGGAAAACGTTTCGATTATAACTCGCATGAACGTCTTCGCGAAGCGATTCAGAAGAAGCTATTTGCTGATTTAAAAGATGTCGTGAAAATCACAACATCAACGAAAACACCAGATGAAAATCAGCTTAAGAAAATCAACGATGTTGTTGCACGTTTAATTGATGAGCATGGCTATAATTCTTCTTCGGCAAATGAATTATTACGCTATGTAGGTAGCTTGCTAAATCGATAGTTTGATAACAAAACGCTGTCTCTTGTTTTTTGCGGGACAGCGTTTTATTATCCATTCATATGTGTAAAGTGTCATACCTTGTCCAAATATAATAAATTAAGATGCAATTTCATGAATTTATTGTCAATTATTTTTACAATATGCATATGATAGAGTAACCAACCATTCATACGAAAAAAGCCAACACAATACAATATGTTGCAAAGTGAAAATGTGTGCAACAATGCATTGTGTTTCTTTCTTATCAGAGGCTGAATATTTCTTTCTATTATGTGAGTGGCAAAATTTTGTTTAGGATGCTCGGAGTATTGTATGTAAAACGTTATATATGTTTATGGGGTGATTTTCGATGGGCAGTTACCTTTCAAATATTTTAGCTTGAACATTATAGAACAAAATTTATAGATTGCTGTTCATAGAGAAAGACAATTACAGTAAGGAGGGAAAGGAATGAGCGAAGAAAATCAACCAAATTATACGATTTCACAGGAAAACTGGTCCCTCCATCGCAAAGGATATGACGACCAACAGCGCCATCAAGAAAAAGTACAAGAGGCAATTAAGAATAATTTACCCGATCTTGTAACAGAAGAAAGCATTGTTATGTCTAATGGCAAGGATGTTGTAAAAATACCAATTCGTTCTTTAGATGAATATAAGATTCGGTACAATTATGATAAAAACAAACACGTTGGGCAAGGGACTGGTGATAGCAAAGTTGGTGATGTCGTTGCGAGAGATGGATCAGGTGGTCAAAAGCAAAAAGGCCCAGGAAAAGGTCAAGGTGCAGGAGATGCAGCTGGAGAAGATTATTATGAAGCTGAAGTTTCTATTTTAGAATTAGAGCAAGCGTTTTTCAAAGAGCTAGAGCTTCCTAATTTAAAGAGAAAAGAAATGGATGAAAACCGGATTGAACATATTGAATTTAATGACATTAGAAAAACAGGACTATGGGGAAATATTGATAAGAAACGAACGATGATATCTGCATATAAACGAAATGCAATGCGTGGTAAAGCATCTTTCCATCCAATTCACCAAGAGGATTTAAAGTTCCGTACTTGGAATGAAGTGTTAAAGCCAGATTCAAAAGCTGTTGTATTAGCGATGATGGATACGAGTGGATCGATGGGAATATGGGAGAAGTATATGGCACGTAGCTTCTTTTTCTGGATGACAAGATTTTTACGTACAAAGTATGAAACAGTTGATATTGAATTTATTGCTCATCATACAGAAGCGAAAGTTGTTACAGAAGAAGAATTTTTCTCAAAAGGAGAAAGTGGCGGAACGATATGTTCTTCCGTGTATAAAAAGGCATTAGAGCTTATCGATAATAAATATTCACCAGACCGCTATAATATTTATCCATTCCATTTTTCAGACGGTGATAATTTAACATCAGATAATGCGAGATGTGTAAAGCTTGTTGAGGAGCTGATGAAGAAATGTAATATGTTTGGGTATGGGGAAGTGAATCAGTACAACCGCCATAGTACGCTTATGTCAGCCTATAAAAATATTAAAGATGAGAACTTTAGATATTATATTTTAAAGCAAAAAGCAGACGTATTCCATGCGATGAAGAGCTTTTTTAAAGAAGAGTCAGGAGAGAAAATGGCATAATCCCTTTTAAAAGGGATTATTTTTTTGTAAACTTTTTATTTTTTTAGTTGACAATGATAATGAAAATCATTATCATTTATTCGAGAAATGATTACATTTTGAATTATATATATTGGAGGAGATGTAAAGTTGAAAAAAAATAAAAAAAAACATATAAATGCAATGATTATAGCGGCGGCGTTATCACTTCCATTTGCTGTGTATTCGACACCTGCTTTAGCGGCGGTAGCAATTGAGGCGAATAAAACGGGACAAGGTTTAGAAGATGGTACATATGACGCTGTTATTAAAGCATATAAAGATAAAACGAATGAAGAGTCTATGGCAGCTGTTTATATAAAGGATCCGAAATTAACAATTGAGAATGGAAAGAAAATTGTAACAGCAACGTTAAGTGATAGCGATTTCTTCCAATACTTGAAAACAGAGGATATTCATACTCCTGGTGTGTTTCATGATGTAAAGGTTATATCAGAAGACAAAAAGAAAAATGGAACGAAGGTTATTCAATTTGAAGTTGGGGAATTGGGAAAAAGATATAATATGCAAATGCATATTTATATTCCAACGATGGCCTATGATAATAAATATCAAGTGCAGTTTGAAGTAAATGCTTTAAATTTAGAAAACAATGTTCCAGAAAAGGAAAATAAAGAGGATAAAGTGGAACAACAAGATGAAAGCGGAAATGTAATATTAGATAAGCAATTACAAAGGCATATTAATAAACATAATTTAAATAGAGAAAATATAAATGATCCAATAACTAAGGAAGATTTATTAAAGATTAAAACATTATCCATTTATTCAGGTGAAGGAATAAATGAAATAGCTGGTTTAGAACATATGACAAATTTAGAGAAGTTAACGTTAAGAGAATCTAATGTAACAGATATATCAGCCATCTCGAAACTGAGAGATTTGAAGTACGTAGATTTAACTTCTAATCCAATTAAAAACATTCATCCAATTGAGCAGTTAGAGAATATTAATATGCTTTTTTTAAGAGATAATAAAATTTCTGATCTTACACCATTAAGTAAAATGAAAAAAATTAAAACATTAGATTTAGTTGGTAATAACATTGAAGACATCCAGCCATTATTTACATTATCAACTATGAAACAGTTATACTTAGCCAATAATCAAATCAGTGATCTTACTGGAATTAACCAATTAAGTAATGTGGAACTATTATGGATAGGGAACAATAAAATTAGTAATGTTGAATCTATTAGTAAAATGAGTAATCTTATTGAACTAGAAATTGCTGATAGTGAAATAAAAGATATATCACCATTATCTAAATTAGGAAAATTACAAGTACTGAATTTAGAAGAGAATTATATCTCTGATATATCACCGCTGAGTAATTTAACAGATTTACATGAGATGAACCTAGGAGCGAATGAAATTGCTGACGTAAGGCCTGTTGAGGAATTGGGTAAGCGAATTTCAATTGATATTCAACGACAAAAAATCTTTTTAGATGAAGCAAGCGTAGATGAAGAAATACAAATTCCAATATACAATCTTAAAGGGGAGCCACTTCAAAATATCAATTTAAAAAGTGAGGGGGCCATTCTGAATAATGGATTTATAAAATGGAATAGTCCTGGAGAAAAAACATATGAATTTAGATTAGATACAAGCTCTGGTGAAAGTAAAATAAGATTTAATGGGATGGTTGTCCAGAAAATAGTTGAAAAACAAAAAGAAAGTCAAAATGTAATCCTGGATAAACATTTACAACAACATATTAATAAAGAAAATTTAGGTAGAGAGAATTTAAACGCTCCTATAACAAAAGAAGATTTATTACAGATTAAAACATTAGAGATACTTAAAGAAAAAGGAAAAGAGATAAAAGATGTAACAGGTTTAGAGTACATGACGAACTTAGAAAACCTCACTTTAGAAGGAGTAGGCTTGAAAAATATTGAGTTCATCTCAAATTTGAAACAATTAAATATTATGAATGTATCTCATAATCAAATTGAAGATATAACACCGTTATCTTCATTAAAAAACTTACAGTGGTTAAATCTTGCAGACAATCATATTAAAGATGTAACGGTTATTGGTTCAATGCTGGACTTACTTAGCTTGAATTTAGCAGGGAATGAGATTTGTGATGTAAGACCGCTAATACAATTAGGGCAGTGGTTTTCAATTGATGTCGGGAGACAAACAATCATTTTAGATGAAGCAAAAGTAAATGAAGAAATTCAAGTCCCTGTATATGACTTAGAAGGAGAAGCTATTGACAATATCAAAATGAAAGGTGAGGGCGGAACGCTTAATAACGGAGTAATAAAATGGAGTACCCCAGGTGAAAAGGTATATAAATTTGATTTAGATTCTGATGAAATTAGTATAAGTTTTAACGGAACGGTAATCCAAAATATAGTTGAAAAAGAAGAAGTGAAAGAACCGGTAAAAGAAGTTGAAGAAACGAAAGAAGAAGTAAAAGAACCGGTAAAAGAAGTTGAAGAAACGAAAGAAGAAGTAAAAGAGCCAGTAAAAGAAGTTGAAGAAACGAAAGAAGAAGTAAAAGAACCGGTAAAAGAAGTTGAAGGTACAAAAGAAGAAGTGAAAGAACCAGTAAAAGAAGTTGAAGGTACAAAAGAAGAAGTGAAAGAACCAGTAAAAGAAGTTGAAGAAACAAAAGAAGAAGTAAAAGAGCCGATAAAAGAAGTTGAAGAAACGAAAGAAGAAGTAAAAGAGCCAGTAAAAGAAGTTGAAGGTACAAAAGAAGAAATGAAAGAACCAGTAAAAGAAGTTGAAGGTACAAAAGAAGAAGTGAAAGAGCCAGTAAAAGAAGTTGAAGGTACAAAAGAAGAGGTAAAAGAATCAACAACTGGATTGAATCAAGAGCCAAAAGGGGATAATCAAGTTGGACCGGTGAAGGTGGTAGGACAAGAGAGTACGCAAGAAAAAGTTTCAAATAAGCAACAAGCTAATAAGCAAGAGGAAAATCAGAAGTCTTTAGCAGCAACTGGTAGTCAAGCTAACACATCGAGTTTACTTTCTGGATTAGCATTTGTTCTTTCAGCATTAAGTATGTTTGTATTTAGAAAGAGAGTATTTAAGAAATAAATAACGTTTTATCTTATTATTACAAAAAAATATATAATTATTTGAGAAGACCTTATCATAGCAATTTCATGTTGAAATATGCTTATGATAAGGTCTTCTTGAATAGGGGAAGGATATGGATACGAGGATGTTTTAATCACTAAAATAATGGAGAAACTGTAGCGGAAATTGTAAGTACTTTTCGTTCACGATACGTTCAAATTGTATGAAGAAATAATATGAAATATTGCATTTTACATCTTTTTATCCAGATAATATGTTAATTTCGTGAATGGAATATATAAATAGGGGGCAATGATATGAACAAGAAATCAAAGATTAATAAAATGATGCTTAGTATTAGTACAATGGCGCTATCGTTAGGAGCAATTCAAACGAATGTATCAGCAGAAGAAAAGGTGCCATATAATGTATTGCATTCGAAACCAGTTGGAATTGAAAAACCAGTAGATGAGATTGGACACACTTCTAAAGCCGAAGAAACATTATCATTTCAAGAACGTTTAAAAGTAGGAGATTTTTCACAGCGACCAGCATCTATTACGAAGAACTCGGCAGTAAAGCAAGCTAAAGAAAGCTATTCAATGGCTGATTTAAACAAAATGAATGATCAAGAGTTAGTTGAAACGTTAGGCAGTATTAAGTGGCATCAAATTACAGACTTATTCCAGTTTAATGAAGATGCAAAAGCCTTTTATAAAGATAACGGAAAAATGCAAGTAATTATAGACGAATTAGCCCATAGGGGTAGTACATTTACGAAAGATGATTCAAAAGGAATTCAAACGTTTACTGAAGTGTTACGTTCAGCTTTTTATCTTGCATTTTATAATAATGAATTAAGCGCTTTAAATGAAAGAAGCTTCCAGGACAAATGTTTACCGGCTTTAAAAGCAATCGCAAAAAATCCAAACTTTAAGCTTGGAACAAATGAGCAAGATACAGTAGTATCTGCATACGGTAAATTAATTAGTAATGCATCAAGTGATGTTGAAACAGTGCAATACGCATCGAATATTTTAAAACAATATAATGATAATTTTAATGCATATGTAGATGATCGTATGAAAGGACAAGCTGTATACGATATGATGCAAGGCATTGATTATGATATACAGTCTTATTTAAATGAGGCCCGTAAAGAAGCGAATGAAACGATGTGGTATGGAAAAGTAGATGGGTTTATTAATGAAATAAATCGTATTGCTCTTCTAAATGAAGTAACGTCAGAAAATAAATGGCTCGTTAATAATGGAATTTATTTTGCTAGCCGTTTAGGGAAGTTTCATAGTAATCCAAATAAAGGATTAGAGGTTGTTACACAAGCGATGCATATGTATCCACGTTTAAGTGAACCGTATTTTGTTGCGGTAGAACAAATTACAACAAATTATAACGGGAAAGATTATAGCGGGAATGCGGTAGATTTAGAGAAGATACGTAAAGAAGGAAAAGAGCAATATTTACCAAAAACGTATACATTCGACGATGGATCTATTGTATTTAAAACTGGGGATAAAGTGTCAGAAGAAAAAATTAAGAGATTATATTGGGCTGCGAAGGAAGTAAAAGCGCAATATCACCGCGTAATCGGAAATGACAAAGCTTTAGAACAAGGTAATGCAGACGACGTATTAACGATAGTAATCTATAATACTCCAGATGAATATCAGTTAAATAGACAATTGTATGGATATGAAACAAACAACGGTGGAATTTATATTGAAGAGACAGGTACATTCTTTACATATGAGCGTACGCCAGAGCAAAGTATTTATAGTTTAGAAGAGTTATTCCGTCATGAGTTTACTCACTATCTTCAAGGGAGATATGAAGTTCCCGGTTTATTTGGAAGAGGAGATATGTATCAAAATGAAAGATTAACTTGGTTCCAAGAAGGGAATGCAGAATTTTTCGCAGGATCTACTCGTACAAATAATGTAGTACCGAGAAAGAGCATCATTAGCGGATTATCATCTGATCCTGCAAGCCGTTATACAGCAGAGCGCACATTATTTGCTAAATATGGTTCTTGGGATTTCTATAACTACTCGTTCGCATTACAGTCTTACTTATATACGCATCAGTTTGAAACATTTGATAAAATTCAAGATTTAATTCGTGCGAATGACGTGAAAAATTATGATGCATATCGTGAAAATCTAAGTAAAGATTCTAAGCTAAATAAAGAGTATCAAGAGTATATGCAGCAGTTAATTGATAATCAAGATAAGTACACTGTACCGGAAGTAGCAGATGATTATTTAGCTGAACATGCACCAAAGTCGTTAACAGAAGTGAAGAAAGAAATTAGTGAGACGTTGTCTATGAAAGATGCAAAAATGACAAAACACGAGTCTCAATTCTTTAATACATTTACATTAGAAGGTACGTTTACAGGTAGTGTAACAAAAGGTGAATCAGAAGACTGGAATGCAATGGGTAAAAGAGTAAATGAAGCTTTAGAACAATTGGCGCAAAAAGAATGGAGCGGCTACAAAACGGTTACAGCATATTTCGTCAATTATCGTGTTAATAGTTCCAATGAATTTGAATATGATGTAGTCTTCCATGGTATCGCAAAAGATGACGGAGAAAATAAAGCTCCGACAGTTCATATAAACGGTCCTTATAATGGGCTTGTAAAAGAAGGAATTCAATTCAAAAGTGATGGATCAAACGACGAAGATGGAAAAATCGTTTCTTATTCATGGGAGTTTGGAGACGGAAAAACAAGTACAGAAGTTAATCCAGTACATGCATATGAAAAAGAAGGAACTTATAAAGTAGTGTTAAGAGTAAAAGATGATAAAGGAAAAGAGAGTAGAAGTGAAACAACTGTTACGATTAAAGATGGAAGTTTAACAGAATCTGAACCAAATAATCGTAAAGAGGAAGCAAATCGTATCGGACTAAACACTACTATAAAAGGTAGCCTTATCGGCGGGGATCACACCGATGTTTATACATTTAATGTAGCATCAGCGAAAGATATCGATATTTCTGTTTTAAATGAGTATGGAATTGGGATGACGTGGGTACTTCACCATGAATCAGATATGCAAAATTATGCTGCTTACGGTCAAGCTAATGGAAATCATATAGAAGCAAAATTAAATGCAAAACCAGGTAAGTATTACTTGTATGTATATAAATATGATAATGGCGATGGAACGTACTCATTATCACTAAAATAAGTGCTTTTCCAATGTATGTTTAACTTTACTTTTTGTGGAAAATAATATATTATATAGATATATAATATATCGGTTATTTTCTAGGAGGAGCCTGTCACAATAGGTTTCTCCTGTTCTTTTTTAGAGACCTGTCTTACAGGTTTTTCTTTAAAGGGTAAATAACTGAAAATTTAGATTAATAATCTTTGAAAGAGGTGAGGCATACACATAACAAAAAAGAGATTGTTTAAGAAAGGGGGATAAGAAATGTTCTTGTTTGGTTATCCACTTGAAACAATTTATTTATATGGATTTACTATTGCTACTATACTCACTGTTATTTATATTTTCTTTGGAGATATATTTGAATCAATATTTAGTTTTGGGGGCGGATCTGTATCCGTTGTTACCTTATTACTTAGTTTCTTCGCTATGTTATGTGGAATTAGTTATATAGGAGAATATTTATTTTCCTTTAATAGTACTATTATTTTCGCTGGTTCATTTGCTATATCTTTTATCGGTGTTTTCATAATGAAAATATTAATTTTAAAACCGATTGCAGAAGCAGAACAAAATACCGTACAACGTATGGATGAATTCATTGGTTGCAAGGGAGAAGTCATTACGACAATTCCTACAGAAGGATTTGGTGAAGTATTAATCTCCTCCCAATTTGGAAGTAATGCAATCCCAGCTAAAACAATTAGAAAGAAAGATATTTCACAAGGAACCGAAGTTATTATCGAGGGAGTTCAAGATGGTGTTTTGCTTGTACAAAACATCGCTTATTCTTTAAAGAAACCAAAATTATAAGGGGGAATTTACATGACGATTCCATTAATTATCGGTGGAGTTTTACTCGCAATTTTAATTCTACTCATTTTAGTATTCATTACGAAGTATCGAACAGTTGGTCCAGATGAAGCGTTAATTGTTACAGGGAACTGGCTTGGTGGTGGGAAAAATGTTGTTACCACTGATGATGGAAAGAAGATTAAGATTATTCGCGGTGGCGGTACTTTTGTAGTTCCAATTATGCAAAGAGCAGAGCCTTTAAGCCTATTAAACTACAAATTAGAAGTTGGTACACGTGATACGTATACGAAACAAGGTGTACCAATTACAGTAAATGGTGTTTCTATTATTAAAGTAGGATCGACAATTGAAGAAGTTTCTACAGCAGCTGAACAATATTTAGGAAAAGAAACGGAAGAGTTAAAAATAGAAGCAAAAGAAGTTTTAGAAGGGCATCTCCGTGCTATCTTATCTTCTATGACAGTAGAAGATGCGTATAGTAATAGAGAGCAATTTGCTCAAAAGGTGCATGAAGTAGCTTCTACAGATTTAAAGAAGATGGGTCTTCGCATCGTTTCTTTTACAATTAAAGAAATAATGGACAAAAACGGATACTTAGATGCGCTTGGACAGCCGCAAATTGCAATGGTTAAGCGTGATGCAACAGTTGCAAATGCAGAGCGTGAAAAAGAGGCACGAATTGAAAAAGCTCGTGCTGAGAAAGAAGCAAAAGAAGCAGAATATCAACGTGATGCACAAATCGCTGAAGCTGAAAAACATAAGGAATTAAAAGTGCAGTCCTATAAGAGAGATCAAGAACAAGCTCGTGCAGATGCGGACCTTTCTTACGAATTACAACAAGCGAAAGCGCAACAAGGTGTTACAGAAGAGCAAATGCGCGTTAAAATCATTGAGCGTGAAAAGCAAATTGAATTAGAAGAAAAAGAGATTGCACGTCGTGAAAAGCAATATGATGCAGAAGTGAAGAAAAAAGCAGATGCAGATCGCTATGCTGTCGAACAATCAGCAGAAGCGGAAAAAGTAAAACAAATGAAAAAAGCAGATGCGGATCAATATAAGATTGAAGCAGAAGCAAGAGCACGTGCAGAAGAAGTTCGTGTAGAAGGTTTAGCGAAAGCAGAGATTGAGAAAGCACAAGGTCAAGCGAAAGCGGAAGTACAAAAAGCACAAGGTACAGCAGAAGCAGATGTTATTAGATTAAAAGGTTTGGCTGAAGCTGAAGCGAAACAAAAAATTGCAGAAGCATTTGAATTATATGGTCAAGCGGCAATTATGGATATGGTTCTTAAAATGCTTCCAAGTTACGCGAAAGAAGTCGCAAGCCCACTTAGCAACATTGATAAAATTACAGTTATCGACACAGGCGGCGGTGGTAAAAATAGCGGTGCTGGAAAAGTAGCAGGGTATGCGACTGATTTAATGGCAACGATGCAGGAGACATTAAAAGCTTCCTCTGGTATTGACTTAAAAGAGCTATTAGAAGGATTTGCAGGAAAAGGAGCGGTACAACAATTATCAAGTGATAAACCTGTTGTATCTGTAGTAGAAGATAAGAAAAAAGAAGTAGAAAAAGATAAAGAATAGTAAGGTAGGCAGGGCCTCTAGCATGTGCTAGAGGTTCTTCTGTGAATCATAATATTTCGAATAATATACATTTTTATACATTGTTTTAATTATTTAATTTTTATAGAATGAAGTAAGTATGCAATAATCCTTTAAATTTAGAAAGATGGGTAGAAGAGAAATAGAGAGTCTCGTCAATTTATTTATATCTTAAAATTTTTATAAATGGATTAATTGTAATTTATTGCATGTAAAACGGTATGGAGGGGTAGAAATATGTTTCAAAGGAAGTTAAGGAGTAGTAGTTTAAAAACAAAGTTACTTGTGTCATTTATTATCATTTTAATTCTTCCAAGTATTGTAATTGGTTGGACGTCTTATCAGCAGGCGAAAACAAATTTTAATGAAACGATTTTAAACTCGGCGAAAGATAATATAAAAATTTTGGATAATGTAATTAATAAGGAATTGGATAGTAAAAAAGTAGATGCAACTTATTTTACGAAATTATTTACACAATCAAGTT
Organism: Bacillus cereus group sp. N31; assembly: GCF_016483245.1. Lineage (NCBI taxonomy): Bacteria > Bacillati > Bacillota > Bacilli > Caryophanales > Bacillaceae > Bacillus > Bacillus cereus group sp. N31. Next base: position 79,784 of record NZ_JAEHCH010000022.1, on the reverse strand, counting down.
ACCAAGCGGATCAAATACAAAATATCCAAAATAAACTAGAAGAATATAATAAGTTACATCCGGAAATGGAAGCTATCTATACTGGGTCTAGCAACGGGCAATTTATTCAATCACCGGCAATTCAAATGCCAGAAGGATATAATCCTACAGAAAGAGATTGGTATAAAGAGGCAGTGAAAAAAAGCGGAGAAGTGATTGTAACTGCTCCATATAAGTCAAAAACGACAGGGAATACTGTTATCACACTGGCAAAACAAAATGAGGATAAAAGTGGCGTTCTTGGGATTGACTTAATTATCAATAATATTGTAACTACTTCCAAGATGGTTAATATCGGTAAAGAAGGTTATGTAGCGATATTTGATCAAGATAAAAATGTAGTCGCACACCCGACACTAAAGCCGGGTGGGAAGTTAGAAGAGAAACTTAGTAAGGAATTTTATAAACAGGAAGCTGGTGATTTTCATTATTCATTAGATGGTGAAGATCGTAACATTACTTTTAAAACGAATAAGAAAACTGGATGGAAAATAGCGGGGATAATGCCTTCAAAAGAAATTATTCAAGCGGCTGAACCTATTTTCTATAAAACGATAACTGTTATTGGGATTTCATTAATGATTGGTGGGGTTTTAATTTACTTCATAATTGCTTCTATTATTAAACCGTTAAAACAACTTGTTCTATCATCTAGGAAAATTAGTGAAGGTGATTTAACAGAATCTATTACAGTTCATTCTAAAGATGAAATCGGGCAGTTAGGAGAAAGTTTTAATGAGATGGCATCATCATTACATAATGTCATTTCCAATATAAATATTTCAGCAAGTCATGTAGCAGCATCTTCAGAAGAATTAACAGCTAGCATGAAGCAGACAAGTGAAGCGACAGAACAAATTACACAAGCTATAGAGCAAGTGTCGAGTGGGGCTGAAATACAAACGAGAGAAGTTGAAGAAGGAGCGACGTTATTAGAAGAAGTTACAGAAGGAGTTCAGCGTGTTGCTGATAGTTCTTCATTAGTATCAACAGCTTCTATGTATACGAAGAAAAAAGCTGAAGATGGTGGGAAGTTAGTTGAGCAAACTGTGAATCAAATGCAATTAATTCATGAGTCAGTTTCAAATTCAGATAAAGTCATTGCTTTATTAGATGATAAGTCGAAACAAATCGGAGCAATTCTGGAAGTGATTCAACATATTGCAGAGCAGACAAATTTATTAGCATTAAATGCTGCAATTGAGGCTGCAAGAGCTGGGGAGCAAGGAAGAGGATTTGCAATTGTAGCGGATGAAGTGCGAAAATTAGCTGAACAATCAGGACAGTCTTCTACGGAAATTGGAAAACTAGTGAAAGAGATTCAATTTGATATAAAAGAAACGGTAAGCTCTATGAATCAAGTTGGAACAGAAGTACAATCAGGTCTTGTAGTTGCAAATGAAACGAAGCAAAGCTTTGCTGAAATATTGAAATCTACAAATGATACAGTTGTGCAAATTGATAGTATGGTAGAAGTAGCGAAACAAATGACGGTAGATGCCAAACAAGTAAGTGCATCTATTAATGAAATTGCAGCTACGATTGAAGAAAATGCAGCAAGTGTTCAAAATATTGCTGGCTCTTCTGAAGAGCAATTAGCTTCAGTAGATGAAATTAATGGAGCAGCAGTTCACTTATCACAAATGGCAGAAGAATTGCAAGAGATGATTGGCAAGTTTAAAGTGTAATAAAAAATATTAAGAAACGAGGTAGTAATTTTACTTCGTTTCTTTTTTTATGGAGATAAAAATAAAGAAATGTGTAGTAATCGTGTTATGATTAAGTTTAACAATTGAAAAAACTGTATTTTCTTTAAATTCTATCTTTATCCATGTTAGGGGAATGGTTTTGAAATTTAAAAAATTAAAACTACAACCGAGAATTACATTAACTATTAGTACACTTATTCTTGTGGTGCTTTTGTTAACAAGTTATTTGTTTTACTACATATTATCTGAAACAGTAGAAGAGCAAATTGGTAAAAGAGCTTTGCATGTTGCGAAAACAGTTGCAGCTATACCGGAAATCGCGGAAGCTTTTCAAAAAGAAAATCCAGCTTCTATTATTCAACCGATTGCAGAAAAAATTCGAATTGATACAGATGCTAATTTTATTGTGGTTGGAAATAAAGAAGGGATTCGTTATGCACACCCCAAGAAAGACAAAATAGGAGAAGTAATGGTTGGTGGAGATAATAAAGGAGTGCTATTAGAAGGGAAATCTTACGTTTCGAAAGCAACGGGATCATTAGGACCTTCCTTACGCGGAAAAGTTCCAATCCGTAATCAGGATAATAAAATTATTGGTGTAGTATCTGTTGGATTTTCAATGGATGATATTCATGGAGCGGTAGAAGTGTATGGAAAGCGTGTATTTTGGATTACAATAATCGGTTTGTTAATGGGGATAATCGGTTCCATATATTTAGCTGCAAGTATAAAAAGAATGATGTTTGGGATGGAACCAGAAGAAATTTCATCTTTATATGAAGAGCATAGTACAGTGATTCAATCTGTACGAGAAGGGATTATCGTAATTGATAAAAAGGGCATGATTAGTTTAGTCAATCAAGCAGCCTACGATATTCTTTCACTAGACAACCGAAAAAATATCATTGGATCATTTATTTTAAATATAATTCCTAATTCATCCATACTAGATGTACTTCAAACTGGTGAAGAACAGTTTGATCGTCAATTAAATATAAAAGGGCAGGCTGTTATTGCTAATCGTCTACCTATTAAAGTAAATAATAAAGTAACCGGCGTCGTATCGAGCTTACGTTTGAAATCTGAAATGGATCAGTTAACAGCAGAGTTATCTCAGACGAAGCAATATACAGAGGCGTTACGAGCACAAACCCATGAATACAACAATTTATTGTATACGCTTTCAGGTCTTATCCAATTAGAGTCATATGAAGATGCTCTAGAGCTCATTCATAAGGAGACGGCGGTATATCAAGATTTTGTTCAATTTATTATGAAGCGAATTCAAAATCCATGGCTAGGTGGAATTTTAATTGGATTTTATAATAGGGCAAGAGAGTTGAAGATTGATTTTGTACTAGATCGAGAAAGTAGTTTAGAAACATTAAGTCCGCATATTGAGAGTAATTATGTCGTTTCGATTTTAGGGAATTTAATTACGAATGCATTTGAAGCAATTGAAAAAAATCAAGAGCATGATAAGAAAGTTAGAATGTTTGTAACAGATATCGGAGAAGAAATATTAATTGAAGTGGAAGATTCGGGGCAAGGGATTCATGATGAAATAATTACTAGCATATTTTATAAAGGCTTTTCAACGAAAGAAGGAGAGAAGCGAGGATATGGATTAGCAAAAGTGAAAGAGTTAGTAGAAGATTTAAATGGAAGCATTGCAATTGAAAAAGGGGATTTAGGTGGTGCGTTGTTCATTATTGCATTACCGAAAGAGAGAGGCGAGTTGTAATGGGTGAGGAGATTGAAGTATTAATTGTAGAAGATGATATTCGGATTGCGGACATTCATCGGCGTTTTACTGAAAAAATTGAAGGATTTAAAGTAATTGGAACAGCAACGACTGGGGAACAAGCGAAGGAATGGCTAGAGCTTGTGAAGCCACAACTCGTTTTATTAGACGTGTACTTACCTGATATACAAGGAACAGAACTTGTCACATATATTAGGCATAATTTGCATGATACAGATATTATTATGATTACAGCTGCATCGGAAACAGATGTAGTAAGGCATGCTTTACGTGGTGGAGTAACTGATTATATCGTAAAACCACTTATGTTTGACCGTTTTAAAGCGAGTTTAGAAAGTTATCAAAAAAAGATTAGGCAGTTAAAGAAAAGCAATCAATTATCTACAGAACAAATTGAACACTTATGGTCTCAAAGAGGTGTGAAGGGAAATACAGTTGAATATGCTCCAAAAGGAATAGATCCTTTAACTTTAGCGAAAATAAAAAAGCATATGTTAACAGTTAATGAAGAAGGAATTACCGCAGAAGTGTTAAGCTCGATGGTTGGAGTAAGTCGATCAACAGCGAGGCGCTATTTAGAGTATTTAATATCTGGGAAGAAAGTACATGCAGAGCTTATATATGGAAGTGTAGGGAGACCAGAGAGAAGGTATTTTCTCGTTTCTTCATAACAAAAACAGTAGAGGATTTATTTCTTCTACTGTTTTTTGCGTCTTATATTGGAATAATCCCAATTACAATTCCAGTAATCAACATCACCATTGTCGTTCCAACGGCCCACAATAAAGTGAAGCGTTGATGTTCACCAAAATCAACTTTAGCCATTCCGACCAATAAATAAGTGGAAGCGACAAGAGGACTTAATAAGTGAACGGGTTGACCGAGTAAGGAAGCGCGTCCCATTTCAGCTGCACTAATTCCATAAGTAGCAGCAGCCTTCGTTAAAATAGGTAATACCCCGAAGTAAAATGCATCATTGGACATGAAAAATGTGAAAGGCATACTAAGAAGAGCTGTAATAATTGGCAACTGTGGTCCAAGTGCATCTGGTATAAGAGTTACTACACTTTGAGCCATTGCATCTACCATTTTTGTTCCAGATAAAATACCAGTGAAAATTCCAGCAGCAAATACGAGTGAAACAACAGCTAATACGTTTCCTGCATGAGAGGCAATACGTTCTTTTTGTTGTTCTAAGTTTGGATAGTTAATCATAACAGCAATAGCGAAAGCAACTGTAAAGAGAACAGGTAACGGCATAACTTCTAGTATGAGACAGACAAGTAATGTAGCGGTCAATAAAAAGTTAATCCATAGAAGTTTAGGGCGTTTATGCACGGCAGCTTCTACTGTGGCAGCTTGCTCATCCATTGTTTGCATTTGTTTTAAATATTGCACATCCATAATGCCTAAACGTTTTCTTTCTTTTTTTCCAAGATAGTAGGCAACGAAAACTACCCAAATTGCACCAGCAATCATTCCTGGTATAAGTGGTGTAAAGAGCTCTGATGCATCTAGTCCAAGTGCACTCATAACTCGAGCAGTCGGTCCACCCCAAGGTGTAAGATTTGTCACACCTGCCCCTAACATAACAACCCCAGCTAATATAAGTGGATTCATTCCGAGACGTTTATATAATGGGTACATTGCGGAAACAGTAATCATATACGTTGTTGTTCCGTCCCCATCTAATGAAACAATAATAGTAAGAATGGCTGTACCAACAACAATTTTTAAAGGATCCCCTTTTACAAATTTTAATATTTTACTAATGACAGGATCGAATAAACCGCTATCAATCATAATTCCAAAATATAAAATGGCAAACATAAGCATAATACCGGTAGGTGCTAATTTTTGAATGCCCTCTAACATCATAGGACCCATGTCTGCATAAAAGCCGCCAATTAATGCGAAAGTAATTGGAATTAATATTAATGCTACTAATGCTGACATACGTTTCGCCATGATTAAAAACATAAAGACAAATACCATTGCAAATCCAAGTAGAGCTAACATCTGATCTCCCCCTTAAAAAATGATTGCGCTTTCAAAATAAAGCAAAAATTCAGAACAATGTTTTTTGTTTATCATAAAAGCATCTATCCAAATGGTAAATAATTTGAAAAATAACACCATTAGAAGCATAATTTTTATTTTGGTCATATTGTTCACGAAGGTAATTTTGAATTTTTAAAAATATAATTTACTTCTAACAAGAGTGATAGAATAAGGTGAAAATAGTGAAGTGCGAAGTAGGGAGTAGATTTTGAATGGAAACGAGAATAGAAGAAGTTTATAGTTCTTATGAGGGGAAGATAGAAGAGATTTTTGTTAATGAATCTTCTTATGTATATGAGTGGGAAAAATTAATGATGGTCCGAAAAAATAATGGTGAGCTTGAAAAAGTCGCGGTCGGTATCAGTGGAAATATAAGATTAGTAAATGTAGAAGTTGGGCAGAAAATTAATACAGATACATTATTAGTTAAGTTAGAAGATGATTTATTAATTACAGGCTGTGAATGATGAAAGATGTGTAGAAATAGCTACACATCTTTTTTGTTTTCTATATTACAAAAAGCACATTGTTTTTTCACAAATCCCACACAAGTTTTTGATATTCTCCTTGTGGAGTATACGGTTTTTAGGGAGGAATAGTGATGAGAATAAAGTATGTTGTGCTTGCTATATGTTTATGTTTCTTATTTACGATAGTGGGGTGTGGGAAAAAGGGAACAACAGCTGTGGCAATTGATGAGAAACATGATAAGTGTGATATTTGCCAAATTGGGGTAACGGATAATCAATTTGCAACAGAAATCATTTTAGAAAATGGAAAAGCGTTAAAGTTTGATGATATTGGTTGTATGTATAAATGGATGGAGATTAATCCAGGCGAAAAGACGAAAGAAAAATTTGTTCGAGATTATGATTCGAAAGATTGGGTTTCGTTAGAAGACGCTACTTACGTATATGATAAAACAATAACGACACCAATGGCTTATAATGTCATTTCATTTAAAAATAAAAAAGATGCAGAGAGCTTTGTATCTAACTATAAGGGTAAGGTTCTTTCGTATAAAGAGCTAGCAGAGCATAAATGGGAAATGAATAAAGAAATGATGGGGAAACCGAAAACAGGGAATCACGGTGGGCATCATTAGTACTAGAAAAAGACAACTATATAGTTGTCTTTTTCTAGCATTACTCAGGTGCAAATATAGAAAAGGTGTAAAATTTTTAGAAGAACGGTTACAATGGAATATAGTGACCTAAAGCAATCATTTATGTACTTTTTAGAAATGTATACAAATGCGGTTAAAACGTGCTAAACTAATTGCTTCATAATGTTAATGATGAGGCCATCAGGCGTATCATTCCAATAGGTTGAGAAACATAGGGTAAGCTTAAGATAATCCGATTAAAGAAGGAATATAAAGGGCTTATGGATAAATGTACTCAAGAAGAGTTATTGTATGTGATGGAGGAATGGTTAAGAAAACATTATCTTTCATAGGAGCTGTAGTTGTGAGAAAACAAAAAATTTTATTATGTATGTTATTAGGACTTTTAATGACGGTAGTGGCTTGCGATAAGCAAGAGGAACCAGAATCGAAACCGGTTCATGTGAAAAACGAAAAGAAAAAAGAAAAGCATAAAGAACAAGAAGAAGTTAAAGAAGAAAAAAGTATAAATTTACTGGACAAACAGTTGTTACTTTCAGCGACTCTTGGAGACACAGAGACAGCTATGAAGTTGATTCAGGATGGAGCGAATATAAACGTAGAAGGTGACAACCGAGAAACACCTATCCTTGCAGCAACGTACCAAAATCATGTAGAGACAGTTAAAGCATTAATTGGTGCAGGTGCAAATATTGAAGTCAAAGATGAGAAACAAAGCAATCCATTCCTTTATGCAAGTAGAGAAGGGTATACGGATATTGTAAAAGTATTAATTAATGCAGGAGTTAATACGAAAGAAACGACTAAGTCAGGTGGCACAGCACTCATTTCTGCATCTGAGCGTGGTCATGTAGAGGTTGTTAAAGAATTATTAGAGCATACAGATATTGATGTGAATTATAAAAATGAACGTGGTGGTACAGCTTTAATAGAAGCAATTGTATTGGGAAATGGTAGTGAAAGCCATAAGAAAGTAATTCAAATGCTTATTGACCACGGGGCAGATGTAAATATGGCCAATAAGGAAAATATTACGCCGCTGCAATATGCTGAAAAAAGAGGTTTTAAAGATATTGCGAATGTGTTGAGAATAGCTGGTGCGAATGAAGTAGTGCAGCCGCAACCACAACCGGTGGAATAATAAGAAAAAGACATAAAGAGTACGAAATAATCCCATTTAGATAGACAGAATGAAGAAGTCATTTTAGTATGATTGATTCAGTAATGTGTATTTAAATGGGATTTTTGTTTTGAACATCAGAAAATAGAGTATGAATGGATGATATATGGAGGCTACACAGGGTAATGAAGGAGGGCATAAATGCGATTTTCAGAACTTGAGTTAATAGTAATTCAGGCAGAGGTTTTATTTGTTCATAATCAAGTGGGAAGAATAAAGAGTGTAAATGAACAGGGAAATCCGAAAGCACCACGTTTTTTTCTTAGCAAAACTCGTGAAGGGAATATAACGAGATATCATTGTAATTTGGATGGTGAAATAATAAGTAAGATTGAGAAATTAATTCGAGAACGTTCAAATCACATAGAGATAGCAAAGATCATGAAAGTATTAAATGAAGAGAGAACGGTAGAGAATATTTGGATGGGTCCTGCTTACATGTTTCCAAATAATTCAAATGAGCCGACTAGGGTGATACAAATAACAGAGAAGAATAAAGAGCTCATGCGAGAAAATTTTCCTAATCTAATAGAACAGATGGAATGGAGGCAACCTTATTTTGCAATTGTTGAAAATGAACAAGTCGTTTCTATATGCTGCAGTGCAAGAAGTACGCCTATAGCTGCTGAGGCAAGTGTGGAAACTGTAGAGGGCTTCCAGGGAAAGGGATATGGTGCTGATGTCGTTAGAGCTTGGGCAATGTCAATAAAAGAAGAAAAACGTATTCCGCTTTATAGTACCTCTTGGGATAATTGTGCTTCACAAGCAGTGGCGAGAAAACTAAAACTCATTAACTATGGAATGAATTTACATATTGATTGAAATGTAAATATTGTTGTGTTCTGTTAGAGTTTATTCGTATATCTAGATTATTGTAAAAATAATATGGTTAATATTAACATTCGATTAACACCTAATTAACAATTTATCAAAACTGACTTAATAAATGCGTAATATAGTAAAGGTAACAAAATAACTAGGGTAGAGAACATTTGAGAACACCCGCTTACATATAACGTGCCACTTTCTTAGGTGTGCTCTATTCCCTAGAGTTCAAATAAGGAGAAAGGTGTTCTATGTAAGTAGGTGTTTTTAGTTTGGATAAAAATAGAAAATCTAGGTGGAATAAATGTTTAAAGAACCTCATATCGCGATGATAAAGGATTGGAAAGGGTATAAAGCATACAAAAAATTACCGAAAACAGTTTTTCTTATGACTGGTTCAATGCTGGAGTTACCAGAGCGTGTATATGAATTACAGAAACATGGACATGATGTATTTCTTCATTGTGATTTTATACAAGGCTTAAATACGAACACAGAGGAAGCCCTTTTGTATATTCAAGATGTTATCGGAGCACAAGGTATTATTTCAACAAAAGGTTCGACAATTTGAAATGCCAATAAAATTGGATTAAAAACGATTCAACGAATTTTTATTGTCGATACTTTATCACTTACAAAATCAATTGAAAATTGTAAAACGACTAAACCAAATGCGGTAGAGATTATGCCTGGAATTATGCCTTCTATTATAAAACAGCTAGCAGAGAAAATAGAGTTTCCTATTATTGCAGGTGGATTGATTCAAACGCGGGAAGATGCGGAAATTGCCATTCGTGCGATTTCAACGAGTCATTATGAAGTATGGATACAAGAAGAAAAAAGGAGTGCAGCCTTGTGATCGAATTGAAAGATGTTTCAAAGATATATATAAATGCGGAAGAGACAGCGGTTAAAGATGTATCGGTTCATATTAAGAAGGGAGAATTTTTTGTTTTAGTTGGACCTTCGGGATGTGGAAAAAGTACATTACTACGAATGATCGCTGGCTTAGAAGAAATCTCTTCGGGAGATTTAATGATTAATGAACGTGTTGCAAATAATTTAGAGCCGAAAGACCGTAATTTATCAATGGTATTTCAAAATTATGCATTATATCCACACCTAACTGTAGAAGAAAATATTTTATTTGGACTTAAGGTAAGGAAGGTACAAAAAGAAGAGCGACAAAAGCGATTAATAGAAGCTATTGAAATGGTAGGGCTGAAAGAGTATGTGAAAATGAAACCGGGCCAATTATCAGGCGGACAAAGACAGCGTGTTGCGCTTGCCAGGGCGATCGTGAGTCAAGCACCGATTTGTTTAATGGATGAACCACTTTCGAATTTAGATGCGAAATTACGTGCGCAAATGAGGATTGAAATTAGAGAAATTCAGCAACGACTCGGAATTACGATGATTTACGTTACTCACGATCAAATAGAGGCGATGACTATGGGAGATCGTATCATGGTCTTGAATAAAGGAAGTATACAACAAGTTGGAACACCTCTTGATATATACAACGAACCAGCAAACGAATTTGTTGCAAGTTTTATAGGTTCTCCTTCTATGAATATAAATGATGGAGAAGTGGATAAAGAAAAAGGCGTATTACATATAGGGCAATTGCAAATTCCATTATCTATTGGACAGTTAAAGCAATTACCAGAAGGGACAATTCGAATAGGTATGCGTCCTGAGCATATTGCATTGTCTGAGGCAGGACAAGAAGTTACGCTGCAATCTGTAGAAGTATTAGGGAATGAGTCTATATTAAACTTTGCGGTAAATGGAACAACTTGGAGTGCGAAAGTCATCGGACAGTTACTCCTGAACAAAGGTGACAAAGTAAAATTATTATTCTCGCAAGAAAAACTATGTTTCTTTCACCAAAATAAGAATGGACGATTAAAAGTGGTGGCTGAAGAAGAGTTGAAAGTGGTGGCGAAATAATGATTGAAGTAGGGAAGTTACCAGTTCAAACAGCAGTGTCAAAAAAGAAGAGTTTATGGGGCAGAACGAAAGATTTAAGAATAGGATTATTGTTTTTGGCTCCATCTGTTTTGTTATTTTCAATTTTTCTTTTCTATCCATTGTTTAGGACGATTTACTATAGCTTTTATTTAACAGATATACACGGAGAAGCCAATCTTTTCGTTGGCTTAGAAAATTATCAATATTTATTTTCTGATCCTGCTTTCTACAAAAGTATAAAGTCAACTTTATTATTTGTTTTATATACAGTGCCTACTAGTATTGTATTCGCCTTATTTCTTGCATTAATTGCAAATGAAAAAGTAAGAGGTATTGGATTGTTCCGGGTTCTCTTTTCTTCAACGATGGGAATATCAGTAGCTGCTAGCGCAGTGATTTGGCTATTTTTATTTCATCCAAGTGTAGGATTATTTAATAATATATTAGCCGCTATGAATCTTCCGGCAATCGCATGGTTAACGAGTCCGGACTGGGCACTGTTTTCTGTATCGGTTACAACGGTTTGGGTGAATACAGGATTTGCATTTTTAGTTATATTAGGTGGTTTGCAAAATATTGATACGTCTTTATATGAGAGTGCATCTATAGATGGTGCTAGTTATTTATATAAGCTTCGCCGCGTTACATTACCGATGCTATCACCAACTTTATTCTTTATCGTGACAGTAACGTTAATTAGTGCATTCCAAAGCTTTGGACAAATTGATATTTTAACGCACGGTGGACCGAATGATGCAACGAATTTAATTGTGTATTCGATTTATAAAGAGGCATTTGTGAATCATCAATTTGGAACAGCAAGTGCACAAGCGATGGTATTATTTGTTTTCATTTTTATTGCTACATTACTTCAATTTAAGTTTGCTGAGAGAAAGGTGCATTATAAATGATCGTTAAACAGTGGAAACAAAATTTCCTATTATACATGCTGCTCATTATTAGTGCAGTAATGGTGTTTTTTCCTGTACTCTATGCGTTTTTAATAAGCTTTATGACACCAGATGATATTCAAATGAGAAGGTTATTTCCGACCCAATTTACTTTCGATAATTTTATGAATATCTTTCAAAAAGTACCGCTTTTTACATACTTGTACAACAGTTTAATTGTATCGACGATTGTTATGATTGGACAACTTATCGTATCCAGTTTAGCAGCTTATGCTTTTGTTTTTCTTCAGTTTAAAGGGAGAAACGTAATTTTCTTCTTGTTTATTTCAACGATGCTTATTCCGTGGGAAGCAACGATGGTACCGAACTTTTTAACGATTCAAAACTTTGGTTGGATCAATAGCTTTGCTGGGATGACAGTGCCATTTTTTGCAACAGCTTTCGGTATTTTCTTACTACGCCAACATTTTATGACGCTTCCGAATGAATTGAAAGAAGCTGCTTTTATTGAAGGGATTGGAAATGTAAGGTTTTTATTCAGCGTTGTAATTCCGTATTGTAAAACGAGTTTTATTACGCTTGGAGTATATAGCTTTTTAACAACATGGAATATGTACTTGTGGCCGCTCTTAGTGACCACTGATGAAAAAGTCAGAACAGTTCAAATTGGTGTGAAGCAACTTCAATCTCAAGAAGTTGCAACTGATTGGGGAAGCGTAATGGCCGGTGTTACGGTTATCGTCATTCCAACGTTGATTTTACTATTTTTAGGGCAAAAGCAATTACAACAAGGATTAACAAAAGGTGCAATTAAATAAGCATACATAGGAAAAGGTGGGATTGAGATGAGTTTATTGAAAAAAAGTGCTGCTCTTTTAATGGCAGCCACAATGGCATTAACTGGGGCTGCTTGTTCAAATAGTAAAACAGAGGGGAAACCTGAAGCGCAGGCAAAAGTAGCACCAGTTGAAAAAAATGGTGATAAAACTGTAATTCGTTTTTGGCATGCGATGGGTGGAAAAACACAAGGTGTACTAGATGGGCTTGTTGCAGACTATAATAAATCGCAGAATAAGTACGAGATAAAGGCAGAGTTTCAAGGAACATACGAAGAGTCTTTAACGAAGTTTAAAACGATGTCTGCTACGAAAGAAGCTCCAGCTCTTGTTCAATCGAGTGAAATTACAACGAAATATATGATTGATAGCAAAAAGATTACGCCTATCGATAGTTGGATTAAAAAAGATAAGTACGATACATCAAAATTAGAAAAAGCAATTACAAATTATTATTCAGTTGATGGAAAAATGTATTCTATGCCATTTAATTCATCTACGCCAGTATTAATTTATAATAAAGATGCTTTTGCAAAGGCTGGGTTAGATCCAGAGAAAGCTCCACAAACATATGCTGAATTAAAAGAAGCTGCGAAAAAGTTAACGATTAAAAAAGGCGGAAATGTAAAACAATATGGATTCTCTATGCTCAATTATGGTTGGTTCTTTGAAGAATTGTTAGCGACACAAGGGGCTTTATATGTAGATAATGAAAATGGCCGGAAAGATGCTGCAAAGAAAGCGGTATTTAACGGTAAAGAAGGACAGAAAGTATTTGGAATGTTAGATGAATTGAATAAAGCTGGTGCACTAGGAAAGTATGGAGCAAGTTGGGATGATATTCGTGCCGCGTTCCAATCTGGACAAGTTGCTATGTATTTAGATTCTTCAGCAGGTGTTCGTGATTTAATTGATGCATCTAAGTTTAATGTAGGTGTTTCGTATATTCCGTATCCAGAAGATTCAAAGCGAAATGGTGTTGTTATTGGCGGTGCATCATTATGGATGACGAATATGGTTTCAGAAGAAACGCAGCAAGGTACATGGGACTTTATGAAATATTTAACGAAGCCAGACGTACAAGCAAAATGGCATACTGCAACAGGATATTTCTCAATTAATCCAGATGCATATAATGAATCGTTAGTAAAAGAGCAATATGAAAAATATCCACAGTTAAAAGTAACAGTAGAACAATTACAAGCGACGAAGCAATCTCCAGCAACTCAAGGTGCATTAATTAGTGTATTCCCAGAATCACGAGATGCAGTTGTAAAAGCATTAGAAGCAATGTATGACGGAAAGAATAGTAAAGAAGCGTTGGATGAAGCTGCAAAAGCAACAGATAGAGCGATTAGCATTTCAGCTCGTACGAGCCAAAAGTAAAAGAAAGCCGTATCCTAAAGGGATACGGCTTTCTTTATAGGGAGATAAGGGATCAAAGAAATGATGAGCTCTTATCTCTTTTATATGAGTAAAGGGTCTAGAATGAATATTGTCCTTTTCATTATTTATTTAACTCCATTGCAACTTGTTTACCATTTACGAAAACCTCTACCACCGCTACTACAACTTCCATCACTTTTTTCATATCTCATCTCTCCTTGTTTTTTGTTTCATTTCTTACTTTTAGTATAAGGAAATATAGTAATTACAACTATCGAATTGAATGACAAGAGACTTACAGTGTTGTAAGGAAATTAGCTGCATTTGTAATAATAATACTTTCTAGTAGTTGGGTTCAGAAAATTCCTTCAAATAAAGTTATAATTAGAAATAACTTTATTTAGAAAGAAGGAGAAAAATGAATAGGATACTTGTCATTAGTGATATTCATGGAGAGATTGATAAATTTAAAAAGTTACTTGAGGAAATACAATACAACGCAACACAAGATCAATTAATTCTATTAGGGGATTATGTGGATCGTGGTCCGAATGCACGTGCTGTACTTGAAAAGGTGAAAGAGCTAAAAGAAGAAGGAGCATTCGTTTTAAAGGGAAATCATGAAGATATGATGATTAAAGCGCTAACGACAGATGAGGAAGGCTCATGGAACCATTGGGTAAAAAGAAATGGTGGAGATAAAACGTTATATAGCTATGGATTTGTAGAAGAAGATATTGCAGTTAATGAAGGGGACTTCCAAAAGCCAATTTTACAATCTCACGTATTAGAGGAACATATAAAATTTATTCAAGAATTAGATCATTACATTGAAACAGAAGAGTATATATTTGTACATGCTGGTGTTGAGCCAATGAAACGAGTTTCTGAATCTGAACCATATACTTTAATGTGGATCCGTAATGAATTTCATAGTGGGTATAGTGGCGAAAAGGTTGTTGTATTTGGCCATACGGAAACAAAAATGCTTCATGGTAGTGAGAATTGCGGAGTATATTTTGGTAGTAATCGTATTATTGGAATTGATGGCGGGGCTGTGTATGGTGGTCAATTAAATTGTTTGGAGTTGCCGAGTAAAAAGGTGTACGTAGTAAAAAATTGAAAGAGATAAGGGGAATCTTATTTCTTTCAATTTTTTATTAAGCAAAATTTAAGAAAGAGTTTTTATAATAAAGGCTCAAAATTTTATATCTAGCAAAAACTTAGAAGGAAATAGTTGAAAATGAAATTACATAATAGGATTACATTCTTTCGTTATGGAGAGAAGAAATGTAATAATAAATAGAATTGAACTATAGTATGGAAGGTGAGAATATGCGCTTACTTGTAGTGGAAGATAATGCTTCGTTATTAGAGTCTATCGTACAAATTTTGCGTGATGAATTTGAAGTAGATACAGCGTTAAATGGAGAAGATGGATTGTTTTTGGCAATGCAAAACATTTATGATGCAATTTTACTTGATGTGATGATGCCAGGAATGGACGGGTTTGAAGTAATTCAAAAAATACGTGATGAAAGAATTGAAACGCCAGTCCTGTTTTTAACAGCGAGAGATTCTTTAGAAGATCGAGTGAAAGGATTGGATTTTGGCGGAGACGACTATATCGTAAAGCCGTTTCAAGCACCCGAACTAAAGGCGAGAATTCGTGCTTTATTACGCAGAAGTGGTAGTTTAACAACAAAGCAGACAATTCGATATAAAGGAATTGAATTGTTTGGAAAAGATAAAGATGTTCAAGTAGAGGGACAAGATATTAAGCTGACATTAAAACAATATGAGCTTTTAGAGTATCTCATTCAAAATAGCGGAAAGATTTTAATGCGTGAACAAATTTTCGATCGTGTTTGGGGATTTGATTCAGATACGACAGTAGCAATTGTAGAAGTGTATGTGCATCATTTACGTAAAAAATTAGAGCCATTCGGTTATCAGAAAGATATTCAAACTGTTCGTGGTATTGGATATATATTAAAAGAGAAATGAAAAAAGGAAGTATGTTTCAAAAAACACGCATTCGTCTGACTATAGTGAACTCATTAGTATTTATCCTATTAATAGGAGTATTAGGTAGTATTGTTTATTCGTACACATATAAGCGTATTTATAATGAAGTGGATCAATCTATAAAAATGATGGCTCAGTATGGAGAAAAACTAGATGTTAAAATACCACCAAGAAAACGCATGGAGAATATCCAAATTGGAGATCCGCGGGTAACTAGAATAACTTGGAATGGGAAAATAGTGAAAATAGAGGGCGATAATCGTAAATTCCGTTCTATTTTTGAAGAGAATTTGGAAAAGTTTTCTCCAAAAAAGTTAGAAGATTTGCAAGATATTGAAGTGCAAGGACGATATTTTAGAGCATTTTCGCTTCAAAAAGATGGAGAAATAGTTCAAATCGTGCGAGATATAACAGCGGAAGAAGGAATGTTAAATACTTTATTTTTAATTCTCGTGATAGGTTGTAGTATAGGAAGTCTCTGTGCAATAGGTATCGGCTTTTTCCTAGCTGGCAGAGCACTCATACCGATTCAAAATTCATGGGAGAAACAGCAGCAGTTCGTTTCCGATGCATCGCATGAATTAAGAACGCCACTTGCAGTTATTCAATCAAAGACGGATGTGTTATTTCAGTCACCCTCCGCTACGATAGAAGAAAAAGCGATGGACATTTCTACAATATCTAAGGAATGCAGGCGGTTATCGAAACTAGTTAGCAACTTATTGTTGTTAGCACGTTCGGATTCTAATCAAATTGAGATGGATAAAAAAACATTTGAAATGGGTAAATTGTTAGAAGAAATAGTAGATCCATATAAAGAAATTGCTTCTTATCAAGAAAAAGAGATGATATTAAAAGTAGAACGTAACATGTCTTTTATGGGTGATAGAGAGCGGATTCATCAAATGATGGTCATATTGTTAGATAATGCGATGAAATATACGAATGAAGGCGGTCATATTCGAATTGATTGCACGCAAACGAGCAGCTCGATTTGTATACAGGTGAAAGATGATGGGATAGGCGTGAAAGTAGAGGATATCCCAAAATTATTTGATCGTTTTTATCAAGGGGATAAAGCAAGGAGTACATCAGAGGGAGCTGGATTAGGTCTTTCAATCGCCAAATGGATTGTAGAAAAGCATTACGGAAAAATATTAGTAGAGAGCAAATGGGGAGAGGGTACTTGTTTTGAAGTAGTGCTCCCTAAAAATCAAAAAATATAAGTAAGAAGACGATCTTGTTTTTACAAGGTCGTCTTTTTTTAAGGGAAAGTTAAGAAACTATTTATATTATGTATTGCATAAAGAAAAATCGTTACATGAAGAAGAGATTATAGAGGTGTATGTGAGTAAATTTTCTCGATCATAATGTTATCTCAGGCAGTGATGAGATGTATGTATAGTATTTAAAAAATGATCCCGCTATTTTCTGGACAGTAAAACTCGGCTGGAGTCGGGCTGTCCGGAAATACTCGATTGGTGAAGGCTAATATTCAGTGGAAGATGAAGCTTCCCACTGAGTATAGTTTCACTTTATGGGAATCATGGGAAAGAAAGTATAAGAGGGAGGAATTAATTTTGAAAAAGAAAATGATGACGGTATTCACTATTGGAGTAATGAGTTTAAGTATATTAGGCGGTGCCTCTCCTTCTGAAACATCGAAAGGAAAGACAGACTATGCGCAGCGCAGTAAAGAGCAATTAAACAATGGAAAGATACATGTAATAAATACAGAAGAAAAAGCAGAGAAATTAGGTATTGAAACGGAAGGAAAAGAACAAATTACGCTAGAAAAAGAAATTCATGAAACAGAAGTAGGCAGAGAAGCAGAACAGTTAGGAATTTCGATTGAAGGAAAAGATGTCGGAATTCTTTCAGAAGAAATCTATGAAACAAAAGTGAAGCAAGAAGCGTTAAACTTAGGGATATCTGTAGAGAACAAATCGATTGTGGATTTAATAAGCCAAATCAATGCAATCAAAATTAATAAGGAAGCAGAGAAATTAGGCGTTTCGACTGAAGGAAAAGAAATAGAAGAGGTTGCGGAAGAAATTTATGGAACGAAAGTAAGAGAAGAAGCAGGAAAGTTAGATATTTCTCAAAAAGGAAAAGAGATAGAAGAGTTAGCGCAAGAAGTGTACGAACAAAAAGTACAGGCAGAAGCAAAAAAATATCATATTGATTTGTATGGTAAAGATATATATCAAGTATTAAGAGAAATTAATGAACAAAAAGTGCTACAATTGGCAGATGAGCTTAATATGGACAAAATGAATATGAACATGCAAGAATTAGCAGAAAAAATAAAAAGAGATCAGCCTGAAAAAGGAAAAGAACTAAATTTTGTACCGATGGTTCGAACGGATGCTGACGCGTTTTATTCTTATTTAACGAATTAAAAAGGGCGTGAGAGTGATACGAAAATTGAAGTGGTATATATGCATAGCTTTACTTGGCGTAGCAGTATGGAGCGTATATACAAATGAAATCACAAAGTATATGGAGAAATTAACATCCTTCATACAAAGCGGAAAAAGAACGGAGTTTAGTAATAAGGATGAAGAGATCCTCTTATCAAATGTGCCTTTAATTCAGCAGTTACCAGAGCTGGATAGAGGGTGTGAAGTGACAAGTTTAGCAATGATGTTACAATACGCAGGCGTTTCAGTAGATAAGATGAAATTAGCAAATGAAATAAAAAAAGTTGATTTTATGGTTGATGGTGTACGCGGAAATCCGAATGAAGGGTTTGTAGGAAATATTTATACCTTTTCTGAATCCGGTTATGGTGTATATCATGGGCCACTTTTTCAGTTAGCGAAAAAATATTTATCTAATAAAGCTGTGGATTTAACAGGAAAGAGTATAGAGGAAATGTATAAGAGTGTAAAAGCAGGGCAACCGGTAGTCATGATTACAAATGCAACATATGCTCCTTTAGATGAAGATGAATTTACTACATGGAAAACAAATAGTGGGGATGTTTCTATTACATATAATGAACATTGTGTTGTACTTATTGGGTACGATAAGGAATCTGTATATATTCGAGACCCGCTTGATGATAGCTTAGATGTGAAAGTACCAAGAGAAAACTTTGAACAGGCATGGGTGCAAATGGGGAGTCAGGCAATTAGTTATGTAAAGAGCTCTAAATAAATTAGGACGGAGAGTTTTAACAATATAGCTATAAGGTGAAGGATAGAGATTTAAAGAATTATAAGAAAAGTTTTGTAGGGTGTTTTGTTTAGAATAGAAGCTGTTAAGAAATAAGAGAACTTTAGCATATATAATGCTAAAGTTCTCTTATTTTTATGATTAAAATGCTTAGAAGTAGTGAATATGTAAAAATGCATAATTGACGAAAAAATTACATGTTATCATTATATATTGTTTTATGTATGTTAATTGTATAAAATTACACAAGTATTCACATTACATAAAGGAGGCTTATTATGCAAAATATATTTAACTGGGTTAAATGTATGAGTATCAAGAAAAAATTAATCATTTCATTTTTTATTATTTTAACTATACCAGGACTTATTATCGGTGGTGTTTCATATCAAACTGCCAAAACAAATTTTGAACATCAAATGACAGATAAAGCAAAGGAGAATATTTCAGTTTTAAATACTGTTATTTCTCAAAATATAGAAGAGAAATTTGTTGATGCGACTTACTTTGCAGACATCTTAACAGAGGATACATATCCAAATGGACAAGAAGAAATAGTAAGAACGAAGTTAGCACAATATATAAAGCTTCATCCAGAAGTAGAAGGTATTTATATTGGAGCGCAGACGGGGAAGTTTATAAGAGAACCATTTATTCAAATGTCTGATGGCTATAATCCAACAGATAGATCATGGTATAAAGAAGCGCATGAAAATAAAGGAAAGGTAATTGTTACTGCACCGTATCAATCAGCATCTACAAAAAATATGGTAGTGACAATTGCTAAAGAAGTAAAAGATGGTAAAGGTGTTATAGGTATTAACTTGAATTTGGATAACATCCTAAAGATTTCAAAAATGATTAATATTGGTGAAAAAGGCTATGCAGTTATTTTAGATCAAAATAAGCAAATTGTTAGTCATCCGTCTAGAAAGCCTGGTTCAAAGGTTACTGATCCTTGGATTAAACCAATTTATGAAGACAAACAAGGAAATGTATCTTATACAGAACAAGATGATAAAAAGAATTTAATCTTTGCAACAAATGAGAAAACAGGATGGAAAATAGTTGGAGTTATGTTTGACGAAGAAATTATGCAAGCTGCCAGTCCAGTGTTTTATAAAACTTTGATTGTCATAGCTATCGCTATTGCATTTGGTAGTGTATTAATTTATTTCATTACAAATTCTATTACAAGGCCATTACGAAAAATAGCTGAATCGGCACATAAAATTAGTAAGGGAGATTTAACAGAGAAAATTACAATCCATTCCAAGGATGATATAGGGAAATTAGGGAATTCATTTAATGAAATGTCTACGTCTTTACAAGATGTGATTACCCAAATTAGCTTTTCAGCAGAACATGTTGCAGCATCGGCAGAAGAGTTAACAGCGAGCGTACAGCAAGCGAATGATGCAACAGATCAAATTACAATTGCAATGGAACAAGTATCAGGTGGGGCTGAATCACAAAGCCAAGGTGTTGAAGAAGGCGCGGCTACATTACAACAAGTAAATATAGCAATTCAAGATGTAACTGGAAGCGCAGAGTCAATTTCTATTTCCTCATTACATGCGCGAGAAAGAGCTGAAGAGGGAGAAGATTTAGTTGAACAAACCGCAAAACAAATGCAGTCTATTTCTAGATCGGTATCCGAGTCAGATGCTATTATTAAACTTCTTGATGAGAAGTCAAAGCAGGTAGGAGCTATTTCTGAAGCAATTCAAAACATTGCAACTCAAACAAACTTATTAGCTTTAAATGCGGCTATTGAAGCAGCAAGAGCAGGTGAACAGGGACGAGGATTTGCTATTGTAGCCGATGAAGTTAGAAAATTAGCAGAGCAATCAGGAGAATCATCTGGAGAGATTGCAAATTTAATTGCAGAAATTAAGGCTGATATTGAACATACTGTTAAGGCAATGGATAATGTGAGTGGGGAAGTTCAACAAGGCTTAGATGTTGTAACAAAAACGAAAGTAAGTTTTACAGAAATTTTAAGTTCTACTACTCATATTGTTTCTCAAGTTAATCAAATGGTAGAAACAACGAGGAGAATCGCTGGAGATGCAAATGAAGTGACAAATGCTATTGATGAAATTGCAGCGGCTGCAGAAGAAAATACAGCTAGTATGCAAAGTGTTGCAGCGTCAACAGAAGAACAAGTAAATTCGATGGAAGAAATTAGTTCAGCTTCGCAAAACTTAGCTGAGATGGCCGAAGAACTACAAGCAATGACTAGTAAATTTAAAGTATAATAACAGCAAATAAGTAAGGTGAAAATAATATCACCTTACTTATTTTTCTATTCAGCAATTAGGGGAGTCATTAGTGGGATGAAAAAAAGAAAAAAACTATGGAATTTATGGAAAACGATTACATTGCTAGTTTGTACAGTTGTAATTTTTTCTTTACTTGTTACAGATATATTAATTAGTCATAATGTAGAGCGGACAACGGAGGATAGCCAGGCAGAGAAAGCAAAAACGATTGCCCATATTGTGGCAAATGATTCGATTGTAATCGATGGTTTGATTGGAAAAGCAGATACTTCTGCAATTCAAACGTATACAAATAGAATATTAAAAAACACAGGTGTTCAATTTATTGTAGTTATGGACATGAATGGAATAAGAAAATCACATCCAAACCCTCAAAAAATAGGTCATCATTTTATTGGAGGAGATGAAGGGCCTGCATTGAAAGGAAAGGAACATGTATCGCTAGCAGAAGGAACGTTAGGTATTTCAATGCGAGTGTTTGTACCTATATTTTCTGAAACAGGTGAACAACTTGGAGCGGTAGCCGTTGGTATCTCGGCAGATAATGTAAAAGAGAGAGTTAAGGAAAGTAGACATATTATTTATATCGGTGTCGGAGTTGGAGTACTAGTCGGAATTATAGGAGCAATATTGCTAGCTAGACATATAAAGAAAAGCTTATTCGGTCTTGAGCCGCACAGGATAGCGAAAATTCTTGAAGAAAGAAATACGATGTTACAATCTGTAAAGGAAGGCATTATTGCTGTAGATAAAGAGGCGAGAGTAACGTTAATTAATAATGAAGCGAAACGTCTATTTAAAAAAAGTGGACTTGAAGAAGATTTTATAGGTAAAGACGTTGAGCTATATATGCCGAATTCGCGTATAAAAGAAGTATTGCAAACGGGAGAGGTACAATTAAACGAAGAACAAAATATTTACGGAATCACGATTGTGACGAATCGTGTTCCTTTATATGTAAAAGGAGAAATAGTTGGCGCGATTGCAACATTTCGTGATAAAACAGAGATTAGAAAACTAGCAGAGGAACTAACTGGTATTAGGCTATATGCGGAAGCATTACGGGCACAATCTCATGAGTTTATGAATAAAATGCATGTCGTATTAGGGCTTACACATATGAAACAATATGAAGAATTACAAAAGTATATAAGTGGCATGGTATCAGAGCATCAATATGAAATTGGTGGAGTTATGAAAAGAATAAAAAGTCCAGTATTTGCTGGTTTTTTACTAGGTAAACTTAGCTATGCTAGGGAGAAAAATATTAAGTTAATTATAAGTGAAGATTCTTACTTGCCGGAAATATATGATGAAAGTATTACTCATGAACTTATTACGATTGTAGGGAACTTAATAGATAATGCATTAGAGGCAGTGATACATTGCAAAAAGAAACAAGTTGAAATTGGGGTACAATATCAGAATACATTAACTATTACAGTGCAAGATACGGGGAAAGGTATAGAAGAAGACGAAGTGGATGCATTATTTACAAAAGGTTATTCCACAAAAGGGGATAATCGCGGTTATGGTTTGTATCTTGTAAAAGAAAGTATACAGCGAATAAATGGGGAGATTCACATTTCCTCCTTATTAGGAGAGGGAACAACGATAACAATTGAAATACCTAAAGGTAGGGATGAGAAGCAAATATGATTAAAGTTTTAATTGTAGAAGATGACCCGATGGTAGCAATGTTAAATACACATTATTTAGAGCAAGTAGGAGGATTCGAACTTGTTCAAGCAGTTAACTCAGTAAAATCGGCGATAGAAGTATTAGAGAAATCACGATTAGATTTAGTCTTACTTGATATTTTTATGCCTGAAGAGACTGGGTTTGAGCTTTTAATGTATATTCGGAATCAAGAAAAAGAAATCGATATTATGATGATTTCAGCTGTACATGATATGGGGAGTATTAAAAAAGCATTACAATATGGCGTAGTAGATTATTTAATTAAACCATTTACATTTGAACGATTTAAAGATGCATTAACTATATATCGAGAAAAACTTACTTTCATGAAAGAACAAAAAAAAATTAGTCAATCGGAATTAGATTCGTTAATTTTACAAAAAGAAAAAAGAGAGCCTACTGTCAATAAAGAGCTCCCGAAAGGATTAACGAAGCAAACGTTGCAATTAATTTGGCAGAAGATCGAGTCGCTGAATGGACGAGCGTTTACAACAGATGAAATGGCACAATTAGTAGGAATTTCAAGAGTTTCTATTCGAAAGTATGTAATGTTTTTGACTGAAATTGGAGTGTTAGAAAACGAAATGGTGTATCAGCATGTGGGAAGACCTGTAAGTAAATTAAGATGTGTTGATCAAAATAAAATAGGTTTTTACGTATAAGCGACTTATTATAAGTCGCTTATACTTTTTTTAATTACAAAACCAATTACAAAACTTACAAAAACTATTTTTACTATTGAAAGCGTTTTAATATTGTTATTAAGAAAACAAGGGGGTGCCATATGGGAATTCAAAAGAATGTGGAAGCGGTATCATTTGCTGAAGGAAATGAATTGAAAAATGAATCTTTCGCTTCTAAAATTATGAACGTTAAAATCGGTGTTATACCTTTACCGTTATATGTAGTATTGGCTGCTATTATTTATGGGGCATCTGTATATAATAAATTGCCAGCAGACATGATTGGTGGTTTTGCAGTTATTATGATCATGGGTATTTTCTTAGGTGACATTGGGATGAGAATTCCGATTTTAAAAAATATCGGTGGTCCAGCAATTCTCTCATTATTTATTCCATCATTACTTGTATTTTTTAACTGGATGAATCCAGCTTCAATGGAAGCTGCGACTATGTTAATGAAAAAATCGAACTTTTTATATTTATATATTTCTTGTTTAGTAGTCGGAAGTATTTTAGGAATGAATCGTAAAGTGTTAGTACAAGGTTTCGTTCGTATGTTTATTCCTTTAGTAGTAGGAACGTTAGCTTCTGTAGCAGTAGGATTGTTGGTCGGTTCACTATTCGGGTTTGAAATGAAGCATACATTCTTC
This sequence comes from Bacillus cereus group sp. N31, assembly GCF_016483245.1. Classification (NCBI taxonomy): domain Bacteria; kingdom Bacillati; phylum Bacillota; class Bacilli; order Caryophanales; family Bacillaceae; genus Bacillus; species Bacillus cereus group sp. N31. Next base: position 55,445 of record NZ_JAEHCH010000022.1, on the reverse strand, counting down.
TTTATTATCGTACCAATTGTGAGCGGTGGTATTGGAGAAGGGATTTTACCATTGTCATTAGCATACAGTGACATTTTAAATGAATCATCAGCAACATTCGTATCACAGCTTATTCCGGCAGCTATTATTGGGAATATGTTTGCAATCGTGAGTGCAGGGTATATGAAGCGTTTAGGTGAGAAGAGACCTGAGCTTAGTGGTAATGGTGTATTAGTGAAAACAGACAATCAAGCAGAATTATTAAAAGAACAAAATACAGAGAAGCCAATTGATTTCTCATTAATGGGAGCAGGTTTATTAATTGCATGTACGTTCTTCATCTTCGGAGGATTTGCTTCTAAGTTCATCGGTATTCCTGGGGCAATCATTATGATTTTCTCAGCAGCACTTGTGAAATACTTTAAACTAATGCCAGCAAAAATGGAGCAAGGAGCATTCCATTTATATAAATTTATTTCAAAGAATTTAACTTGGCCGTTAATGGTCGGATTAGGATTGCTATATATTCCGTTAAAAGACGTAGCGGCAGTTCTTTCAGTGGGATATGTTGTTGTTTGTGCATCGGTTGTTCTTACAATGGTAGCATCAGGTTTCCTTATAGGAAAAGTGATGAAAATGTATCCAGTTGAATCAGCAATTGTAACTGGATGTCATAGCGGTTTAGGCGGAACTGGAGATGTTGCTATTTTATCAGCTTCAAATCGTATGGAATTAATGCCTTTCGCACAAATTTCGACGCGTTTAGGCGGGGCAGCAATGGTTGTAACAGCGACAATCTTATTAACAATGTTTTCATGATCAAACAAGCTAGCTATATTCATATAGCTAGCTTGTCAAATTAAGGGGAGATTATAAGTATGTTAGAAAATCAAATTAATGAAAGATCATTGTTATTGCATAAAGAGTTGGTAGGGAAAATTGAGATTACAAGTAAGGTAGAAGTTAATACAGCGGATGACTTAAGCCTGACTTATACACCAGGTGTAGCGGAGTCTTGTAAAGCAATTGCAGCAGATGAAGAAACAGCGTATGACTATACAGCAAGAGGAAATATGGTTGCAGTTGTTTCAGATGGAACAGCAGTACTTGGTTTAGGGAATATTGGACCGAAAGCGGCTATGCCTGTTATGGAAGGGAAAAGTATTTTATTTAAAAAGTTTGCGAATGTAGATGCTTTCCCGTTATGTTTAGGGACGACGAATGTGGATGAAATCGTTACCCTTGTGAAAAATTTAGAACCTACATTTGCAGGTATTAATTTAGAAGATATTGCAGCACCACGTTGCTTTGAAATTGAAAAACGATTAAAAGAAGAAACGAATATCCCTGTATTCCATGATGATCAACATGGAACAGCTATTGTCGTCTTAGCAGCTGTTATTAATGCATTAAAAGTTGTAAGTAAACAAATGGATAATGTGAAAATTGTTATTAACGGTGCGGGTTCGGCAGGAATTGCAATTGGAAAATTATTATTAAAAGCTGGTGCAAAACACATTACGTTAGTTAGCTTAGAAGGTATTGTTTGTGAAGGTGAAACATGGATGAACGAAGCGCAAATTGAAGTTTCAAAGAAGACAAATCGAGAATATGTGCGTGGAACATTAAAAGAAGCGATTCATCAGGCTGATATCTTTATTGGCGTATCTGCGCCTAACGTATTAACGAAAGAACTTGTAAAGACGATGAATGAGAAAGCGATTGTGTTTGCAATGGCAAATCCAATTCCAGAAATATTCCCAGAAGATGCATTAGAAGCTGGAGCTGCTGTAGTTGGAACTGGTCGTTCTGATTATTCAAATCAAGTAAATAATGTATTAGCGTTCCCTGGTATATTCCGTGGTGCTTTAGATGTACGCGCGACTGATATTACAGAAGAGATGAAATTAGCGGCAGCATATGGGATCGCTAACATAATTACGGACGAAGAGCGTAGTGCGAACTATGTAATTCCAAATCCATTAGATAAAAGAGTTGTTCCGAATGTTGCAGAAGCAGTAGCGAAAGCAGCCATAGATTCAGGTGTGGCACAAATTACGAAAATGCCAAGTTATAAATAGTAAAAAGCAGTGCCTTCAAGGCACTGCTTTTTTGAGGTAAGAAATCAAAATAATGAAGAAGTGTAGAGTTATTCGTGCTCCCGCATTATTTATCCCGTCCAAAATTCAGTGGATGCAAGGAAGTAGATTAGTTTTGACAACTTACTCAACAGTGATTACAAATTGATCATAATATTTTTCATTCACATATATATTTAATACCCATAATCCGGATGTAGGTAGCGATATAGTGAGAGGGAGTTCGTTTGTAGTAGAATCGATTGTATTTGAAGTAGTCCAAGTTTGTTTGGAAGTTTCTTGTTGATAGAGTATTGGTGTTGGAGTTACAGATCCTTGTTTTAGCGCGATAATAGATAAATTTCCAGTTGGTATTTCAGGGTCTAGAAAGTACCACATAATTTCATTTTGTTCATTTGCGACAATAGGTGTATCAGCAATTGCAATTCTTCTTTCAATCCCCTTTAAAGGTATCTTTCCGTCTACGAAGGAGGGCGCTTCTTCCCAATTTACATCTTTTAAAACACTAAGATGAAAAAAGGAAGGTGCGTTAACCTGAGATGATGATATTACTATGGCTTCTTTTTTTAGTGCTTTTGAATCAGGTTGAGCCTGTGTGCATCCAGTGATGAGAAAGGAGAAAAGTAGCATAGTTCCGATTTTTTTCATGGTGCCACGCTCCTAATTATTATTGTTAGTGTAATTGTATTTGCTAGATAGCGGGACAATTCCTTTAAAGTATAAAAAGAGGTCGTAAGTTTTGTACGACCTCTTTTGACATTTTTTTATATTTGTTCAGTTGTGTAGGTTGGCTCGGTCTCTTTTTGAGGCATCGTCAAAAAAATAACAGACAGAACGATACATACGCCGCCTAATAATTGATATGATCCAAACGATTCATTTAGCCAAGTGATTGAAACGATGGCTGCTACAAGTGGTTCAATACTAGATAAAATACTTGTTTCTGTTGCTGCTAAATATTTAAGACTACCAATATAAAGAAGGAAAGAAAGGGTCCCACTAATAATGATAAGAATAAGCATAGAAAAAGTTTTTAGTGTAAGAGTTTGTGAAAATTGATTCCACCCAAATGAACGATTATAAATAAGCAGTGCAATTCCTCCGATTAACATCCCCCAGCCAATTACTACAGTTGTTCCGCATTCTTTAATGAGAGAAGCTGGATGAAGGGTATAAAATGCAAATCCAATTGCCGTTAATAGTCCGAAAATAATGGCTGCTTTGGATAAAACAATATTTTCGATTGAGCCATTTGTAATAATAAAGTATGTTCCTGTTAGCGCAGTTATAATTGCAAGTAGTTGCATAGAAGTAGGGGATTTTCTTTGCTGAAATGCAACATACATTGTAATAAGAACAGGGCCTAGAAATTGAAAGAGTGTTGCTGTGACAGCATTACTAATATGAACTGTTTCGATAAAGGCATATTGCGCACCGAGCATGCCAAGAATAGAGAAAATAATAAGCTGTATAGAATGTCTAGGATGTTTCCAAATTTGAAATATGTTTTGTTTCTTTATTAGTAGGATAGACAAAATAAATACTCCTGCAAGCAACAAGCGAATTGTTAAAAAATCAATTGATGATACGTTCGTATGTTGAAATAGCCATTGAATCATCGGTCCAGATAATCCCCATAATGTGGCTCCTGTAATAATCATAATGAGTCCAATACGTCTACTTTTGTTCATAATCATGCATCTCCTCTTTAGTATTTGATTTTTTATGTGTGACATGATAAAAGGAATTATATATAAAATCTGGTACTGTAAGAAGTATCAGGTTTTAGTTTTATTAAGGGGTCAGATATTATGTTAGAATTAACGCCTAATTTAAATATGAATAGTAAGAAGGCATTGTATGTGCAGTTGTATGAGTATATAAAAAAAGAAATTAAAAATGGAACGATTCTATCTTTTACGAAGTTACCGGCTAAGCGAAAGTTAGCAACACATTTACAAGTAAGTAAAAATACAGTAGAGGCAGCTTACGAGCAATTACTTGCAGAAGGTTATATTGAATCAATTTCGAGAAAAGGTTATTTTGTATGTAAGATTGAGCAAATGGTTCATGTAGAAGAAAACGAAGAGAGAATAGAAGAAATACCCTTTCAGGAGAGGGATTATAAATTTGATTTCACACAAACAGGAGTCGATACAAATGCTTTTCCGTTCAACATGTATCGGAAAATTATAAATGACGTATGGCAGCCTCATAATAATGAGTTGCTCTTTCTTGGTCACCCACAAGGAGAATGGAGCTTAAGAGAAGAAATTGCGAACTATTTGTATGAATCTAGAGGTGTGCGTTGTGCAGCTAGTCAAATCGTATTAGGAGCGGGAACACAAATATTAGTGAAATTACTGTTTCAATTATTAAAGGGAAGTAATTATGCAGTTGAAAACCCAGGATATCATAGAAAAATGGTTGTTTTTGAACAGGGAGAAAAAAGAGTTCAAATGTTATCTTTGGATAGAGAGGGAATTTGTATTGTAGATTTAGAGAATAGCGATGCGAACGTTGTATTTGTTACTCCTTCTCATCAGTTTCCATGCGGAATGATTATGCCTATTATGAGAAGGATGCAGCTTTTACAATGGGCGAAGAAAGAAGAAGGTAGGTATATTATTGAAGATGATTACGATAGTGAATTTCGCTATTCGGGAAAACCTATACCGGCACTGCAAGGGTTAGATACAGACGGGAAAGTTATTTATATGGGGACGCTATCGAAAGCATTGTTGCCATCATTACGGATGAGCTATATGGTGTTACCAAAGAAATTGATTAAAAAGTATCAACAACAATATTTATTTTATACACAAAGTGTTTCAAGAATGGATCAAGAAGTGATTAGAAGGTTTTTAAATGAAGGATATTGGGAAAAACATATTCATAAAATGCGTGTCGTCTATCGAAAGAAGAGAGATCGACTTGTTTTTGAACTAGAAAAGTACTTCTCAAATCGTGTTGAAGTGATAGGAGAAGATTCAGGATTGCACATTTTATTAAAGGTGCATAATGGAATGCGGGAAGAAGAATTAATTAAAGAAGCTGCGAAACATAGTATCAAAATATACCCTGTGTCTACGTACTATAAAGACGGTACTGCACCTGAAAATATAGTGCTACTTGGATTTGCGATTTTATCAGAAGAAGAAATTGCGAAAGCGATTCAATTATTAAATAAGGCATGGTTTATAAAAAAGTAAAAAAACATCCTCATAATATGAGAGGATGTTTTTTATTATTTATTTTCATCTAGGAATAAGACCATATGCTCTTCATCCCAATATTGTCCGTTATATTTCAGTGAACGTTCTTGTACACCAAACGTTTTAAAGCCTAATGACTCATAAAGTTTCTTCGCACCATCGTTTCCGACAACAACATCAAGCATAACTTGTTCTACGTCTAAAGATTTAGCAAGCTCAAGACATTCTTTAATAAGTGCTTTTCCTGCTCCAAGTCCGCGTGCTTTTGGAGACACGTATACAGAACCAATTTTTGCTTTATGTTCTTGTTTTACATATGGTTTCGTTTCCAGTGTAGCAACTCCGATTAATTTGCCGTTTTTAAATGCACCTAGTGTATAGTTTTCGTCTTGTGCTAATTTTTGTGCTTTATATTCAATAGCACACTCTTTATTAATAATATCTTCATAAGAAGAGCTGAAAGCCTCAGGGTTTTGCTTTAATCCTTCTACGCGAAGTTCTAAGTAAATTTCTGCTTCGTCTTTTGTTAATACATGGATATCCAATTATATCACCCTCCAGATCTTTGACAAATGTACCTTTATTTTATATTGAAATAAGAATAATTTCAAAAGCTTAGCTTATAAGGGCAGATTTTATGAACAAAATAACACCAGTAGTGTTTACTACTACTGGTGTTTTCACACGCATCTTATTCAAAAGGAATCTCGATTATAAAGTTTGTTCCCACTCCTAATTGGCTTGTTACTAGAATGGAACCGTTATGCAATTCTACAATTTCCTTTGCAACAGCCAGTCCGATACCTTTTCCTCCAGTAGCCCTCGTTCTGGATTTATCAACACGGTAAAAGCGATCGAAAATATGCGGGATATCTTCTTCTGGAATACCTTCACCTTCATCTTGTACACTTATTGTAAAATAATCTGCTTCCGTTAGTACACGTATTGTTATAGTAGTATTTTCTGGTGAATGCTGATAAGCATTATGCAATAAATTTAACATAACTTGTTCCATGCGTCTTTCGTCTATGCAAACTTCTAAATCGTTTTTACAATATACATGAAGTTGCATTTGTTTGTTCGTTAATGTTGTTTTTGTTTTTTCAACCATTCTTTCTAAAAATGGTTGAAGAAGCATCGTTTGTTTTTTAATAACAAATTGGTGTTGTTCTAATTGTACAAGCATAAATAAATCTTGTACGAGATCGGTTACACTATCCGTTTCGTCCTCAATGATTTGTAAATATTCTTCGCGTTCTTCTTGCGTTAAAGAGTCTCTCTTTGCTACCTTTGCATAACCTTTCATATAGGTTAATGGAGTTAATAATTCGTGAGCAACACTAGCGAGGAATTCATTTCGTTCTTTTTTCATATACGTAAGTTCACTCGATAAATCTTCAATCGTTTTTGCTAAACTTCCAAGTTCATCATTTCGTTTAATTCCTAATTGAATTGGCTTATTTAATTTTGAAATTTTTTCGGTCGCTCTTTTCATTTTTATAAGCGGCTCTGTAATAACTCGAGAAAAAACAAAGACAGAAATCGTTGTTAAAATAATTGTTAAAATACTGATGATAAGAAATTGGTCCATGAGTTTAATTAACATATTTTCTAAAAAAGATGTCTTTAATAACATATGTAAGTTACCTTGAAATCCAGTTATTTCAAGTGGGCTTACTGTTGAGATGAATTTCGATTTTTTCCAGTTTTTTTCTACGATCACCCCGTTTTGGGGGATATTTTTCGTTTTGCAAATAAGTTGTTTTTGCATTTCTTTTGTTACGGGTTCTGAGGTGGAAATAATTTTGCCGTTCTTGTCAGTTATAATGATAGTGGTATCGGTGTTAGCAATTAATTCTGAGCCAATTAATTCTTCAGCTGCATGCTCGATAGTGAACTCTTGATACCAAGGGCGTTTAGGTCGTTCGGTGTTTGGTTTTTGTTTAGAATATTCATTCCATGTTGCACGGTTTACAATTTTGTCACGATACCGATTGCCTTTTTCTAATAGAGCACCTGTTTCTTCTGTAATCCGCATTTTTGAAATACTTTTGTAAAAGGATACGAAAGCAATTGTTTCAATACATAAAGCTAATATTAAAAAGTATGTCCCAATTTTAAGTGAAAGTTTACTCATTTTCCCACCATACCTTATTCATAATAAAGGGTCAGTGGTATGATATTTCCACTGACCTAAGTAATTATTCACTTTTCCATTTATATCCGACTTTATAAACGGTTTCTAAATAATCCTCGACTGGAAATCCTTTTTTACGTAATTTATCACGGATATTGCGAATATGCGAATCAATCGTTCTATATTCGATGTCTGTTTCATAGCCCCAAATTTTTTCGATTAAATCATCTCGGCTGTAAGCACGGTTTGTATTTTGTAAAAACAGTCCAAGTAATGAAAATTCGATAGGAGTTAGTGAGATTTTTTCGTCATACACTGTGACAGTATGTTTCGTTTTATCCCACTCAATACCATTGAAGCTAACAAAGCCATCTTTCTTTGTCCGGCGTAATATAGCTTCAATACGTGCGACTAATACATGCTCATCAAATGGTTTTGTGATATAGTCGTCTGCTCCCATAGTAAGGCCTTTAACCATATCGTAATTTTGATTACGAGCTGTTAGCATAATGATTGGAACGTTGGAAATTTGACGGATTTGATAGCAAGTATCCCATCCATCCATATTTGGCATCATAACATCTAATAAAATAATATCGAATTTTTTTTGCTCGATTAATTCCAGCGCTTCAAGGCCAGATTTAGCTTTCATACAAAAATAGCCGCGAGGGCTTAAGAAAAGATCTAGCAATCGTAACATACGTTCTTCATCGTCTACTAATAAAATTTTTACCATAATCTTGTGCACCCCAAACTATTCATTCTACTTGTATAGTTTACATGAAAATAATAAAAAACTCTTTTTATGTGATTGAATGGATGGCTGATTTTTTCGCTCAGGGCAATTGACATAAAAAATGCACTAGTTTTGCACAACTATTATTTATAATAGAAAACGTAGCGACACAAATACCCTATGTTGCGACATAACGTCATGTCATTTTATTTATAAAATGACAATTCCATTCTATTGTGTATGTGAGATAGAGAGGGTTTTCGTATTCACCTCGCATCGGATAAGAAAAATTTCCTATCTCACACTTTTTTTAAAAGGAGATAATACACATGAATCCAAAAGAAGAAATTTCAAAAAAAGAAAAGCAAGATCGTAATACGGTTGTAATGTGTGTTGCCGTATCTATGATTATTATTATAAGTTGCGTAAATAAAATTTTGGGAATTTTATAATATATAAAAGCTGATTACTTGTTAACAAGCAATCAGCTTTTTTTATTTTATCCGATTGGTGTGGAGTAATAACTAGTGGGGGAATGACCTCCTGGATTAAAGTTCTACTTTATCAAGAGGCATATTTTTATATAATAAACCAAGGTAAAATTGCTAATCCAGAAGTTACCATTGCTGTAGCACATATTAAAAAGATAGCTCGTTTTTTTTGTTTCATGTCACATTCTCCTCTACATATCAATTGAATGCTGTTCGTTCATTTTATATTTTTAGTATAGTGAATGGAAAGGATTGGTACGATCGATAAAGGTGACATGAAGATTACATTGTTGTAATGAAAAAAGCATCTTTCTTAATAAGAAGATGCTTTTAGAAAACTATCCCGCTATTTGTGGATTAATAATCAGTGGGGATAGACACCCCCCACACCAATTAAAGTTTCATTTTATATTGAAGTATTAATCATTTAAGAATAAAACCATATGTTCTTCGTCCCAATATTGACCGTTGTGCTTTAATGAACGTTCTTGCACGCCGTAAGTTTGGAAACCTAATGACTCATATAGTTTTTTTGCGGCATCGTTACCAGCTACAACATCGAGCATAAGTTGTTCTACATGTAATTTATCGGCATTTTCAATAATTGCTTTAATTAGAGCTCGTCCTGCCCCAAGGCCACGTGCTTTTGGGGAAACAAAAACGGAGCCGATTTTTGCTTTATGTTCTTGTTTAATGAATGGTTTTGTTTCTAAAGTAGCAATACCAATCAAATCGTTATCGTTGAAGACACCTAGAGTATACTTATCCGGATTGCTTAATCTTTTTGCCATAGCAGCTACAGGATTTTCATGTTTAAGAACATCTTCATAAGAAGAGCTAAAAGCTTCCGGGTTCTTCGTTAAACCTTCCATACAAACTTTTAAATATATTTCTGCGTCCTCTGTTGTTAATAAGCGAATTTCCATAGTTGTAACCTCCTTGGTGGATTTCAAATAAATCCATTACTTTTATAAGATTGAGTATGCGTTTTTTAGCAGTCTCTTTTAATTTGTAAAAGAATGAAAAGATATATGCTACAATGTTTTGATTTAATTGTGTAATGAAATTATATATTAACTTTATTAACTATTCAAGTCTTTAATATATTACATTTTTATAACTAAAATAACTCCTCGATTGAGGAGTTATTTTTTAAACATTCAATTGATAGCCATCAATTCGTTTTGGATGTGTGTAAATATTACAAGAGTCATTTCTAATAAATCCTACGACTGTAATGCCTAAGTCATGAGCAAGTTGCAAGGCTAGTTTTGTTGGAGCGGATTTAGATAGAACAATTTCACAGCCGATTTTTGAAACTTTGAGTAAAATTTCAGATGAAATACGTCCGCTAAATGCGATAATTTTTCCTTTAACAGATATATCATTACGTAAACAATAGCCGTATATTTTATCTAATGCGTTATGTCTTCCGATATCCATTCTTGATATAAGGATATTGTTTCGATCACATAGCGCAGTATTGTGAACACCGCCGGTTTGGCGAAATGTAGTGGAAGATTGTTGTAAGGCATTCATTAAGTAAAAGCATTCTTCAGGAGTAATTTTTACATGTATATCATGTAAATCTTTTGCTTTTGCGGCGTCGTTTACGAAAATAAAACCTTGTCTACCTTTTCCGCAGCAAGAAGTGATGTATCGTTTATTATATAAAGTTTGATAGAGTGGATTCACTTTTGATGATTTTACATGGACAATTCCGTTCTCTTTTTGAACCCATATTTCTTCAACATCTTTATAGGAAGAAATAATTCCTTCAGAAATTAAAAAACCAACTACCATATCTTCAATGTAATTTGGTGTGCATACAACTGTTACGTATTCTTCACCATTTAATTTAATAGTAATAGGAGATTCTGTAACAATCTCATCAACTTGTTTTGAAAATGAGCCAGATTGATAGCGTACAATCGTATATGTCTCTTGCGTAAACTCCATATTAAATTCCCCTTTTATATGTATTTTTCTCCCACATTTATCATAAAACATTGAAAAAATAAAAACACCTATTAGCAGAGAAATCACAGATTATTTTGGTTATTATTGTATATGTACGATATAATAGAACTGTAGAATAGTGACATTTTCAAGCTTTCGTAGTTATACCTTATAACATCAAGAATCGACTTCATAAGAAAAGGATTTCAGCAGAGCGTTTCAAAAATATGTACAGTAATTTATTTATGAAAACGGATTCATAAATATGTTTTACAGTTGGTTGTAAGGAGAGGGGAAACTATGGCAGAACAGACAGTCCGTGTAACCGTTGATAGTAAAGAATTTGCTGCATCAGGTGAAAAGACGATACTACAATTGTTTAACGAGAGTAACTTGGAACATCCTCAAATTTGTCATGTACCAGAAGTAGATCCAATTCAAACTTGTGATACATGTATTGTAGAAGTAGATGGGAAGTTAATGCGTGCTTGTTCAACGCAAATAGAGAACGGTATGCATATTGAAAGACAGTCGCAGCGCGCAAAAGAGGCGCAGACTGAGGCGATGGATCGAATATTAGAGAACCATTTATTGTATTGTACTGTTTGTGATAACAATAATGGTAACTGTAAAGTGCATAATACAGTGCATATGATGGAAATTGAAGAACAGAAATACCCGTATGAACCGAAAGTAAGTGCATGTGAAGTGGACATGTCACATCCGTTTTACCGGTATGATCCAAATCAATGTATTGCTTGTGGACAGTGTGTAGAAGTATGTCAAAACCTACAAGTCAATGAAACTATATCGATTGATTGGAATTTAGACCGCCCGCGTGTTATTTGGGACAATGGTGTAAGTATAAATGACTCGTCTTGTGTGAGTTGTGGGCAATGTGTAACAGTTTGTCCATGTAATGCGTTAATGGAAAAAACAATGCTAGGTGAAGCTGGGTTTATGACAGGATTAAAACCAGATGTGTTAGATCCGATGATTGATTTTGTAAAAGATGTAGAGCCAGGATATAGCAGTATTTTAGCAGTTTCAGAAGTGGAATCTGCGATGCGCAAGACGAAGGTTAAAAAAACGAAAACAGTTTGTACATTTTGCGGTGTAGGTTGCTCGTTTGAAGTTTGGACGAAAGACCGTCACATTTTAAAAGTACAACCTGTTTCAGATGCACCGGTTAATGGTATCTCTACATGTGTAAAAGGCAAATTTGGATGGGACTTTGTAAATAGTGAAGATCGCATTACAAAGCCATTAATTCGCCAAGGAGATATGTTTGTTGAAGCTTCTTGGGAAGAAGCTCTTGAAGTTGTTGCATCTAACATGCAGCATATTAAATCAGAATACGGCAGCGATGCATTTGGGTTTATTTCTTCTTCGAAAGTAACGAATGAAGAGAATTATCTTATGCAAAAACTAGCTCGTCAAATATATGGAACAAATAATGTAGATAACTGTTCCCGTTATTGTCAATCTCCAGCAACAGACGGCTTATTTAAAACTGTCGGTATGGGCGGGGATGCTGGAACAGTGAAAGATATCGCTGAAGCAGGTCTTGTTATTATCGTTGGTGCGAATCCGACAGAGGGACATCCTGTACTTGCGACGCGTGTGAAACGTGCTCATAAATTACACGAACAAAAATTAATTGTAGCAGACCTTCGTAAACATGAAATGGCTGAGCGTGCGGATATATTTGTTCATCCGAGTCAAGGAACTGATTATGTATGGCTTGCTGGTATTACGAAATATATTATCGATCAAGACTGGCATGATAAAAAGTTCTTAGCTGAAAATGTAAAGAACTTTGATGAATATAGCAAAATGTTAGAAAAGTATTCGCTTGATTACACAGAAGAAATTACGGGTATTTCTAAAGGGAACCTGAAAGAAATGGCTCGTATGGTATATGAAGCAGATGGTACTTGTGTACTTTGGGGAATGGGGGTAACTCAAAATACAGGAGGTAGTACAACTTCAGCTGCAATTTCAAATTTATTACTTATTACGGGTAACTACCGTCGTCCCGGTGCAGGTGCATACCCATTAAGAGGACATAATAACGTACAAGGCGCTTGTGATATGGCGACCTTACCGAATTGGCTTCCAGGTTATCAAGCGGTATCTGATGATACGCTCCGTGCTAAATTTGAAAAAGCGTACGGTACGACGATTCCGAAAGAGCCAGGATTAAATAATATTGCAATGTTACTTGCGGCGGAAGAAGGAAAACTGCGCGGTATGTATGTTATGGGTGAAGAAATGGCTTTAGTAGATTCAAATGCGAACCATGTGCAACATATTTTAGCGAATTTAGATTTCCTTGTTGTTCAAGATATGTTCTTATCAAAAACAGCTCGTTTTGCTGATGTTATTTTACCGGCAGCACCGAGCTTAGAAAAAGAAGGGACGTTTACGAATACAGAACGTCGTATTCAAAGATTATATGAAGTATTGAAGCCGCTTGGTGATTCAAAACCAGACTGGTGGATTTTACAAAAAGTAGCTCGTGCACTAGGCGGAGATTGGAATTATGAAAACCCAAGTGAGATTATGGATGAAATAGCATCGCTTGCACCGTTATATTCTCAGGCAACATATGATCGTTTAGAAGGATGGAATAGTTTATGTTGGGGTAGCCATGATGGTAGCGATACACCGCTATTATATGTAGATGGATTTAACTTCCCAGATAAACTTGCTCGTTTATCATTAGATGAATGGGTACCACCAGTTGTGGCGCCGGATGAGTATGATTTACTATTAAATAATGGTCGTATGCTAGAGCATTTCCATGAAGGGAATATGACGAATAAGTCGGCTGGTATTTTATCTAAAGTATCTGAAGTATTCGTTGAAATTTCACCTGAACTTGCTAAAGAGCGTAATGTGAAAGATGGTGGTCTTGTAGAATTAGCATCGCCGTTTGGTAAGATTAAAGTACAAGCACTTGTTACAGACCGTGTAACGGGAAATGAGTTATATTTACCAATGCATGCGACAGTAAATGAAGAGGCTATTAATATTTTAACAGGAACAGCGACAGACATTTATACGTGTACACCAGCTTATAAACAAACGATGGTGAAACTGCGCGTATTACGTGAAAAAGGAAATCGTCCATTACCATCTTCAAACCCGCGAGATAAAAAACGCCATCCACAAAATGGTGTTGAAATTCAGCAAAAATGGCAAAGAAAACAATACGTATCACTGGTGGACTAGGGGGCGGAGATAGTGGCAAAAGAAATTACGTTAATTAAAAAGAAAGTTGTAACAGAAGAAGAGAAGAAACAGCAATTAGCAGAGGAACTGTTCACGGAATTAGCGAATAACCGTGAAGCAGTTGAGGAAACGATGCAATTACTAGCGCAATTACAGAAAGCTGGTATTTTAGATGCGGCGATTAGTTTACTTGCTGCGAAAGAAGATGTTTCGAAAATTGCTGTTGAGCAATTAAATCGTGAACCAGTGAAAAATGTACTGAACAATATGATGGGGGCAGGAGAGGCTTTATCTTCAGTTGACCCAGAGGTAACAAAACAAATCACATCGAGCTTAGTTACTGGATTGCAATTTGCAACAGATGAATTAAATAGTGGTAAAAAAACAAAAGTGATGGATTTCTTTAAAGTATTAAAAGATCCAGATATCAATAGAGCAATCACATTCGGTTTTAGCTTTTTGAAAGCATTTGGGCAAGGATTAGAGAAAAAATAGAGTAGATGAAGAAAGTGATGGGAAGTAGCCATCACTTTTTTCATTATAGGTATAAGAGTGTTCATGTTAAGCGGAATATATTATTATTAAAAAGATGGATTAGAAATGGAAATGTGGAATCTATCTCAAATATCGTTTTAGAATGTGGAGGAATATATGCAACACCGTAAAAGACTATCTATACCAGGAGTAATGAGCCATTCCTTTCAAACAGTAAAATTTGCTTTTTGGAATGTATTAACCTTTCAACTTGCTTATAAATTGTTAGCAGCGATTGTATTTGTTCCACTGTTTGGGATCATTTTTAATAAATTATTGTATTTTGGTGGTTACGCAAATGCGACAAATGATGAATTATTAGCATTTTTGAAAACACCATACGGCATTTTGGCAATCGTAATTTTATCATTGTTAGCACTGTTTCTTATCTTTACGGAATTTGCGGTGCTTATTATTATTTCGTATTTCGCTCATAAAAGACAAAAGGTGAAATTACGTCCGATTTTATATAAAACAGTAACGTACTTACCTACGCTTTTCACATATTGCTTACCGGGATTTATTTTATATGCTGTCGTATTGTTACCTCTTTTAAATATGGGATATGAAACGGCATTAATTCCGCAAATCCAAATTCCTAACTTTATTACAGGAGAACTGTTTAAAACGACGATGGGACAAGTAGGCTATTACACGTTCTTTGCCGTAGTTGCGTATTTGAACCTTCGCTGGATTTTCGTTCTACCTATTGTTGTTTTAGAACAAAAGCCGTTTCGCACAGCAGCGCGTAAAAGTGCAGCTTTAGTAAAAGAAAGCTTTTTTAAAGTACTATTCTTTTTAGTAGGTTTTTTTATTTCAATAGGAATTGTTTATATTGTGTTTTTTGGAATATATTTATTGTGTCTATGGGGTGTGTATGAATTTACAAACCCAGAAGGAACATTTGCTTTATTAGCTGAATCAACGATTTCTGTATTCCTAACAAGTACATTGTATTTATTTAGCTTTATCGTTACACCATTTTATATTATGGCTATAACAAGATTGTACTTACAAAAGGTTCCGGTTGAAGATGTTTTATTAGAAGAAGGATTAGATTATTCGAAAACGAAAGCGGATAAATGTTTTTTCCAAAAACATCGTTGGAAATTTATTAGTGTATATATTGTAGGGATTATTACGGCCGGAATGGTCGTTGCCTTCATTGTAACGTTTATTTCAAATTCGTATAAAGAACCGATTATTATGGCGCACCGCGGATATATATCAAAAGGGGTAGAAAATACGAAAGAAGCTGTGCAAGGTGCTATTGATGCAAAAGCAGACTACGCTGAAATAGATGTATTACAAACGAAAGACGGTGAGCTAGCGGTTATACATGACTTGAAGTTAAAACGTCTTGCAAATGCCAATGTGCATGTGTCAGATTTAACGATGGATGAATTAAGACAGCTTACTCTTAGTCAAGATGGATTTTCAGGACAAATAAGTACACTTGATGAAATCATTAAGCTTGCAAAGGGGAAAATCAAACTCAATATTGAAGTGAAGCTTCATGGGGGCGAAAAAGACTTTGTAAATAAAGTATTAAAAGCGATTAAAGATAATGAATTTGAGAAGCAATGTGTAATTCAAACGTTACACTATCCACTCATTAAAGAGTTTAAGCGTGCAAATTCAGATATAAGAGTAGGATATATACTGTATGCAAGTAGAGCTAACTTAAAGAATGTAAAAGCTGACTTTTATGTAGCAGAAGAATACATGTTAAATAAGAAATTAGTAAAAGAAGCAAGGAAGTTAAATAAGCCAATTTACGTATGGACAGTAAATGATATGGAGAGTTTAAAGGCATATTATAAGTTAAACGTAGATGGTATCATTACCGATTATCCTGAAGATGCACGTGAAACAATTAAGGAGTTAAAAGAGCAAGAAGCGGAAGAAAGTGATCTGTTTGATAAAATTACTGAAACAACAGATGATTTGTTTTCAAAGTTATTTATAAGTTATCCAGCTGCTGGCTAAATGCCAGCAGCTGTTTTTTTGTAAAAAGAATATATTTCTAAAGTATTGTGTAAAGTAATAACTGTATATGTATACGTCTTCATTTGGAGTTTTTACATTGTTATATTATTGTCAAATAATAAATGATTACTGCTTATTTTGAAGGGATATAATAAAAATAGAGTAATAGATAATGAAATAGAACGAATTTCCTAATAGAATCAATGTTTTATATATTTACACTATTCTAAATATATAAACTTTAGAAAAATGATATGTTAGCGTTTTCATAACTTTTAAGTTATGCTAGAATAAGGACATAAGTTATTAATTATTACAAAAAGAAAAAAGACTTTCTTTTTTCTGTTAATTATAAGGGGGCATTTCATTATGCGTATTGGGGTACCAGCAGAAATTAAAAACAACGAAAACCGTGTGGCAATGACACCAGCTGGTGTTGTACATTTAATTCGTAACAATCACGAAGTATTTATTCAAAAGGGTGCAGGTTTAGGATCTGGTTTCACAGATGCTCAGTATGTTGAAGCGGGAGCAAAAATTGTTGATACAGCTGAAGAAGCTTGGAACATGGAAATGGTTATGAAAGTTAAGGAACCAATTGAAAGCGAATACAAACACTTCAGTGAAGGTTTAATCTTATTCACATACTTACACTTAGCTCCAGAACCAGAATTAACAAAAGCTTTAATCGAGAAGAAAGTAGTAGCTATTGCGTACGAAACAGTACAATTAGAAAACCGTTCATTACCATTACTTGCACCTATGAGTGAAGTAGCTGGTCGTATGGCTGCACAAATTGGTGCACAGTTCCTTGAGAAAAACAAAGGCGGTAAAGGTATCTTACTTGCAGGTGTTCCAGGGGTTAAACGTGGTAAAGTAACAATTATCGGTGGTGGACAAGCTGGTACAAATGCTGCTAAAATTGCAGTTGGACTAGGTGCGGATGTAACAATCATCGACTTAAGTGCAGAACGTCTTCGTCAATTAGATGACATTTTCGGAAACCAAGTAAAAACTTTAATGTCTAATCCTTACAATATTGCAGAAGCTGTAAAAGAGTCTGATCTTGTAATTGGTGCAGTATTAATCCCAGGTGCAAAAGCGCCAAAACTTGTAACAGAAGAAATGATTAAATCAATGGAACCAGGTTCTGTTGTTGTAGATATCGCGATTGACCAAGGTGGTATTTTCGAAACAACTGACCGTATTACAACTCATGATAACCCAACTTACGAAAAACACGGTGTTGTTCATTATGCAGTTGCAAACATGCCAGGTGCGGTTCCACGTACATCAACTCTTGCATTAACAAACGTAACAGTACCATATGCAGTACAAATTGCTAACAAAGGCTACAAAGCTGCTTGCCTAGGCAACACTGCATTATTAAAAGGTATTAACACATTAGATGGCTATGTAACATTTGAAGCTGTTGCAGAAGCTCACGGTGTAGAGTACAAAGGTGCTAAAGAATTATTAGAAGCAGAAACAGTATCTTGCTAATAGAAGCATTATACAAAACAAAATCGAACAATATATAAAACAACATGATAAGAGCTAAGAGATAATACCTCTTAGCTCTTCTTGGCAAAAGGGGGCATTCATCGTGGCCAACCTATTTAAAAAGAAATCCGTTACGCAATTGTTAGGGGAAAGTAAAAGTAAAACTTTAACGAAAACGCTAGGGGCATTTGACCTAACAATGCTAGGGATTGGTGCGATAATTGGTACAGGAGTTCTAGTATTAACTGGATTAGTAGCAGCAAGAGATGCTGGTCCGGCGGTTATTTTTTCATTTATGATTGCAGCAATTGTTTGTGGATTTGCAGCTTTATGTTATGCGGAAGTTGCGTCTACACTTCCTGTTTCAGGTAGTGTGTACACATATTCGTATGCAACAATTGGTGAGTTTGTTGCCCATTTAATGGGATGGACATTGTTATCCGTATATGTCGTAACGACTGCCGCAGTAGCTGGTGGATGGACGGGTTATTTCCATAACTTAGTGAGTGGATTGGGACTTGAAATTCCAAAAGCATTGCTAACGATTCCAGCACAGGGTGGTATGGTAAACTTACCAGCAGTTATCGTTACGTTAGTGATAACTTGGTTATTATCACGAGGTACGAAAGAAAGTAAGCGTGTGAATAACATAATGGTATTAATTAAAATTGGTATTGTTGTTTTATTCATTGCAGTTGGTGTATTCTACGTGAAACCAGAAAACTGGATACCATTTGCACCTTACGGTTTAAGTGGAGTGTTCGCAGGGGGAGCAGCAGTATTCTTTGCTTTCTTAGGATTTGATGCATTAGCAACTTCTGCTGAAGAAGTAAAAAATCCACAACGTGATCTACCAATTGGTATTATTGCTTCGTTAGTTATTTGTACAATCATTTATGTTGTAGTTTGTCTCGTTATGACAGGTATGGTTTCTTATAAGGAATTAGATGTACCTGAAGCTATGGCATATGTGTTAGAAGTTGTAGGACAAGATAAAGTGGCTGGTGTAATTGCTATTGGAGCTGTAATCGGTATTATGGCTGTAATTTTCGCTTACATTTATGCGACAACGCGTGTATTCTTCGCAATGAGCCGTGACGGTTTATTACCAAAATCTTTTGCGAAAATTAACAAGAAGACTGAAGCGCCAACATTTTCAGTGTGGTTAACGGGAATTGGTAGTGCTTTAATTGCTGGATTTATCGATTTAAAAGAATTATCGAATTTAGCGAATATTGGAGCGTTATTAACATTCGCCATGGTGGGTGTAACTGTTATCATTCTTCGTAAAACGCATCCGAAATTACAACGTGGATTTATGGTACCACTTGTACCGATCTTACCGATTATTTCAGTTGCATGTTGTCTATTCTTAATGGTAAATTTACCATTAAAAACATGGATATACTTCGGTGTTTGGTTAGCAATCGGAGTAGTTGTATACTTTGTTTATTCGAAAAAACATAGTCATTTAAAAGATGATGGAAGTTCGCAGGATAATTTAGAACAAGCTAATTAAAGGGATATAAATAGTAAGCCTTTTGCGTCTAGGGAGCGCACAAGGCTTTTTCTTTTGGATAAGGAAGGAAATAAATGTTAAATTGTCGAATTTTTATGTCGGAATATGAAAAAAGGGGAGGAAGAGGAATGTTAGAAACGAAAGTTGTTGTTGGAGCAGAGGGGTATAATAATAACCCTGGTTGGTTACATACGAATGAAGAAAAATTAAATTTATTGCGAAGAGAAACTTGGCTTGATCAGTTTCAACCTAATTCTTTATCAGCAATTTTAGCGGAACATGTATGGGAGCATTTATCGTACGAAGAAGGAATCGAAGCGGCAAAAATTTGTTATGAGTTTTTAAAGGAGGATGGATATATTCGTTGTGCAGTGCCAGATGCATTTTTCCCAGATGAAGAATATCAGCAAGGTGTACAAGTAGGTGGACCAGGGCCATTAGATCATCCAGCAGCAAGTCATAAAATCGTTCATAACTATAAAACAATCACGTCCATGTTTGAATCGGCAGGTTTTCAAGTTAGGATTTTAGAATACTGTGATGAGAATGGTAAGTTTCATTATAATGATTGGAATGAGAAAGATGGTTTTATTTATCGCTCGAAACGTTTTGATCATAGAAATCAAGATGGTACATTAAAATTTGCTTCGTTAATTGTGGATGCAGTGAAACTTTAATCAGTGGGGGTTCTTCATCTCCTGCTGATTATTAGCCTTTAACAATCGGGCTTTTACGGGTAGCTAATGTAGGGGAAATAAGAGAAGGATGCACGATAGTTTTCGTGCATCCTTTTTGTATGAAGAGTATGATAGGTGCGGAGAATATTGATATGTATATGTTGAAATATGAATGGAATTGTCAAAAAAATCTTTCGGATTTTATTGACACATATGAGTAGGCGCTCATATAATAAAAGTATAAGATATATGAACAGTTGTTCATATGTTCAATTAAAGAGGTGAGCTATAATGGCTGAAAATAAAGTAGAAACACCGCAGGAAACTTGTTCTCAAACGGTAATTCATGAGGAAGTCGTGGATCAAGTGAAGCAAACAATTCCGACTGATGAAAGTTTAAGTAAAGTAGCAGAACTATTTAAAGTATTAGGTGACCGTACGCGTACGAGAATATTACATGCATTATTTGAAGCTGAAATGTGCGTTTGTGATTTAGCTTATTTATTAGGAATGACACAATCGTCTATTTCACATCAGCTACGTGTGTTAAAGCAAGCGAAACTTGTAAAGAATCGTAAAGAAGGAAAGGTCGTTTATTATTCGTTAGCTGATCAGCACGTAATTCATATCTTCGAGCAAGCGTTTGAACACGTAAACGAGGAAGAATAAAAACGCGAGGAGGGAGAACGATGGCAGAAGCATTAGTGAAAAAGAAACTGATGTTAGAAGGTTTAGATTGTGCGAACTGTGCAATGAAAATTGAAAAAGGCGTTGGGAATATAGAAGGAGTAAATTCTTGCTCTGTAAACTTTGCAACAAAGACGATGGTTTTAGAAACAGCACAAAATAAAGAAAATGAAGTTGTGACAGAAGCAAAACAGCTTGTTACAAAGTTAGAACCACATATTAAAGTGCAAGAAGAGCAAAAAAATAAAGCTGCAAAAGAAGTTTTTATATTAGAAGGTTTAGATTGCGCGAACTGTGCAATGAAGATTGAAAATAAAGTTAAGGAAATGCCGACAGTTTCAGAAGCAAATGTTGATTTCGTATCAAAGAAATTACGGGTAGAAGTTGCGAATAAAAGAGAGTTAGAATCGACTGTAGAAGATATAAAAAATGTCGTTCAAAAGTTAGAACCAGATGTGAAAGTTGTTCGTGAAGAAAAGAGCGGTCATGACCACGGGCATAGTCACGATCATGGTGAAGCAAATGTGAAAAAGATGATAGGGCGATTAGTAGTCGGTGGAATTTTGACAGGAGTTGCTGCCTTAGCTGATTTACCACAAATGATAACAATTCCGTTATTCGTCCTTGCATATTTATTAATAGGTGGAGATATCGTTTGGAGAGCAGTAAGAAATATAACTCGCGGCCAAGTATTCGATGAAAACTTTTTAATGGCAATTGCAACTGTAGGAGCTTTTGCAATTCAACAATATTCAGAAGCTGTTGCGGTAATGCTATTTTATCAAGTAGGGGAACTATTCCAAAGTATTGCAGTAAATCGCTCTCGAAAATCAATTACTTCATTAATGGATATTCGTCCTGATTATGCGAATGTAAAGGTTGGAAATGAAACGAAACAAGTATCACCGGAAGATGTACAAATCGGCGATTATATTATCGTAAAACCGGGTGAGAAAGTACCATTAGACGGAAAAGTAGTCGAGGGAACATCAATGATGGATACTTCAGCACTTACAGGTGAATCTGTACCGCGTGAAGTAGAAGTTGGTAATGACGTATTAAGTGGTTTTGTAAACCAAAATGGTGTATTAACAATTGAAGTTACAAAAGAATTTGGTGAATCTACTGTATCAAAAATTTTAGATTTAGTTCAAAATGCAAGTAGTAAAAAAGCACCGACAGAAAACTTTATTACGAAATTTGCGCGCTATTATACTCCTGTTGTAGTTATTACAGCAGCGATCATGGCGTTTATTCCACCGCTTATTTTAGAAGGTGCTACATTCTCCGAGTGGATTTATAGAGCGTTAGTATTCTTAGTTATCTCTTGTCCATGTGCGTTAGTCGTATCCATTCCTCTTGGATTCTTTGGAGGTATCGGTGGTGCATCCAAAAGTGGGATTTTAGTAAAAGGAAGTAACTATTTAGAGGCATTGAATGATGTGAAATATATCGTCTTTGATAAAACAGGTACATTAACAAAAGGTGTCTTTAAAGTTACAAAAATGGAGCCAAGTGAAGGTACTACTAGTGAAGAACTGTTAGAGTATGCAGCGTTTGCAGAAGTATATTCAAATCATCCAATTGCACAATCTATTCGAAATGCATATGGAAAATCAATCGATGAAAATGCTATTGAAGACTATAGTGAAATTTCTGGTCATGGTACAGTTGTAAAAGTACAAGGAAAAGAAATTTTCGCAGGTAATGCTAAATTAATGAGAAAAGAAAATATTGAATTTAAGCAACCAGAAACAGTAGGTACATTAGTTCACGTTGCTGTAGATGGTAAATACGCAGGTTATATTGTTATCTCAGATGAGGTAAAAGAGGATTCAAAACAAGCGATTCAAAAGTTAAAAGAACTAGGTATCAAGAAGACAGTGATGTTAACTGGGGATGCAAAAGCAGTTGGTGAAGCTGTTGGAAAAGAATTAGGTTTAGATGAAGTTCACGCAGAACTACTACCACAACAAAAAGTAGAAGAGATTGAAAAAATTGATGCGGCTAAGCGTGGAAAAGAAAAAGTTGCTTTCGTTGGTGATGGTATTAACGACACGCCAGTATTAGCACGAGCGGACGTTGGTATTGCTATGGGTGGCTTAGGATCGGATGCAGCGATTGAAGCTGCAGATATCGTTATAATGACTGATGAACCTTCAAAAATTGCAACAGCTGTTAAAATTGCAAAACGCACAAGAAGTATTGTATGGCAAAATATTATATTTGCATTAGGTGTAAAAGGATTAGTTTTATTACTTGGTGCTTTTGGTATAGCGACAATGTGGGAAGCTGTTTTCTCAGATGTGGGTGTGACGTTAATTGCAGTATTAAATGCAATGCGTGTACTACGAGTGAAAGATTTATAAAAAGAGGGCGCAATTGCGTCCTCTTTTTTATCGGTTATTTTGTTGAAAGTGACTCAATAAAATAATATCAAATATTATTTTAATTTTTAATAACGCAATATTAAATTTTACAAATAAAAAATATTCACCTTGTTATTTTAATATATTTTTTACAAATATTCATATAGTATTGAAAAAACAGAGAAGGAGGAAACTTCTCTGTTTATTTTTGTATGTTTTTTTCAACTTGTTCACGAACAGTTTGAATATAATTCATTTTATGATCCCAGCACTCTTGGCTTAAATCGACAGGATACTCTTCGGGGTTTAAAGTTCGCATGTATTCTTCCCAAAATAGAGCGAGACTCTGTTCGTTATACTTTTGAATATCTAATATACTTGGTAGTTCGTATGTTCTTTCACCGTTAACGAAAATGTCTTTATGCAGTTCACGTGCTTCAAAGTTTGTTACGAATTTACTTATATATGTGTGAACAGGGTGGAACATTTTTAAGCGTTCTTCTTTTTCAGGCTCTTCAGAATCTAACGCAATATAATCGCCTTCAGCATGATTATTAACCCTGTTGACTATACGATAAATTCGTTTAAGCCCTGGAGTTGTAATCTTTTCAGGGTTAGATGAAATTTTAATCGTGTCATTTAATTTCCCGTCAGTATCTTCAATCGCAACTAGTTTGTAAACAGCCCCTAATGCTGGTTGCTCAAAGGATGTAATTAATTTTGTTCCAACACCCCATACGTCAATTTTTGCTCCTTGAGATTTAAGGTGCATAATTGTGTATTCATCTAAATCGCTAGAAGCGATAATTTTTGTATTTGTAAACCCAGCCTCATCTAGTAATATTCTTGCTTTTTTAGACAAATAAGCCATATCACCACTATCAAGACGAATGCCATAGAAATCAATACGATCTCCAAATTCTTTTGCAACACGAATCGCATTTGGAACACCAGATTTTAATGTGTCATATGTATCGACGAGAAAAACACATTTTTTGTGAGTTTCAGCGTATTTTTTAAACGCGACATATTCATCGCGATACGCTTGAACGAAAGAGTGAGCATGTGTGCCGGCTACAGGTATCCCGAAGCGTTTTCCAGCACGAACGTTGCTTGTAGATGAGAAACCGCCAATAAAGGCAGCACGTGTTCCCCAAAGGGCAGCATCAAATTCATGAGCACGTCTTGTGCCAAACTCTAAAAGTTCATCGTTATTTGCAGCATGCTTCATACGAGCAGCTTTTGTTGCAATTAATGTTTGGTAATTCACAATGTTTAAAAGGGCAGTTTCAATAATTTGTGCTTCACCGAGTGGTGCATCAACACGTAATAAAGGCTCGTTATTGAATACAACTTCACCTTCTTGCATACTACGAATGACCCCAGTGAATTTCATATTTTGTAAATAATGAAGGAATTCTTCTTCAAATTGTAATTCTGCTAAATAAGCGATATCGCTCTCGGTAAAACTGAAATTTTCTATGTACTCTACAATTTTTTCAAGACCAGCAAAAACAGCGTAGCCATTCTCAAATGGAAGCTTTCGAAAATATAAATCAAAAACAGAACGGCGATTATGAATACCATCTTTCCAATATGTATAAGCCATGTTGATTTGATATAAATCTGTATGTAAGGCATAACTATCGTCTTTATAATAATTCATTGCGAAAACACCTCCGTAATTTGGTTATAGTATACCAATTTTACGACGTTCGTAGCAAAGAGGAGATATTGATGTGAAGTCAAGAGAGAAAAAAATGAAATAATGCATATTTTTTAGAAAATTAACATTTATCAATTTATATTTCTTTAAATTTTATGTATTATTAGAGTAATGGGGGTAATGAGAATGGAGGAGGACAATGCAACAAACATTAGAAAAAATAGGCAAACAAGTCTTTTATAAACGGCTACAGCAAAAAATGACACAAGAAGAATTATGTCAGGGCATTTGTTCTGTCTCATACTTAAGTAAGATCGAAAATGGAAAGATCGAAGCATCAGAAGAAATTCTACAATTGCTCTGCGCAAGATTAGAGATTGCTGTAACGGATTTAAGAGATGTAGAAGAAGATGTGAAGGGGAAGCTGGATGAATGGTTGAATGCACTAGTTCATTTGGATAAGCAACAAGTAGAACGCATATATGAAGAGTTGCAAGGTGAAATGAAGCATGTTTTGGATTTTGAAATTATAAATTATTATAAACTGCTGTATACACGTTATTTAATGATGAAGCGGGATCTCCCTGCTGTTGAAGAAGAATTGGACGGATTGAAGAAAGTGTATAAGAAATACTCGCCTTTTCAGAAGATGTTATATACGTATAATAAGGCATTATTATATTCTGTGCAGTACAAATATACGCAAGCGTTAGAGTATTTGTTAAAAACAGAATCGATGGCGAAAGAGTTAGGATATTATGAAACAGGAATATATTATAATTTAGCATTGACATATAGTCAGATGGAAATAGATCATATGACATTATACTTTGCTAATGTGGCATTAGAAGGTTTTAAAAGCGAATATAAATTTAGAAATATAATTAATTGTAAGTTTTTAATTGCGTTTAGTTATACTAGAAAAAAACAATATAATGAAGCTATGGAAATCTATAATCATATCATAAGAGAAGCAACTTCTTTTGCTGATAAAGATAATATTCTTTCTATTGCTTTAAATAATATTGGTTATCTGTACTACCGACAAAAAAATTATGCCAAGGCGAAAGAGTATTATATAGAATGCTTAAAATATAAAAAAGAAGAGGATATGAATTATATTGATGCCATGTATGAGCTCTCGTTGCAGTGTATTCAATTAGGAGAACTTGAGGAAGCGGCTGAATGGATTGAAAAAGGTATCCTTGCTGCAAGGAAAGATGAGAGATACAAAGGGATGTTATATTTATTGTTAAATTTAAGATATAAATATTTTGAAGAAAGAGACCTCTATAAAAAATTTCTAGAAACAGAAGTAGTTCCTTTCTTTAAAACAGAGGAAAATATAAAAGATTTAAAGAAAGTATACTTAGAACTAGCTGAATACTTAGAAGAATGCTCAGATTTTAAAGAAAGTAATCGCTATTATAAATTAGCAATTACTTTATTAGAAGAATAAAGAGGAGGGATAGTATGAAAAAGTTAATTGCAGGAACATTTGTGGTTATGGCAATTGCAGCTGTAGTATTGGATATTCAGTATGCTTGGAAGCCAGATACTCTAGGGCAAGAAGCTAAAACAGTTGAACAAATTAATTTATAAAAAAAACCCTTTCCTAACGGAAAGGGTTTTTTCAATATTTGTTCCTCAAAATTCTACAAAACTTGAGAAAATAATTATTTGAATTTTTAGTATATTAATAGTGGAAACATAATGCTAATATGAAACTACTCTTTTTCAAAAAAATTTTTATTAGGGGGAAGGTTCATGAAAAAGAAAAGTTTAGCGTTAGTGTTAGCGGCAGGAATGGCAGTTACTACATTTGGAGGGACAGGCTCTGCGTTTGCAGATTCAAAAAATGTGCTCTCTACGAAGAAGTACAATGAGACGGTGAAGTCGCCTGAGTTTATTTCTGGTGATCTAACTGGAGCAACTGGCAAGAAAGCAGAATCTGTTGTGTTTGATTATTTAAATGCAGCAAAAGGTGATTATAAGCTAGGGGAAAAGAGTGCGCAAGATTCTTTCAAAGTGAAACAAGTGAAAAAAGATGCTGTAACTGATTCAACAGTAGTACGTATGCAACAAGTTTACGAAGGAGTACCTGTATGGGGTTCTACTCAAGTAGCTCACGTAAGTAAAGATGGTTCTTTAAAAGTATTGTCTGGAACAGTTGCACCTGATTTAGACAAGAAAGAAAAGTTGAAAAATAAAAATAAGATTGAAGGCGCAAAAGCGATTGCAATCGCGCAGCAAGATTTAGGTGTAACACCGAAATATGAGGTAGAACCGAAAGCGGACTTATATGTATATCAAAACGGTGAAGAAACAACATATGCATACGTTGTAAATCTAAACTTCTTAGATCCGAGCCCAGGAAACTACTACTATTTCATTGAAGCAGACAGCGGTAAAGTGTTAAATAAATATAATAAACTTGATCATGTAACAAATGAAGATAAGTCACCAGTTAAGCAAGGTGCTCCTAAACAGGAAGCAAAAGCTGTTGTAAAGCCAGTAACAGGAACGAATAAAGTGGGAACTGGTAAAGGTGTATTAGGAGATACGAAATCGCTTAATACAACGTTATCTGGATCATCTTACTACTTGCAAGATAATACGCGCGGGGCAACAATTTTCACATATGATGCGAAAAATCGTACTACATTACCGGGAACATTATGGGTAGATGCAGATAATGTTTTCAATGCAGCGTATGATGCAGCGGCAGTAGATGCTCATTACTATGCAGGTAAAACATATGATTATTATAAAGCTACATTTAATAGAAACTCTATTAATGATGCAGGAGCACCATTAAAATCAACAGTTCATTACGGAAGTAAGTATAATAATGCATTCTGGAACGGCTCACAAATGGTATACGGAGATGGTGATGGTGTAACATTCACTTCATTATCTGGTGGAATTGATGTAATTGGTCACGAATTAACGCATGCTGTTACGGAAAATAGCTCGGATCTAATTTATCAAAATGAATCAGGAGCGCTAAATGAAGCAATTTCTGATATCTTTGGTACTTTAGTAGAATACTATGATAATCGTAATCCAGATTGGGAAATTGGTGAAGATATTTACACGCCTGGTAAAGCAGGAGATGCACTTCGCTCTATGAGTGATCCAGCGAAATATGGTGACCCAGACCATTATTCTAAGCGTTACACTGGTACTAGTGATAACGGTGGGGTTCATACGAACAGTGGTATTATTAACAAGCAAGCTTATTTATTAGCAAATGGCGGTACGCATTCTGGTGTAACTGTAACTGGTATTGGTAAAGATAAATTAGGTGCGATTTACTACCGTGCAAATACACAGTATTTCACGCAATCTACTACATTTAGTCAAGCTCGTGCTGGTGCAGTACAAGCTGCAGCGGATTTATATGGTGCTAGCTCTGCAGAAGTAAATGCAGTGAAGCAATCATTTAGTGCTGTTGGTGTAAACTAAGGATTTAAGGGATAGATATTAATAAAATACTTCAAAAATAAAGAAGGAGCCTATGCTCCTTCTTTATTTTTTTCTCCATTTTTTCCACAAATAGAACAATCCAATGCAACCTGCGATTGTTACAATCCACTTTGCTTCATTTGTTCCATTCATAACATGATATGCCGAATATACTTCAATCAATAAGGCCGGTATTTTACCTATTGTACTGGCAATACTGAAGGAGAGTAATGACATTTTCCCTAGAGCTGCAAATAAAGTCACGATACTTGATGGGATGAAAGGTATCAATCGAAACGATAGAACGAGTAGAAAGGCCTCTCTACCTTCTACATAAAGAAGACGCTCTACCTTTGGATACTTATTTACTTTATCGTGAGTGAACTTTTGAAGGCCTATGCGATAAATATAAAACGAGATAATAGCCCCTAATGCTTCGCCTGCGATCGAAATGAGTGTGCCATTTGTAACACCAAATAGCTGTATATTAATGGCGGTTAAAAAGATGCTAGGGATAAAACCTAAAAGACTGATGATGATATTGATTAAGATGCTAAGTGGAATTGCGATTGAATAGTATTCTGTTAGGAAATTTTGAATCGTTTCTGCCATATTATAAAATCCTTTATCTTTTTTTGCATTACACCATATTTCGAATGGATAGGCAAGGAGAAATTTACATAATGTAGAAAACGTTGACAGAACGACGTTTGTATACCGTATATAGGTATTGGGTATATAAAAATGGGGGTATATTATAATTTATTGAAAAACACTGCATAAACCCTATTTTTAAAGGGTTTATGCAGTGTTTTAAATGGTGTTTTAATTCGGGAAATAATTAGAAAATCATAGGGGTATATTTTAAAGTAGGTGAAAAACAGTGGTTTGATGAAGATAGAGTGGTAAATATAGCAAAATAGCTGAAGAGTTTAAAAAATGTATGTGTTTTTTCGTTGTGAAATTGACTTTTAGTGAAGTTACGATAATAATCATGGAAGAGGTGATATGATGAAACGAATAAATAGTCTTTTCTTCAGTAGTTTACTGGCATTGATGCTGATCTTAAGTGGATGTGCAGGAAAAGAACAAAAAACTGAGAAACAAACAGGGAATCAAGGTACGTCAGTAGAAAAAATTAGTGATAATATTTTAGATGAAATGGAAGGGCCGCCTAAAAATGGTCATACGATTGAAAGGCATGTAGGAAAATCAGAAGAGGATTTGAAGAATCGTTTGAAGACAGATAAAGTATCAGCGGCAAGTACATACTATGATAAAGAAACAGCGACGAAAGCTGTAAAAGATAGTTTGAAGCAACATGATAAAGAAATTCAAGATTGGTTAAAAAATTCTAAAGAGGCTCGTCTCGTATTAAATACAACTCATTCATTCCCGGTCGGGAAAACCGTAATAAAGAAAAATATGAATGTAAAAGATAAGTTAGTAAAAACTGTTACTGTTTTAGCGAGAGATAAGTCAGGAGATTTAGGATATAAGATTATTACTTCTTATCCATCTGACAAATAAGAAGGGGGAGTACATATGTATACGACATTACAATACTTTCTTAAATCATACTGTACGTTAAGTATTCATGAGGATGAAATAGTAAGCGTGATGGCAGAGTTTATAGAGCAAGAAGATGAAGAAATTGTTTTGAAATTACGCGATGAATTAGTATATATGAAGAACAAGAACGCGTGGGAAGAAGCGTGCGTACTAGCTGCGAAGCAAGGGAATCGTATATGGTCTTTAGAAGAAACGAAGGATCATCTTGAAACTTTTTTACTATTACTGCAAAAGAAAAAGGCGTGAGTAGATCACGCCTTTTTCTTTATGCTTTTTGAAATTTGTCCGTTTGATAGTATCTCATTGTTTTGGGGCACTTTTATATACGCTTTTTGAAATTTGTCCATTTGATAGTACTTCGCCGTTTTGTGTTACTTTTTTATACGTAACCGCTGTTATTTTATCATTAGTTCTACTAATTACTTGAGAAGAAACTTCAACATTTTTACCAGTATTTGTACCGAAAATGCGTGTAGTAATACTACCTCCATTTGAAAATGCTTGAATATAAATATGATTACCTGTATTGTTTTTAAATTTTAAATCCGGACCATAGTCTGCCACTGCTGCATCTTGCCCAAGTGGTAAATAATTTACAGGCATAGAATGATTACTTCGAGAAACAATTCCTAAATCTGCCCTTAAAGCTGCGCTATATAAAGTACTGCTGACTTGGCAAACGCCTCCGCCTGCACTTTGTATAACTTTACCTTGTGAATATACTGCGGCAGATTTATAACCATGTGCAGCATCAGTTACACCAACACGGCCATTAAAACTAAACGTTTCATCAGGTGCAACAATAACTCCACTTAAAGTATTAGCTGATTTATTTACGTTAAAGGATTGATTACCATTACGGCCAGCCATTGGAGTAGAGTACTCAGCAATTACTTCTTTAATCCCCATTTTCTGTATATCTTCTGTAGAACGTTCTGGTTTTATTAATGTAACCGGTAATGTAACATCTGATTTACCAGTAGTAATAGCTTCGTTTGTTAAATCGCGTAGTTTGCCTTTATCAATTTTTTCTCCGTTTTGACTTTGACTAACATTTACAGTAGAGCCTTCAATACTTAATTCTGCATTAACAGGATTTTTTAATGTTTCATTATATTTATCTTTTATAAAGGTTTCATAAGCTGTTGTATTTAATTGTGGTGTTAATTTATAGTCACGTTTTAATTCATCGTTTTCAGCTTGCTTCCGCATTTTGTAACGACTCATTACGTTTCCTTCTTGTTCTTTAAAGATTTTGTTTACGATATCTTTCTCTTTATAATTTATACCTAAATCTTTCCATATGTAAGTTTGTTTATCATCTTGGAATATGTAGGTAAGGGATTTTTGATCTAATTCATTAATTTTTTGATTAATAATTGCTTGAATATCTGCTTTATTTTTTCCATCAAGAGAAATACCTTCAAACGTAGTATTTGGTAATGCGGTGTTATTTAATTGATTATTTAATTTGGATACATATTGATATCCACCAATACCGCCTACACAAAGTAATATGCCCCCTGCAATTGCAGAACCGATCAGTATTCTACTTAGCTTCATTTATTTCCCCCCAGAAATTTGTGTATAAATATATGTATTACATTTTTTGTATAAAAATGATGAAAATAACAGTATGTAAGTTCTAGTATACTATTATTTCCACTGTGTGTGTAATGTTTTTATAAAAAATGTTACACTGTTGTAATAATTGTCTCTTTTTGTCACAATATGCATGAAAAATTTGTTGGAAATTATAATAAAAAGGCTGTCTAGAAAAATCTAGCAGCCTTTTTATTATAATTTTTTATGCTCATTTTTATTCGTAACACCGAGATGTTCTTGAAGTGTTGTCGATATATTATTGACGCTTTTTTCGTTTGGAACGTAATAATAAATACCATCTATATATTTATCTGTACCTTCCACTTGAAATTTGTCCATTTTTAAACTTGAATCCATTGAATTTTTTGCAATTGTCATCATATCATCAAAAGTTAAATTTGTTTTTAAATCATTATCGACAGCATCTAGTAGGCCACCGATTTTATTAATGGAATTAAGAGATAGTGCTTTTTCGGCAATAGCTTCTAAAACAAGTTGTTGTCGTTGACCGCGCATATAATCGCTATCGATGTGACGAGTTCTAGCTAGTGCAAGTGCCTCTTCTCCGTTTAAATGTTGACGTCCTTTTTTAAGATGAATTGCATTTGCTTCGTCTTTACTATTTTGTTCTGTAAACTCAACAGGAACATCGACAGTAATACCGCCAAGGGAATCAACGATTTTGATAAAGGATTTAAAGTTAAATTTTACGTAGTAGTCAACAGGAACGTCTAAAAAGTTCTCTACTGTATCAATCGTGCTGTCTACACCGCCGAATACGTGTGCATGTGTAATTTTATCGTATTTATCACGTGACTTAATGTAGACGCGTGAGTCACGTGGAATGCTTACAAGTTTAACGGATTTATCGTTTTTATTAATGGTTGCAAGTAATAGCGCATCCGTACGAGTTGCTTTTCCATAATTTTTTTCTCTAATATCACTTTCATCAACACCCATAATAAGTACGGAAATGTTATCAGTCATAGGTTTAACTGCTTTTTCACGTTTGTTGGATTTATCTCCTCGACCTAGTTCAGAATAAGCGTTATTTAAAATGGATTTTGCTTTACTGTATATATGGAAGGAGTAACCTCCTGCTCCAAGTGCTACAATTAGTAATGGAATAAGAAGGAACCAAAGTAGGCGTTTTTTCTTTGAGCGTCCTTTTTTGGCTCGCATATTGTTGTTTGTGTCGGA
The DNA here is from genome assembly GCF_016483245.1 of Bacillus cereus group sp. N31. Classification (NCBI taxonomy): domain Bacteria; kingdom Bacillati; phylum Bacillota; class Bacilli; order Caryophanales; family Bacillaceae; genus Bacillus; species Bacillus cereus group sp. N31. Next base: position 22,803 of record NZ_JAEHCH010000022.1, on the reverse strand, counting down.
TTTCATCATTTTTTCTCCTTTAAAACTATCAAAGTGTATACATCTAGGTGTATTAAAACACATAAAAAATATTTTACGCTAAATAAAAGCGATTGTACATGTATAAAAAATAGATGTCTTGATTATTTATCCCGCATTAACGGGCAGTAAAACTCCCACCTCAAAGTCCAGCGAATGCAAGGAAGTTAGGTGGGAGTTAACTGCCCGTAAAAGCCCGATTGGTGAAGGCTAATACTCAGAGGGGGATAGTCCCCTCTGAGTAAAGTTTCACTTTATAAGACACCTATTCGTTATTGTATACAAAAGATAGGGATAAGAAAATGATAAAATTTTACCTAATTACAACATAATACTTACGATAATTGCAGATAAAATACTAACGAGAGTAGCTCCATATAGTAATTTAAGCCCAAACCTTGCCACAACATTTCCTTGGTCTTCGTTTAACCCTTTTACTGCACCGGAAATAATTCCAATAGAAGAAAAGTTGGCAAAAGAAACGAGGAAAACAGAAATGATACCAACTGTACGGGGAGAAAGGCTATTGGAAATTTTACTAAGATCCATCATTGCTACAAATTCATTCGTTACAAGTTTCGTTGCCATAATGCTACCAGCTGCGACAATTTCAGAACTTGGTACACCAATAAGAAATGCAATAGGTGCAAATACGTAGCCGATTAATTGCTGAAAAGTAATGCCGAATATAATGAGGAATAGGTCATTAATGCAGCTAATCAATGCTACGAATCCGATGAGCATGGCGCCAACGACAATGGCTACCCGGAAACCATCAAGAATATATTCGCCAAGCATTTCAAAGAAACTTTGCTTTTCACCTTTTATTTCCAAAATATCTTCTTCATCTTTAACGTCGTAAGGGTTAATGATGAGTATGATAATAAAACCGCTAAATAAATTGAGAACGAGTGCGGTTACTACATATTTAGGTTCAATCATCGTCATATAGGCACCTACGATAGACATAGATACTGTTGACATGGCTGATGCACAAAGTGTATAAAGACGGTGTTTTGGAATTTGTGCTAATTGCTTTTTTACCGTAATAAACACTTCTGATTGGCCGACAATAGCGGAAGCGATGGCATTGTAAGATTCTAATTTCCCAAGACCATTTATCTTGCTAAGAAAGAAACCAATCCAATGAATAAAAAATGGTAGTATTTTGAAATGTTGTAATATACCAATTAAGACGGAAATAAAGACAATCGGTAATAATACAGTAAGGAAAAACGACATCTCACCTTTATTTGCAAGACCGCCAAACACAAAGTTTATACCATCAGCAGCATACTCGAGTAGCTTTGTGAAAAGGCTGGAAATGAACCGAATAAGTATGAGACCAATTTCTGTATTTAATAATAAATAGGTTAAAATTAACTGTATAATAAGCATGATGAAAATAGGTTTGAATTTAATGTGTTTCTTATTATTGCTAGCAATATAAGCAAGGAAGAAAACGACGATAAGTCCGACAAAAAAAGTGATAAATTTCATAGTAAGCCCCCTAAAAGAGATGTTCTGCTATATATGTTTTTCATTTCAAGGGAGAATATGCATCTTTGGTAAAGAAAGGAATAGAGAAATCATGAATATATGTAAAGTGCATCACGTTGCAATTATTTGTTCGAATTATGAAGTGTCAAAATATTTTTATACTATAATATTAGGTTTTAAAGTGATAAATGAAGTATATAGAAAGGAACGCGATTCTTATAAGTTGGATTTATGTGTAGGAGAAGAGTATCAAATAGAATTATTTTCATTTCCAAGTCCGCCTGAGCGCCCAAGTTTTCCAGAAGTAGCTGGCCTTAGACATTTAGCATTTGCAGTTATAAATATAGAAGAAGCTGTGACGCATTTGAATCAATGTGGTGTTGAGACGGAATCGATACGTATTGATGAAATAACGGGGAAGAAATTCGTCTTTTTCCAAGATCCTGACGGTTTACCTTTAGAATTATATGAGGTTTGAAAATTGGTGAATTTTATATAGGGTTGCTTTCTAATAATTGAAGAAACTAAAGTGAAACTTCTTTTTAAAAGGAGGTGTAACTTTAGCTAAGAAAGCTAAAGGACATATGTGGATATTTTAAAATTATTGATGGTAGCCATTCTTATTGCATTAACAGCTTTTTTTGTGGCTGTTGAGTTTGCAATTATTAAGGTGCGTAGCAGTCGCATTGATCAACTCGTTACTGAAAAACGACGAGGTGCATTGGCTGCTAAAAAAGTAACTGCAAATTTAGATGAGTATTTATCAGCATGTCAGTTAGGTATTACGATTACTGCGTTAGGGCTCGGGTGGTTAGGAGAGCCGACTATAAAACATTTACTCGAGCCATTGTTCTTAAAGTTACAATTATCTCCTGCCATTGCTAGTACAATTTCATTTATTATTGCCTTTGCAGTGATTACATTTTTACATGTTGTTATTGGGGAACTTGCCCCAAAAACATTAGCTATACAAAGGTCAGAGCAAGTTAGCTTATTATTATCGAAGCCACTTATTTATTTTTACCGAGTTATGTATCCGTTTATTTGGGCTTTAAATGGTTCGGCAAGGCTTGTAACAGGTTTATTTGGATTACATCCAGCTTCTGAACATGAAGTAGCTCATTCAGAAGAAGAATTAAGGTTAATCTTATCGGAGAGCTATGAGAGCGGAGAGATTAATCAAAGGGAATTTAAATACGTAAATAATATTTTTGAATTCGATAATAGAGTAGCAAAGGAAATTATGGTACCTCGTACGGAAGTTGTAGGATTATATGAGGACGAGCCGTTTGAAACACATATTACAGTAATTGCGCAAGAAAAATATACGAGATATCCTGTATTTGGTGAAGATAAAGATGAGATTATCGGAATGGTTAATGTAAAAGATTTATTTATTCGTTATATGGATGGCAATCGAGAGGAAGAGTGCTCGATTACACCATATACAAGGCCAGTTATTGAAGTATTAGAAAATATCCCAATTCATGATTTGCTATTACAAATGCAAAGAAGGCGAATTCCGTTAGCTGTATTATATGATGAATATGGTGGTACAGCAGGCATTGTCACGCTAGAAGATATTTTAGAAGAAATTGTTGGAGAAATTCGAGATGAATACGATGAAGATGAACACCCGCCTATCGAACACATAAGCGAAGGATGTAAAATTGTAGAGGGAAAAGTGCTTATTAGTGAAGTAAATGATTTATTTGGCATACATTTGGTTGCAGATGATGTAGATACAATTGGTGGTTGGATCATGGTACAAAAACAAGTCGTTGCTGAAGGGGATGTTATTGAGAAACATGGCTTTTATTTTAAAGTCCTTGAAAAGGATATGCATCAAATTAAACGAGTGGAGATAAAGAAAGTAGAAGAATGATTTTCTATAAACTTTAATAAAAAGGATATATAGAAAATTAAATGTTTGCGCTTTCAAAAGAGGTACTATATAGTGAAGGTGGATACTGAAAAATTCTTCTGAATAATACTCGTATTTTGAGATGGCGGATTTTTTAGATAAGGATTTAGAATGAAAAAAGTATAGGTGATGCAAATGATAGCAACGAAGGATATACGTATAGAAAAAGATTTTTTAGGTGAAAAGGAAGTACCAAGTGTAGCTTATTATGGTGTACAAACATTACGTGCCGTAGAAAACTTTCCAATTACAGGATATCGCATTCATCCGTCACTCATTACGGCAATGGCAATTGTGAAAAAGGCGGCGGCACTTGCGAATATGGATACCGGTTATTTAGCTAAAGATATTGGGCAAGAAATTGCGGAAGCAGCACAAGAAATTGTTGATGGAAAGTTCCATGATCAATTTATTGTGGACCCAATTCAAGGCGGTGCTGGAACTTCCATTAATATGAATACAAATGAAGTAATTGCGAATAGAGCATTAGAACGTATGGGATACAAAAAAGGTGAGTATGCGAAAATTAGCCCAAACACGCATGTGAACATGGCTCAGTCAACAAATGATGCGTTTCCAACGGGAATTCATATTGCAACTCTTATGATGTTAGAAGAGCTTCTTATTACAATGGAAGAACTTCATGCTGCTTTCCGTACAAAGGCAAAAGAGTTCGATCACGTCATTAAAATGGGACGCACACATTTACAAGATGCAGTGCCAATTCGCCTTGGACAAGAATTTGAAGCGTATAGCCGCGTGCTTGCGCGTGATATAAAAAGAATTAAACAGTCTCGTCAACATTTATATGAAGTGAATATGGGGGCGACAGCTGTTGGTACGGGATTAAATGCAAATCCTACGTACATTGAACAAGTGGTAAAACATTTACGAACATTTAGCGGATTCCCACTTGTCGGCGCAGAGCATTTAGTTGATGCAACGCAAAACACAGACGCATACACAGAAGTATCTGCGGCATTAAAAGTATGTATGATGAATATGTCTAAAATTGCAAACGATCTTCGTATTATGGCGTCTGGGCCACGTGTCGGATTAGCAGAGATTCAATTGCCTGCACGCCAACCAGGTTCATCTATTATGCCAGGTAAAGTAAATCCAGTTATGGCAGAAGTAATTAATCAAGTTGCTTTCCAAGTAATTGGTAATGATCATACAATTTGCTTGGCTTCAGAAGCAGGACAATTAGAATTAAACGTAATGGAGCCTGTGCTTGTATTTAATTTAATTCAATCTATTAGTATTATGAATAACGGATTCCGTGTATTCCGAGAATACTGTATTAAAGGAATTACAGCAAATGAAGAATTGCTGAAGCAATATGTTGAGAAAAGTGTTGGAATTATTACAGCAGTTAACCCTCACATTGGTTATGAAGCAGCATCTCGCATTGCTCGCGAAGCGATTGAAACAGGGAAATCTGTTAGAGAGTTATGTTTAGAGCATGGTGTACTAACAGAAGAAGAATTGGATATTATTTTAGATCCATTCGAAATGACTCACCCTGAAATTGCTGGAGTTTCTTTATTAAAGGATAAAGTGAAACTTTAATCAGTGGGGGAGCATCCCACGTTAATGCGGGATAAAAAAATGTAATGTAAAAAACACCGATCCATTTGGATCGGTGTTTTATTTTTAAAAGATATTAAATACAGCATTTAATTGAAGTAAGCTAATAATAGCTAAGAAGATTAAACTATATTTCATCACTGTTTTAAATAGAGCAGATTCTTTACCAACTAGTCCAACTGCCGCACAAGCAACTGCTATGGATTGTGGTGAAACCATTTTTGCTATTGTGCCACCAACTACGTTTAATGAAACGAGAGTAGATGGGACGATGTTTAATTGATCGGCAGTTACTGCTTGAAGTGGTGCGAATAGTGAACCACTAGATACTACTGAACCAGTAATGAATACGCCAATCCATCCTAAGATTGGAGAAAGAATAGGGAATGCATTTCCAGTAGAAGAGAATGCAAGTCCAAGTGTAGATGACATACCAGAGTAGTTCTCTACGTAAGCTAAAGCGATAACGCTACAAATTGTATATACTGGAACCTTTAATTCTTTTATTGTTTCAATCATTAATTCTTTAATCATTTTGCCGTTTACACGGTAGACGATAAGTGAAACGATAATTGCTAATACAATCGCAGTAGTTGTAGAAGAGAATACATCTAGTTTGAAAATCGCTGCGAAAGGTGTATCAGCTTTTGTGATTGGTGCAGTTTTTATAACTTGATTATGAAGACCAGGAAATTGAATGTTAAATACTAAGTTTGCTAATGGACCATCCGGAGCAAATAAAGCTTTAATTGGTTTTAAATTAAAGATTGTTACAAATGCAGTTAAGAATACGAATGGAGACCAAGCATATAAAATTTGATTGAATGTATGAGACTCTTTTTCTTCTTGTTTTTCTTCTTTAGCAGAAGATTTTGGTTGCCAAACACGTAAGAATAATGCAAGAGCGACCATACTTATGACTGCTGCGAAAATATTAGTAAGTTCAGCGCCTAAGAAGTAAGTTACAACGAACTGAGTAATTGCGAAAGAAACACCACTTACAAGAATACCTTGCCAAGTTTCTTTAATGCCTTTAAATCCATCTACCATTGAAACAAGTAAGAACGGTAAAACAATGCTAATGAATGGCAAAATGTAAACTGCTTGACGACCGACAGTTAATGCATCTATTCCAGTTAATTGTGCAGGTACTGTAACTGGAATACCCATAGCCCCCATAGCACCACCAGCGATGTTAGCTACTAAGCAAATACCCGCTGCTTTTAATGGATTAAAGCCCATACCTACAAGTAATGCAGCTGTAATAGCAACCGGAACACCGAAACCAGCTGCGCCTTCTAAGAAAGCGCCGAAAGAATAAGCGATTAATAATACTTGTAAACGTTGATCATTTGTAATACTTGAAATGCTATCACGAATGACATTGAATTGTTCTGTTTTAACAGTTAATTTGTAAAGGAAGATAGCTGCGATAACGATAGTACAAATTGGATAAAATCCAGATAAAACACCAAATCCGGCAGATGCTACTGCTGCAGTTGTAGGCATTTTATAAACAAATATAGCAAGAATAATAGCAACAATTACACTGTAAAGACCAGCCATGTAACCTTTCATTTTGAATCCCACTAAACAAATAATGAAGCAAAAAATTGGAAGTGCTGCGATTAGTGCAGATAACCAAATGTTGTTTAATGGGTCATAAATTTGTGTCCAAGTACTCATAATAATGACAACTCCTATCTATTATATGTGAAGAAATTCACATTATTTGTGAAACAATTCACAATCAACTTACATGCTTAGTATATTCTCCTTCAACACTATTGTCAACGTAAAAAAGTATAATTATTCCATAATAGTGTTAAAAGAAAGCTTTGTTCATAAAGTAGACAAAAAGCGCACTTAAATGTATTTGAGTGCGCTTTTTAAAGTGAAACTTTATTCAGTGAGTATTTTGTTCATATGTCATTGTCCCAATAGGTGTATAGTAGATGCCGTCTTTTGTATCGAATATAAAGTTTGATATATTGCACTTATCTGTCCTGTTTGATCTAGTGGGGGAAGGAGTGGTTTATTTCATTATGAGGTTTTGAATAACGTTCCAGCCAAATGTAATATGAATAAAAAATAAGAAGCAAATTCTTAATACTAGAGCATCTCTTTTTACTGAAAATTCCTTTTAGTGTAACAAAGAGGTTAAGTATACTCCAACTACTTTACGGAAGTTTATCAATTATAGACGGTATTTTACAATATCATTACTTTGCGTTTCAATGAGGTGAAAATATAACAAAAAGCCTGATAAAACAACGTTTGCAAGCAAAGTATTTGTAGCCCTTTGTTTTGCTTTTTCGTTATATCATATAGTATAATATTCAAAATCAGTAAGGATTTTTTCCTGAATTCTATGCTGATAAAGGTGGAAAAAATTTTCAGCGTTATAGGTTGATAAAGTTATGTCGTAACAGGAAATATAAGAACAGATATATAAATAAATAAAAAGAAAATAAAAACGAAAATGAGGGGAACTTTATGAGCCAAAATCAATTCGAATGTCGTATTTCAGAAGAAGATGTACAAATGTTAAGAGCGTTAGCGCATCCGTTGCGTCTACGCCTAGTAATGGAACTAATGCAACGTGGAACGTGTAATGTAACACAACTACAGGAAGTATTAGAAATTCCGCAATCAACGGTTTCACAACATTTAACGAAGTTAAAGCAAAATAAGGTAGTACGCTTTGAGAGACGAGGATTAGAAGTGTATTATCAAATCCATAATGATAAAGTAAGTGCAGTAGTAAAAACATTATTTTCTTAAAATTTGAATATTATGGAAAAAGACGTGTGGAATATACGTCTTTTTTTATTTGTCAGAAAGGTAGCGATAGAGTAAATATTAACATGTGAGGAAGAAATGACTATCAATCAACATGCTGCCTTACGGAATATATTCTAAAAGGAAAAGAAAAAATACAAAGGAGTGTAGTAAGCAAAAGGAGGGATAGTAGTATGGATGTGCAACGTGTGAAACAAATCTTATCTTCTTCAAGTAGAATTGACGTTACATATGAGGGCGTACCAGTATGGATTGAGAGCTGTGATGAGCAGAAGGGGAGTGCCCAAGTGTATGACGTATCTAATCCTGGTGAGAGCGTTCATGTGGACGTGACGGCTTTAGAGGAGAAATAATAAAAAAGACGCTTCTAATTTTAGAAGCGTCTTTTTGTTATTCCATCATATGTGCAATTTTCTTAGAGAACATAAGAAGTACTAATCCTAGTACGATTACGATAACACCGATGCTTGCAAATACTTCTAAATATCCTAAAGATTGAGTGAAAGCAGCTAATTGTCCTGCTAATAAGTTTGCAAAGCCAGTACCAGCTAACCATACACCCATTAATAATGATGCTAATTTAACAGGAGCGATTGCACTTACCATAGATAATCCAATTGGTGATAAGAATAGTTCACCGATTGTGTGGAACATGTAAGTGAATACAATGAATAGTAAGTTTGCTTTCATTGTAATGTTACCTTCATCGCTACCAGTTTTTAGAACAGCTAAAGTTAAAACTAAGTACCCGACTCCTAGTAAAATCATACCAAAAGCCATTTTTGTAGGGATTTTTAAATCACCATTTTTTGTTTTTGAAAGTTTAATCCATAATGCAGAAACTGGTAATGCTAATAAGATAATGAATAATGGGTTTACAGATTGGAACCAAGGTGTTGGAATTGTAAATCCACCAATTGTACGATCTACGAACTTATCTGTGTAAAGTGTTAAAGAACTACCAGCTTGTTCAAATCCTGCCCAGAAGAATACAACGAAACAAGTTAAAATTAAAATTGCAACAGTACGTTTTTTCTCTTGTGGTGTTAAAGGTTTTTTCTCAACAGCTTTTGCATTTTGTTCTTTAGATTTTTTACCCACAACTGTTGTTCCAGCTGATCCTAAGTAACGAGGTGCTAATAAGTTAAATGCAATCTGCCCAATAATCATACCGATACAAGCTGTTAAGAAACCGTATCTGTAATCTGCGAAGTAACCGCAAATGAATGGAGCGATAAGAGCTCCTAAGTTGATTCCCATGTAGAAGATAGTGAAGGCACTATCACGACGAGAATCGTTGTCGCTATATAATTGACCTAATAAAGTCGAAATATTTGGTTTGAAGAATCCGTTACCGATAACTAATAATCCTAATCCTAAAAATAGTCCAGTTTTCGTATTCATTGAAAATAGTACGAAGTTACCAATCGCCATAATGATACCGCCAATAGTAATGGCGTGTCGTTTCGTAATGAAATGGTCAGTTAACCAGCCACCAATAATAGGTGTGAAATATACAAGCATTGTGAAAATACCGTAAATTTGAACTGCAACTGCTTTATCAAAGCCTAAACCGCCGCTTACTAAGCTCGTTGTTAAATAAAGAACTAATAAGCCACGCATTCCGTAATAACTAAATCTTTCCCATGCTTCTGTAAAGAACAACAAGTATAACCCTGGTGGATGTTTTTTTGGTGATTGTTGCTCTCCAGCTTTGTCTAATTTTAAAGCTGCATCCATTTTTGTTTCCCCCTAATCCTGTATAACGGATATTTATGTAATCATTTTAATTTACAAAATATTTAGAAGTCAATAGAATTATATGGAAATAGAAAGAAAATTTCTAAAAAAGTTCTATTTTCTTCAACCGTTATTGTATTTTGCCCTGAAAACTCGATAATAAGCGTTTTCAAATGTAGTAATTGAATTCTAAACGAATTTAAAATAGTGATTAATCAGAAAATTTAGATTAAAATATTTATTCTGATATAGAGAAAATATATTCTATTTACTTTTATAATATAACATATTGGGAATAAAAATACAAAATGAAATAATGTGACACTTCAGTGAAATGAAAAAACCAGCTCCATAAAAGAGGGGAGCTGGTTAGAATAAATTTATTTAACGAAGCGTTTTTCAATGTCGTCTAGTAGCAAGTTAGCAGCCATTACACCGCCAGCTGTATTCCAAATAACATCGTCAACTTTGTATGCTTTTCCGTTCTTTACTGCATTTAAGTTTTTAAATAGAGGATCGTTTATATATTCTTTTTCTAGATCAGAACCTTTTTTCTCATTGCCTTTATCGAATGTGAAGTAGAATAATACATCGCCATCCATTGCCGAAATACGTTCTTTAGATACGTTACGCTCTGCAAAATCATCTTTATTTTGATCACCAGGACGTTTAAATCCAAGTTCTTTTAAAATAACACCAGAGAATGTATCACCGTGATAAATACGAACATCACCAGGCATAAAGCGTACCATAGAAATTTCTTGATTTACTTTATCACCAAGTTTGCCTTTTAAATCTTTCATACGTGTTTCGTAATCAGCTAAAACCTTTTGGCCTTCTTTTTCTTTATTTAATGCTTTTGCATAAAATTTGAAGTTATCTTTCCATTCACCACGTAATGTTTCTGAGAACACAGTAGGTGCAATTGCTTTTAGTTGTTCGTACACTTTTTCGTGGCGCATTTTGTTACCAATAATTAAGTCTGGTTTTAAAGAAGCAATTGTTTCAACGTTAACTTGTCCTTCATCACCAACAACTTTTACATCTTTCATTTTATCCTTAATATGTGGATACCATGGGTCACCAGTCCAAGACTTTACAGCACCAACTGGTTTCACACCTAATTCAAGTAAAGCTTCAGTTCCTTCATTTGTTAAGATAACTACACGTTTTGGATTAGCAGGAACTTCTGTTTTACCCATTGCATGTTCTACAGTAACCACTTCTTTTTTATTATCTTCTTTTGTAGATTCTTCTTTGTTATTTGATTTTCCACAAGCACTTAAAAGCATTGAAAATGCTAGTAAAAATACAAATACTGTAAACGATTTTTTCCGCATGAAATTCATTATGTACCCCCTACATGTTGAGAATATTTTTCAATAGCAAGCATGATATTAAGCCTTTATCTTTTGATTGTCAATACATATGGCTGAAAATAATTCTCATTTCCGTTGACAATGAGAATTAAGTTGAAATACACTAACAACGTATCATTATACATTGAAGGGGAAACGCTGCATGTTATTAAAAACAAATCGAGCAAAATGGATTGGATTATTTGTTGGAATCATTGCAGTCGTTATTTGTATTTGGGGAAGTATTATTTTCGGATATACAAATACGAGTTGGAAACTAGCATTGGATGCTTTTTTTCATTTTAATGGTTCCAATGAACATATTATTATTCAAAATGTACGTCTGCCTAGGGCGTTAATTGCAGCTAGTGTTGGTGCTAGTTTAGCCATTGCAGGCTGTCTTATGCAAACTTTAACTAAGAATCCACTTGCTTCACCAGATTTTATTGGATTAAATTCAGGCGCTGCGTTCTTCATAGTTGTAGCAATTGTTATCTTTTCCGTGACGTCATTATCGGCTTTCACGTGGATTGCCTTTTTAGGAGCGGCAATTGCAGCTGTACTTGTATTTGCTTCTAGTTCTTTAGGAAAAGAAGGGACGACTCCTCTTAAGTTAACATTAGCAGGTGTCGCGATAAGTGCTTTATTTTCATCATTAACACAAGGGTTGCTTGTTTTGAATGAAAAGGCAATGGAAGAAGTATTGTTTTGGCTTGCCGGATCTGTACAAGGAAGAAAAATAGAAATTTTACAATCTGTATTTCCGTATTTATTAGTAGGATGGATTGCCTCTCTTATGATGGCAGGGAAAGTAAATACATTGATGATGGGAGAAGATGTTGCAAAAGGTCTCGGACAACGAACAATTTTAATGAAATCATTCGTACTACTCATTATTGTATTGTTGTCGGGTGGTTCAGTTGCGGTTGCTGGCCCAATAGGATTTATAGGAATTGTAACTCCGCATTTTGCCAGATTTCTTGTTGGAGTTGACCACAGATGGAGAGTGCCCTATAGCGGATTGTTAGGTGCAATACTATTAATCTTAGCGGATATAGCCGCAAGATATGTCATTATGCCACAAGAAGTACCAGTAGGGGTTATGACAGCATTTATAGGGGCCCCATTCTTTATTTATATTGCACGTAAGAGAGGGCTTAGCAAATGAAGAAGTATATCCCGTTTCGTATAGGAAAAGATGGATTCTCGTTTTTAATGTATAAACGAGCTAGTCTCGTCTTGGTGAGTTTATTAGTAATTTTAATAGGATTATTTTTTGCAAGTGCAGGTATGGGAGATATGAAGATTGCTCCTTATGACGTATGGCAAGCGATTACTGGAAATGGCGATGCGATGTCAAATATGGTTGTAAATAAGTTTCGTATGCCGCGTATTTTAATTGCGATCCTTGTAGGAATTGCACTTGCTGTAGCAGGTTGTATTTTACAAGGGCTTGTTAGAAATCCGCTTGCTTCCCCTGATATCATTGGAATTACAGGTGGTGCAAGCGTAGCAGTTGTACTCTTTTTAGCTATATTTAGTGATAAAAACAATGCGCTAACAGTAAGCATTCATTATATGCCGCTCGCAGCTTTTGCTGGAGCGACGATTGTAGCGCTTTTTGTATATTTATTTGCATGGAAAAATGATGGCTTATCACCGATTAGTCTTGTTTTAATTGGTGTTGGATTTTGGGCGTTAACGAAAGCGGCAACAACGTTATTTATGTTATTAGCACCAATTTATCAAGCGAGCCAAGCAAATGTATGGATTACAGGTACTGTTTACGGCTCTTCATGGCAAAATGTGATGGTACTTGCGCCTTGGGTTCTCATTTTAACGGTAATATCCTTTATCGCTGCTAGACATTTAAATGCACAAGAGCTAGGGGATGATATAGCGGTAGGGCTTGGTGTTCCTTTAACGAAGTCGCGTGTATTTATGTTATTACTTAGTACAGCTTTAATTGGTGGGGCCGTTGCCTTTGCCGGAGGGATTGGATTTGTTGGTTTAATGGCACCTCATATTTCGCGAAGATTAGTTGGTTCTTTATACGGTGCATTACTCCCAGTTGCAGCTATTGTCGGTGCAATTTTAGTACTCGCTGCGGATTTAATTGGGCGCACAATTTTCACACCACTTGAAATTCCAGCAGGGGTATTTACATCAGCAATTGGTGCACCTTATTTTATTTATTTACTTTATAAAAGTCGGAATTCATAAAGGGAGATGAATATGCAAAAAGCATTGGAGACGAAACGTTTGACGCTGTCTTATGGTGAAACAATTATTATCGATGAGTTGGATTTAGAAATTCCAAAAGGTGAAATTACAATCTTCATCGGTTCTAACGGTTGTGGAAAATCAACTTTATTACGTTCACTAGCTAGATTATTGAAGCCAACAAATGGTGACATTTTGTTAGATAATCAAGCGTTACAAAGTATGCAAACGAAGCAAATTGCTCGTCAAATGGCAATCTTACCGCAAGGACCTCAAGCACCAGAAGGGCTTACAGTATTGCAACTTGTAAAGCAAGGACGTTATCCATATCAAACTTGGTTAAAGCAATGGTCAGAAAAAGACGAGGAAATGGTACAGAAGGCACTTGCAGCAACAGGTATGACAGAATTTGCTGAGCGGGATGTGCATGCTCTTTCAGGTGGGCAACGTCAACGTGCTTGGATTGCAATGACGCTTGCACAAGATACAGACATTATTTTACTGGATGAGCCAACTACATATTTAGATATGACTCACCAAATTGAAGTGCTAGATTTATTATTCGAATTAAATGAAACAGAGCAACGAACAATTGTTATGGTATTACACGATTTGAATTTGGCATGCCGTTATGCAGACAACATTGTAGCTATTCAAGATAAACGAATATATGCACAAGGTAAACCAGAAGAAGTTATTGACCAGAAGTTAGTTCGGGATGTATTCCGTATGGAGTGTCAAATCAGTACGGATCCGTTGTTTGGAACACCACTATGTATCCCGCACGGAAGAGGAAGACGATTAGTTAAAGAAGTTGCTCAAGCAATGAGATAACGAAAAAAGACGATGGGGATTCATCGTCTTTTTATTTTTTGCAAGAAAATAATAGAAAGAGGGGAATTCGTAAACGTCGTTCATATTCCTCTTCACTTTGAAAATAGGTTTGATTTGGTGTAGCTTCTTTTAGATTTATAATGGTAAATCCGGCTTGCTGTAATAATGTGAAATACTCTTCCGTTGTACGATGATATTTAATAACTTCTTGGTCAATCCATGGTTCAACCCGTTTGCCTAGTTTAAAATAATCATCGACGAACCAGCTCGTTCTTTTACCACTCGTTTGCAAGCTTTCAAATGAAGAGGTAATAACAGGATGTTGAACGCTAAAGATGAAGGTTCCATTTGTTTTTAAAGTTTTGTACACATTTTGAAAAATGATATGAAGATGTTCAATATAATGTAAAGCGAGTCTAGATGTGACTAAATCAAAAGTGGATGGGGAGTATGTATAATCTTTGAGGTTTATCAAATGAACAGATCCATTTTTATTTTCTAGTTGTTTTTTAGCTTTTTCATACATAAGCTGAGAGCCTTCAATGCCAGTGTAAGAGTGGCATCCGTTTTCTAATAATTCCTCGCCAAACTTAGCATCGCCACAACCTAAATCGAGAATTTGTTTTCCTTTTACATCACCAATGAGTTGAAAGAATGCTGGCTTTTCAATGGATTCATTGGGGCTATTTTCGCGGTATCTTCGTTTCATATATTGCTCAAAAAACGCTTCGTTATTATATACATCAGATTCTGTAAATGCCATGTTTGAAGCCTCCCTAAATATTTTTTTAATTCTATCAAATATGGAATGTAAATGATAGATTTCTTGTAATGAATCATATATAATTAAAATTTGTAAGCGGTTTCTTTAAACTATTTTTCTATAATAAATTCTGAAAACGTGTTAAGCTAGTAGAGGGATTATTAGAACTATTAAGACAATAATCCGCTTACATGAACGATGGGAGGCTTCACGATGTCTAGTAAAACACTTGCGAAATTTTTAGAAGAAAATTTAGAGGATTTAAAATCAAAGGGGCTTTATAACGTAATTGATCCGCTTGAAAGTCCAAATGGACCGATTATTACAATTGGCGGCAAAGAATATATTAACTTATCTTCAAACAACTATCTTGGATTAGCGACTGATAATCGCTTACAAGAAGCAGCGATTGGTGCAATTCATAAGTACGGTGTTGGAGCAGGAGCTGTTCGTACAATTAACGGTACTTTAGATTTGCATATTAAATTAGAAGAAACAATTGCAAAGTTTAAACATACAGAAGCAGCAATTGCTTATCAATCAGGATTTAATTGTAATATGGCAGCGATTTCAGCTGTTATGGATAAAAATGATGCGATTCTTTCAGATGAATTAAATCATGCATCTATTATTGATGGTAGTCGTCTATCAAGAGCGAAAATCATCGTTTATAAACATTCTGATATGGAAGATTTACGCCAAAAAGCAATCGCGGCGAAAGAATCAGGTCTTTACAATAAATTAATGGTTATTACAGACGGTGTTTTCTCAATGGATGGAGATATTGCAAAATTACCAGAAATTGTTGAGATTGCAGAAGAGCTAGATTTAATGACATATGTAGATGATGCACATGGTTCAGGGGTACTTGGAAAAGGTGCAGGTACTGTGAAGCACTTCGGTCTTTCTGATAGAGTTGATTTCCAAATTGGTACATTATCAAAAGCAATTGGGGTAATTGGTGGATATGTAGCAGGGAAACAAAACTTAATTGATTGGTTAAAAGTTCGTTCACGTCCATTCTTATTCTCTACAGCATTAACACCAGCTGATGCAGCAGCTTGCATGAGATCAATTGAAATCTTAATGGAAAGCACAGAGTTACACGATCGTTTATGGGAAAATGGTCGCTATTTAAAACAAGGGTTAAAAGAACTTGGCTTTAACATCGGAGAAAGTGAAACGCCAATTACACCTTGTATTATTGGTGATGAAGTATTAACACAAGAATTTAGTAGACGTCTAAATGAAGAAGGCGTATATGCAAAATCTATCGTGTTCCCAACTGTAGCTAAAGGAACAGGACGCGTTCGTAATATGCCTACAGCAGCTCATACGAAGGAAATGCTAGATGAAGCAATTCTTAAATATGAAAAAGTAGGGAAAGAAATGGGCATCATTTAAGTAACGACATCTTTTGAATAGCTTGCAAATGAGGAGTGGGGAAAATGAAAAAAATTCTAGTAACCGGTTCTTTAGGGCAAATTGGTTCTGAACTAGTAATGAAACTTCGTGATGTATACGGCGCATCAAACGTTATTGCAACAGATATTCGTGAAACAGATAGTGAAGTAGTAACGTCTGGTCCATTTGAAACGTTAGATGTAACAGATGGGCAAAAACTACATGATATTGCAAAGCGTAATGAAGTAGATGCAATTATTCATTTAGCAGCTTTACTTTCAGCAACAGCAGAAAAAAATCCGTTATTTGCTTGGAATTTAAATATGGGTGGACTTGTAAATGCATTAGAAGCAGCTCGTGAATTAAACTGTAAGTTTTTCACGCCAAGTTCTATCGGTGCATTCGGTCCATCAACGCCGAAAGATAATACGCCACAAGATACAATTCAGCGTCCTACTACGATGTATGGGGTAAACAAAGTAGCAGGAGAATTACTATGTGATTATTATCATCAAAAGTTTGGCGTTGATACGCGCGGTGTACGTTTCCCAGGCTTAATTTCTTACGTAGCTCCTCCAGGAGGCGGAACAACTGACTATGCAGTTGAAATTTATTATGAGGCGATTAAAAAAGGTGCATACACCTCATACATTGCTGAAGGAACGTACATGGATATGATGTATATGCCAGATGCTTTACAAGCGATCATTTCATTAATGGAAGCTGATTCAAGTAAGCTAGTGCATAGAAATGCGTTCAACATTACAGCAATGAGCTTCGAGCCAGAGCAAATTGCAGCATCAATTCGTAAACACATTCCGACGTTTACAATGGATTACGCAGTAGATCCAGCTCGTCAAACAATCGCTGATAGCTGGCCAAACTCTATTGATGCAACAGCAGCAATGAAAGAGTGGGGCTTTAAAGCAGAATACGATTTAGACAAAATGACAACGGACATGTTGGCTAAGTTAAAAAAAAAGCTCACAGCTGAGTTAGTGATGAATTAATAGGAAGGGTCGATTCTTAGGAATCGGCTCTTCATTCTTTTTGAGAGGGTGAAAATAACATGCAAAGAGTTGATGTCGTATATGCACTAATACATGACGAAGAAACAGATAAAATATTAATGGTACATAATGTAGAACAAAACGTTTGCTCATTGCCAGGCGGGGCTGTTAAAAAGGGTGAAACGTTAGAGGAAGCTCTAGTAAGGGAAGTAAAAGAAGAGACAGGTTTAACTGCTATGGCAGGTGGACTTGTTGCAATCAATGAAAAATTCTTTGAAGAATCCGGGAATCACGCACTACTTTTTACATTTCGAGCGAAAGTACTAACGGGCGAGCTACATGCAGAAGATGAGAGAGAAATTTCTGCGATAGAGTGGGTGGAGCGAACAATCGCAAATGAACGATTCCCATTCTACGATGGAGGATTCGAGTCATTGTTAGAAGTAGCCATTCCATACAAGTTTCAACCAGAAAAAAAGTAATTGAACGAGAAAAAAGGAGCCAAAAGGCTCCTTTTTTCTATTCAATCGTCTTCAGTAATAGTTTTTTCAGCAATGGTTTAATCTTCAATCGTAAATCTTCAGCATGATTTGCAACTAAGAAGTGATGATTATAAATGTTTTTCATTAATTGATAAGTCGCTTCTTTCGCTTCGCCTTCTTCGATGAAGATACCGATTACTTCCATACCACTTTTACGAGCGAGTTTCACAGCTTCATGCGTATCTAAAATTCCGTCTTGTTGATAGTCTAGGGCAGAAGGTTCACCGTCTGTGAAGACTAATAGAAATTTATGTTTTTCTGGTCTTTTCGCAAGCTTTTCAGAAACGATACGAATAATATATCCGTCGCGGTTATCTTCTTCTTCACGAAGTTGCATAATTTCTGGACCAACGTTTGGTAACGTTGAGTTTTTGTAATTTACAACCTCATGGATAACGTTCGGTTTATCTTCAGGTTTAGCACTAGAAGCATCTTCCCAAAATCCGCTAATAGCGTGCGGGATTTTTAAAGATTTCAACGCTTCATGGAATAAGACAACACTCTTCTTCGTTTCTTCCATTTTGTTATACATAGAACCAGAACAATCCACTAATAGTTGGAATGCAACGTCGAGCTCTTGCGATTCTTGTCCTTTTTTATAAAACATGCGCGGCTGCTTTTCAGTATAAATACGAAGGAATTTCTTCCGAAGTCTTCCGTAGTATTTATCACTATTTGCATTCGTTTTATTTTCAATCGTTTTTTCGATAATTTTCTTTAATTCTTTTACATCTTTATTAACGACTGATTTGATAGCTTGGTAATCTTTTTTCTCGTCAGGATTTGATTTGCGAGCTTCTTTAAATGTATGAGAGGCACCTACATTATACTTACCATATGCACCCTCGCTTTGGCTAGAAGCGTGTGAAGCTCTTGCTTCTTCTGTATCAGCACCATCAAAGTTGGATTGTGTACTTTTTTGAGAAGTACCTTGTACAGAACCAAGTGCTTGATCGCCATCTTCTGATTCACGAGCAGTATCACCCATCATGTTTGTTTTTGTTCCGCTTTCTAATTCAAAGCGTAAAAAGTTCTCGTTTTCGTTATTTTTATTTTCACGATGCCATGTGGAGAAGCTTTCATCCATTTTGTTTTTATTGTCATCGTCATCTATGAGCTGCGTATCATCATTTGCTAAATCTTCAACGCGGCAGTTCTTTTCATCTGCAATGACAGATAAATAAAGCGGAGCATGTCCGAAATAATTGTTAAGCATATCATTTTCAAGAAGCTCCTCTAAGCGGTAGCGAATTTTCTCAACGATATACATAATATCTTCGGTATTACGGGCTTGGAATGTCTCATGCAAAATTACTTCAATTTGCTCGAAATATTCATTAGTAAACATTTCATATTTATCGCTCGTTAATGAAAGGTAACATAGACAAAATAGACGATCACCGTGATAGTTACGAACGCGGTTTATTTCATTTTGTGAGCCGAAGTAATTGCGGTACATTTCTTTTCGGCGTTTAAAAATATGTTTCGTGCCAGGTCGTAAGTTTTTTACGATTTCCTCGACACGTAAATCTTCTAATAGAACAAATAATTGTGTTAAGAACTTCTTTAGGGGCGATTCTTGTAATTCAATCGCGTAAGAACGAATTAAAGCCATGTCCGAGTAATGTTTATTACCAAGTGCTTTTAAGAACACTTCGCTTTTTAATCCGATTACTGTATCTTCTTCTTTTCGATCATCCCAAAAGTGACTAATGACAACCTTTTTTTCAATTTCGTCGTAGTATGCTTTATAGCCATATTCAAGATAGGCATCGTCTTCTTTTAGAAGGGCATACATTAAGTTTTCCATTTGTAGAAACAGCGACGCATCAATTTTTTTGTCACTAAAAATTTGTCTCATGAATTATCCCTCAAAGAAATAACTTTCTGCTAATTCACGGACAGTCATTTGTTCTGTTTCATCATTTAATTTCGCAATAATGCTTCGCTCAATAGCACGCATAACAGGAATATATACACCTAAATCGCATGCGTCGATAATACCACGAATACTTGCTGCTTCTTCACTTACACGGCCATCACGAGCTAAAGGCATAAGGTCGCTTGCAAATGCAACGAACTTTTCAATTGTTGCAACATCATTTAATTTTGATTCAGATAGTAATAGTTCTTTTAATGTGTCACCTTGAATATAAGGAACTTCAATAATAACAAAACGGTTTTTTAATGCTTCGTTTAGTTCACTTGTCCCAACGTAACCTTCGTTAATCGCAGCAATTACGCGATATTCGTCATCACCGTATACAACTTCTTGTGTAAATGGGTTTGTAATCATTTTACGGTAATCTAGTGCACCGTGAAGAAGTGGTAACGTTTCAGGTTTTGCCATATTGATTTCATCAATATATAGGAAGTGACCGTTCTTCATTGCTTTCATAAGAGGACCGTTAACGAACGTAACTTCAGATGCTCCGTCTTTCGTTTGTAATGTGTTGTATCCTAAAATACCTTCCACATCTAAATCGACAGAACAGTTAATGCTATGCATTGGTTTTTGGAATAAAGAAGAAAGAGTTTCCGCTAGTACCGTTTTACCACTACCAGTTGGTCCTTTTAATAGAATATTTTTGCCAAGAAGAAGTGCCGTAATAGCATCTTCGATAATGCTGTTATCAGATGCTTTATATATTTTAGTACCGATTAAATGAGCATTTTCACCAGCTTCTTGTTTATTCTTTTCATGAATTGTAGAAAGCTGCTGTTTTAAATCAGAATGTATATGAAATTGTTCTAACATGTATTTCCCACCTAACATTATTTTCATAAAGTAATACATCTTATGATAACTTGTTTTAATATGGTATGCAAAGAAAAGGAGAAGGGGGAAATATAAAAGAAAAAGCAATCAATATCACATTGATTGCTTATAGTAAAGGAGAAATCAGTCGCATAAAGGACTCTAATATTCTTTTTTTGATACTTCTTTTTTGGAATGAGTTCCATTTAATTTCAGTAGAGTGTTTAAAGTCTTCTTCAAAATCGCGTTTAATATCATGAACGGTTTCTGATTCATAGAGTACGCTAATAATTTCATAATTTAATTCAAAGCTACGTACATCCATATTTGCTGTTCCGATTGTTGCAATTTTATCGTCAACGAGTACAATCTTTGCGTGCATAAATCCATCTTTATAGCTGTAAATAGAAGCACCGGCTTTTAAAAGTGGAGTGAAATAGGATTGAGATGCTTGATCGCTAATAATACTATCACTCTTACCAGGATATAAAATGCGTACATCTATGCCAGATATCGCACTTAAGCGTAATAATGTTAAAGTTTCTTGATCCGGAATAAAGTATGGTGTAGCGATCCAAATAGATTTTTTGGCTGAGCCCATAACAGCTAGTAATGTATTACGAATGCTTTTATCATCTGAGCTTGGTCCACTTGCTACAATTTGCACCGCACCTGTTGCATCCAGAATTTCTTTTCCTGGGAAGTATTGTCTATTCATAAATTGATCCCAAGAATAAGTATTCAATCCACTAGACGCATAAAGCCAATCTTCTAGAAAGATGGCTTGTAATTTATACAATGCTTTTCCTTCTATTTTTAAATGGCTATCACGCCAAACAGGGAATTTTTTTGAGCGACCAAGATATTCATCACCTACGTTAAGCCCTCCGGTAAAACCAATTTCTCCATCTACAATGACGATTTTACGATGATTACGATAATTAACTGTCTCCAGTAACCAAGCTGAAAAAATAGGGTCAAATTCGACAATTTCAATTCCAGCTTTTTTCATAGGTTGTAAAAATCGTCGTCTTAACGTATTACTTCCGAGTCCATCATAAAGGAAGCGTACAATAACACCCTCGTTTGCCTTTTGTATTAAAGCATCTCGTACTTTTGTACCAATCTCATCAGATTTATAAATATAGTATTGAATATGTATGTGATGTTTTGCATTCTCGATTGCTTGCAAAATTTCTGAAAAGGTTTGATCGCCGTTTGTTAAAAGTTTTGTCGTCGTTCTATCTGCGGCAGGCCCGCCTCCAAATTTTTGTACGACTTCTGTTAAATGTATGGAACGTTCATGTAATGGGACTGTGAGTGATAATTCTAGTCGTCTTCCTTCTAATATTTCGCGGAATAATTTTCTTTGTTCTTCTGAACGATGGAGATGTTTTTTTCTTCTCCAACGGCTACGCCCGAAAATAGAGTATAAAAGTACACCTACAACGGGAAGAAGTGCTAATACTAAAAACCAAGCTAAAGTACTTTGGGGAGATCTATTTTCTATAAAAATAACGAATGAAATTCCTACGATTGTGATGGACCATAGAGCACCGACAAACGTATATAACGAAATAACCGATGTATTTAATAGGAAAAGAACGATAGATACGATTGTAAATATTAATAATAATTGAACGATAGGTTTCTTCATTTCTATATAATTCCTCTAATCTTTCTTAAATATAGACTTCTTAAATAGAAGATATAATCTGACATCCTTATTATAAAGTGTTTTGTTTTTTTTACAAAATATAGACATTTGTCCTATACTTTCCGCATTTGTCCTACATACAGTATATTGTTACGTTGTTATCCCGCTATTTGCTGGGTAGTAAAAATCCCATCTCAAAATTCGATGAGTGCAAGGAAGTTAGGCGGGAAATGATTGTCCATAAATGCCCGATTGATTTGGGCTAATAATCAGTGGGGGAGGGACAAAGCCCGCGCCGATTAAAATTTTACTTTATATAGCAAAAGGGATGAATAAAATGTATGGTCGTCCAATTGGAGGATTTGGTCATGGCGGATATGGTTATCCATATTACTCGAATTATGCTTATTATCCAGATTACCAACAAGATCCGTATTATTCATACAATATTAAAGTGAGGAAATTGAAAGGGAGAGGTGAATAATGAATTATATAGAAAATAACGGAGTGTATTATCGCAATCATCATGGAGGACACCATCATAATGGCGGACATAATCATCATGGAGGACACAACCATTATGATCATCACCATCATCATCACGGTGGTGGATGGGGCTGGGGGGGCGGCGGCTCATGGGGCGGCGGATTTTTCCCAGGAAGTTTTGCGGGAGGTATGTT
>NZ_JAEHCH010000021.1:0-108304 GCF_016483245.1 Bacillus cereus group sp. N31 | reverse complement strand
GCTGTTCCTCCCTAATTTAAGACATTCCCCAGTGTCTTTGAATAGCTTCCATCCCTAATTAAATTGACATAAATTGTTCCCTTCCTTTGACCATCCTATGTGATGGTCTATTTTATTTTCTAAAATTTATTCTTTCTATAAACTACAGGAAAATCAGACTATTCATATAAAAACAAATAAAGCCTTGCGAAATATTCAGAAAATATTGTCAAAACAGGGATTTTTTCGGTACAATTCATTTAGGAAGTAATTGTACAAAAACAAGGGGGGATTTTATTGAAGCAAACAAAAGCGATCTTACTTGCATTGTTTCTTGGTCTAATTGTTGGACTCACTTTAAATTTAGCTGCACCATCTATTTTTGAACTTTTAAATCAATATGTGTTTAACCCAATTGGCCAACTGTTTATTCGACTCATTAAAATGCTAGTTGTTCCTGTTGTATTCATTTCCATCGTACTAGGGGCTGCTGGTCTTGGAGATCCGAAACAACTTGGAAGAATCGGTTTAAAATCAATTTCATTCTTTCTCGTAACAACAGCAGTTGCTATCTCTATTGCAGTGACATTTGCACTTATCATCAAACCAGGAACTGGCGGTAACTTTAAAACAGACGGGCTTACGTATGAAGGTGCAAAAACTGAAACATCTTTCGTCGATACATTGCTGAATATTGTGCCAGATAATCCAGCTAAAGCGATGGCTGATGGTAACATGTTACAAATTATTGCCTTTGCTGCATTAATCGGACTCGGTTTAGCTGTTTTAGGAAAACGAGTTCAAGGTATCCATTCATTACTTGAACAGGGCAACGAATTAATGATGTATCTTGTTAATCTCGTTATGAAATTAGCCCCAATTGGAACATTTGGTTTGCTTGCTTCATCCGTTGGTAAAATGGGGCTTGCAGGCGTCGCTGCGATGTTCAAGTATATGATAGTCGTTATGTTAGTACTCATTATTCACGGTGTCTTCATATATGGCGGCTTATTAAAGATATTAGCAAAAGAAAGTATTATTCGTTTCTTTAAACATTTCGGACCAGTAGAAGGTATTGCTTTAATTATCGGTATTGATCGCATCCTAGATATGTCTAGAACAGCTGTAAATATTTCCGGTGATGCAATTTGCGCAATGATTGTCGCAAAATCAGAAGAAAAATATAATACAGATCAATCGGCAGCATCTTAAATCAAAAAAGGAGTGAAATGATTCACTCCTTTTTTGATTTACTTCCTTTTTTTGAACGATATTCTTTCCCTTTATTATCGTTACCAGTTTCAAATTCAGTACTAAATTCCTGATTAAACTTTCCTGATTTTGGTGAACCTTGATTCGCGCTTCCTTTACTACCATTACGATTCGTCATATTTCTCCCTCCTTCCATTATTAGTAGTATGGCGATCTATCTTTTTTCATACACATTTTATTTTTATAAGCTATTACACAAGAAAGAAGACCTTCCACATATAAGGAAGGTCTTCTTTTCCACTAGGTAAACGTTTTCTCGTTTGTAATTAATTAAATAAGTTTTTGGGAAATAGAAATCATTACATTCATTTCATCTTCTGAAAGTGCGGAAAATCTTTCTTGTAAGTATCGTTTTTTCGCCTCTTCCATTTTCGCAACTAAATCTTTCCCTTGTTCTGTAATCTCTAAATATACAACTCGGCGATCTGATGTAGAACGTGAACGGGTTACGAAACCTTTATTAATTAATTTTTCTGTAACAGCTGTAATATGACTATTCGACACATTTAACTCATTAGCGACACGTGATACCATTTCTTTATTTGTACGATTCAATATTCTAAGGACGATGAACTCATTCCACGGTATGTAACCACCAAATATTTTTCCAATGTCATTACGCAACGTGCGAAACATCGCAAAAACATTTGTCGATAGTTCTTCCATTAATTGTTCTCTATTTTGAGACAACTTTGACAGCCCCTTTTATTTCATTTAGTTAAATAAAAACCTTATTAATAATTTTACATGAAATCTTACTTTTTGTCACCTTATTTTCCCATAATTCGTAGTTTTTTAATATGCATTTCGTGATACAATGAACTTGATTTTCCAGAAAAAGGAGTTGAGGTAGTGAGTGAGGAAGACAAATTTTCTAATCTCAGTCTAAAAGATAGGACTATCGTTATTAGTTTTGTTGTTTTTATTCTCATTACATTTTTTACATTTATATTTTTTGTATATGTAGGAATCTTTCAAATTACGGGTATAGAATACTCATCACGAACAGCTATACTACTCTTTTTTTTACTTATTCTTTTATTAGATGGTATTACATATTTTATATTCATTTTCTTTAAATCGCTCCTACAGCCAATGATGACAAGTATGCCAAATTGGCTCTCAATTGCTCTTCTCTCCATTATTGAAATTACACTAGATTGGTTCGTCATTCATACTGCCGACGACTGGATAGAGAGCGTACAAATGTCCAACATAGCTGAACTATGTGTCGCACTATTCCTTTACACACTAAATATATTATTTAGTGATAAGAAAGAGTAAGAATACAAGCTTTTCTATATAAAAATTGGTACAATAAAAGCAAATCATACTAAAGAGGTGTTAATTATGAACTTACAACAATGGGCTGATAAAGGTATGTCCTTTGATACATATGTAAATGAAATGAAAGTAAACCAATATGCGCTATTACATATTTACAATAACTTTTTAATTCCAAATGAATTACTCCCAGTTTTAGAAGAACGCCAAAA
Organism: Bacillus cereus group sp. N31; assembly: GCF_016483245.1. Classification (NCBI taxonomy): domain Bacteria; kingdom Bacillati; phylum Bacillota; class Bacilli; order Caryophanales; family Bacillaceae; genus Bacillus; species Bacillus cereus group sp. N31. The sequence goes on along the minus strand of NZ_JAEHCH010000021.1, from coordinate 105,557 downwards.
TGATGGCTGGCGTGTTATCGTATTAACAGCCGACTGGTGCGGAGACGCTCTTTTATGCGTACCTGTTATGAAACGAATTTCTGAAGTTGCAAATATTGATATGAGCTTATTAATTCGTGATGAAAACTTAGAATTAATGGATCAATACTTAACAAATGGAACAGCACGTGCAATTCCAATCTTTATTTTCATTGATAAAGACGGAAATGAACAAGCTGTCTTTGGACCACGCGCTCCAAAAGTACAAGAATTAGTAACTTCAATGCGCGCTACATTGCCTGAAAAAGAAGATCCAACATTCGAAGAAAAACAGAAAGAAATGTATGCTAATTTCCGTGCTACATTAGCTGATGATACTTCTCTTTGGGAACATGTAATGGAAAGTATGATTGAAAAAATAGTAAAATAAAAAAACTGCCGAAATCGGCAGTTTTTTTGCAAAATCATAATCTTTTTTTCTGAGAATATGCAACATCTACGCACTCTGCTAAACGCTCCATCTCACCCATATATACCGCACGCGTCATCCATCCAGTCAACTTGTACATAATCTTATATATAAAGTTCTTCGGTTCAAATTCTACGATTAAAGTAAGCGATGTACCTTCTTCATCCTCTTCTAACATATAAGTTGCAGCAGTATAACCTTGTTTCATTTCACATCCAACTGATACGATATACGGTTCATCATACTCTAAAATTTCCGCCTCAAATTCATATATTTTCTTCCCCATTTTTTGCACAGATATATATTTATCACCTTCACGAGGTTTTTCAACATCTATATTTGAAGGATACCTATTTTCTACCATAAAGGTACTCCATTCTAGTATTTTCTCGTCATTATGTACATAATCAAACACAACATCAATTGGTGCCGGAATTACTATCTCTATTACAAAACTCACTAAACTGCTCCTCTCAAATACCCTATAAATTTTCTCTATATTAATGTAACAAAATCATTATGTCATATTTTACATAGTGAAATACAAGTAAATGAGAGTAAAAACTTTATTTTCTCCTGCTATAAAAGAAATACCCTATAGAGTAGACTTTTTCAAGCGTCTAATCTATAGAGTATTTCTGGTGATTTCTTCTTACATAATGAAGAAGAAATAGAATACCGCAGCTAAAATGAAACGATAGTAAGCAAACGGTGTTAGTTTTACACGTGCTAATAATTTTAAGAATGAAACAATTGCAAGCATCGCAACAACAAATGCTGTAATAAATCCTGTTGCAAATAACGGTATATCAGCTGTACTTAATATATCCCAGCTTTTAATTAAATCTAAACCACTTGCAGCTACCATCATTGGAACTGCTAAAATGAACGTATATTCAGCTGCCGCTGTATGAGACACGCGAGCTAATAAACCACCACTTATTGTTGATCCAGAACGAGAGAACCCTGGCCAAAGCGCTAAACATTGGAACATTCCAATTGTAAATGCTTGTTTATATGTGATTTCATCTAACGTTCTTGCTGTACTTGGTTTTGAAAACTTCTCAGCAACAATCATTAAAATACCACCAGCTATTAAACTAATGACAACTGGTCCTGGACCAAATAAAACTTTTTTAATTGTACTATGGAATAATACGCCAAGTATGCCAGCAGGAATCATCCCAATAATAATATGTAATAAATTCAACGACGGTCCGTCTGTTACTTTACCTATGCCAACTAAAGACCATAAACGCTTCCAAAATATAACAACAACTGCTAAAATCGATCCCAATTGAATAACAACTTCGAAAACTTTCGCTCTCTCGTCGTCAAATCCAAGTAAATGACCTGTTAAAATCATATGTCCTGTTGATGAAACTGGTAAAAATTCTGTTAAACCTTCAACAGCACCCATGATTATTCCAATTAACCAATCAGCCACGAGTAGTGCCTCCTTAATAACGAATATGTAATTTTTTCACACCTTATCATAATACCTTATCCCTTTTCAATGTGCATCCTTTTTTTATTGCTTATATATATACTGGTGCGTATTTCTTTTTTATTTTTTGATTAAATTGTATGATAGGAAGGATTGTTTTTTTATCGGAAAGGGGATTTTATGAAAGAAACTACTTCATTCTCACAAAAGCTAAAACACTTTGTATTACTATTCTTCCCGATTTTCGTAACCCAAATGTCATTATTTGCAATGAGCTTTTTTGATACGACAATGTCCGGACATGCCAGTCCAATTGATTTAGCAGGTGTGGCTATCGGAACGAGTATATGGCTCCCAGTTAGTACAGGATTAACAGGGGTTTTAATGGCTACTACTCCTATTGTTGCCCAACTCATTGGATCCAAGAAAAAAGAGGATGTTCCTCACGTTGTCATACAAGCAGTTTATTTAGCAGTTTGCGCTAGTTTCGTTGTTATCCTTATTGGCTTCTTCGTTGTTCCACCTATTTTAAATGGCATGCGATTAGAAGAACCTGTTGAACGTATTGCAGCACAATTTTTAAGTATTATCGCGATTGGAGTTATCCCATTATTTACTTATACTGTTTTGCGTGGATTTATTGATGCATTAGGAAAAACTCGAACAACGATGATCATTACATTACTATCATTACCGATTAACGTAGTATTAAATTATGTATTAATTTTTGGGAACTTTGGTTTCCCTAAACTCGGTGGTGTCGGTGCAGCAATTGCTTCTGCAGCAACCTATTGGTGCATTTTAATTATTACCGTCATTATTATTCGTACGAAAGAGCCATTCGCATCTTTTAATATTTTTAAACAGTTATATCGTCCTTCTCTTTCGAGTTGGAAATCATTTTTAAAACTTGGTGTTCCTATCGGATTTGCTATCTTTTTTGAAACGAGTATTTTCGCTGCAGTTACACTAATGATGAGTAACTTTAGTACGACAACAATTGCAGCGCATCAAGCAGCTATGAACTTCGCTTCCTTGTTATATATGACTCCTTTAAGTTTAGCAATGGCAATGACGATAGCAGTTGGATTTGAAGTTGGAGCAAAACGATATGATAACGCAAAACAATATGGATTTATCGGCATTGGATTAGCCCTTGCTTTCGCTCTTTTCTATTCGATTCTTCTTTATTTCTTTGATGATGGAATTGCATCTATTTATACGACAGATGCAAATGTTCACCATTTAGCAAAAGAGTTCCTTATATTTGCGATTTTATTTCAAATTTCAGATGCAATTGCAACTCCTGTACAAGGAGCACTACGTGGTTACAAAGACGTAAATGTTGCCTTAATTATGACATTAGTCGCTTATTGGGTAATAGGTCTCCCTCTCGGTTACATATTAGCAACATATACCGACTGGGCAGCAAAAGGATATTGGATTGGTCTTATTATCGGTCTAGCATTTGGTGCTAGCTTCCTTCTAATCCGTCTCTTCCAAGTTCAAAGAAAATATACAACACAAAACAGCCGCTAACGCTAGAGCGGCTGTTTTCTTTATGCATATTTTTTCTTGTAACGTATAACATAATGAAAAAGAAAGGTGGATACATATGGACGAAAAAGAAAAAGATCAATCATTCGATGAAGAATTCGCCCCTGAAATCTCACCTGGATACCAGCAAGATATACATAAACCACCTAAATATAAAAACGCTTCGTTTTTAATGGGCATTACCATTTTCGCTGCTGTATTACTCGTACTCATTATTTTCGTCTATTTTTAAGGAAAGGTGACATATTATATGAAGAAACAAGATTCAAATCACTCAAAAAGAACTGTGAAAACGGAAAAAGGATATGCAGGCGATTCTGTTTATACACAGAAACAAGTGGAGCAAGGAAATGTATACATTGCTCAAAAAGAACTTGGTCAACAAAATGAAAATCTTTAACCCCCTCTACTCCTCGAGGGGGCTTTTTATCCCGCTATTTGTGGACAGTAAGAGTGAACACCTTACTGATTAAAGTTTCACTTTATTGTACGTACTGCTTTTGTTCGAGCACCCTAAATATATTATTAACCTTTACAACTTTCACGTCATAATTTACTTTCATTTCACTTCTCTTACCATTTTCAGTACCCGCAACATACGCTACAGCATGATAGAGAAAACTCTCATCCGTCACTTCACGTATCTCCTCGTTTGTAAATTTATACTCTAAATCTCGAAAACGATTTGGATAATAATTTTGTATTAATTGTTCATATCCCCTACTTACAAATATCTCTTCGCCTTTTCGCTTCACATCTTCTTTATTATGAAACTCAAACACTGATAATTGCGCTGTCACAAAGTGCTCTCCTACTTGTTTCATTTCTTTATGAGTTAAAGTTTCTATACTTTTATTCTTTAATTCCTTATTTAACTCGTACTGATCTATCGATTTAAAGGTAGCGAAAACCGCCTCTTTATATGACCAAAACAAACCAAAAGCGATATTACAGGGACGAGATTAAATTCTCTCCCTATATTCTTTCTCCTCATACATCATTAACTTTTTATCCATTTCAACAATAACTTTGTACAATTGAAATGCCTGTAAAATTTGCAGTTGAATTCCAAAAGGAGCATTTTGTTCTTTTAACCATTGAAATACTTTCGTTTCATCTTTCATTGATTATTCCTCCTCTTATAAAGTGAAACTTTAATCAGCGGGGGCATCCCCCACTGATTATTAGCCCGCATTAAAATCTGCTACAAATATACCGTAAATGATGAAAAGCTTTTCATGTCAATAACAAAAAGGATGCAAATTTGCATCCTTTAATGTACGATATTTTCCTTCTGCTTCGCTTCTTCCTTTACTTCTTCCCCCTGGCATTCACTACGAAAAGCACAACTCGTACACTCTGAACGAAAATGACGCTCTGTATAGTGCTCAGGTTGCTGTAACATTTCTTTCATTCTAAATAAATCATCCATTCCAGTTATAATATCTTCCTGTTTCGGAATGTATTCATACTTAGTTCCTTCTATTAAATTAATAATTTCAATTTTCCCTGGAAGAATGCCGAAAGCTTTATAACTGAATACTGTCATTAACTTCTGACAAAGAGCTAGCATTTCCTCATCCGCATCAATAACATATTTTTTAATTACAAATGACTCTGTACTCCACTCACCAACTTCAAATGTCAATGACATGTGGACACCTAACTCTTCCATATATGTTTGAAACTTCTCATACAAAAACAATGGTGGCGTCTGACTATCATCTCTTTCAACAAACTGTAATAAGTGATCAGTTAGCTTTGCTAATACAACATAGTACTCCGTCTTCGAAGCAAACATACTAATCCTTACCTTTTTCCAATACTTTTCTATTAATATTAAAAGTACAATTTTCGTTTGTTGGCTCGCAGGTAGCGTGTAATACTCATTAATAATTTGATTCACAATCATTTGTGCTATTTGTTGCCATTCAAATGAAGAAGGTTCTCTTCTTTTTATATGACGGAAATAAAATTTATGTGGACAACGCATAAAATCATACAAATGATAATCTGTCATCGTTTTTATTGCGATTTTCTCATGCAATTGCTCTTCATCTCCCTTCTGCCATTAAGAAAGGTGTTTTACGAATTCAGCTCCAAACTGTAAACATTTTTCTACATCTTCATCTTCTGGCGTTAATTCTACTTTTAGTCCTTCTAACACAACTGCTGCTCCGCGTTCCTGCAGCTTTTCTATTAAAATATCAACCGCTACTCCGTATTTTGGATAAGCCGAATCACAAGAACCGAATACCGCTGCTTTTTTACCAGTTAAATCAATAGAATCCATTGCATCATAAAAATCTAAGAAGTCGTCTGGAAGATCCCCGTCTCCCCAAGTGTAAGCGCCTAAAATAATACCATCATACTGTTCTAATATAGAAGCTTCTGGTGAATCCATAATATCAATAACTTCAATCTCATTCTCTGTTTCACGAATGGCGCCTGCAATATGATCTGCCATTTCCTCTGTATTTCCACTCATACTTGCATAAATCATTACTAGCTTACTCAACTGAATCTCTCCCTTTACTATGTATCGCTTTTTCTGTTTGCATTTTATTCTTCTCATCTACATATTCAGAACGAATTACATTTCGTTGCCATTCCATATGCTGATCAACATCTTTATTTTTATTTTTTAATCCCCTTCGCAGAAGGTGATATTTTTTTCTCATTAACATGTCGCATCCATTCTATTGATAATAATTATCAATTTCAACTGTAACATTAGATTAATTGAAATTGATTATCAAAGTCAATAACTATTTTAAAAAAAATGATTAAAATGTACAAGCTTGTCCGTTAGCTATTCATATACTATAAATGAGCATAGTTCTTTCTCAGCCCTCTCTGACGGAAAGAAATAAAAGCAACTGCGATAGAGCGCAGTTGCCTTTTTTTATATGCACCTATGATTTTAGTAGTCTTATGGCCGCCTCTAAAAATAATTCCACTCCATAAATTAAAGCTGATTCATCTACATCAAATTTTGGATGATGGTGCGGATAACAAGTATTATCCTCTTGATTCCTCGTCCCCAATTTAATGAAGCAACCCGGTGCTTTTCTTAAATATGCTGAAAAATCTTCTCCCCCCATAGAAGGTTCAAGCTTCACAACACGCTCATTCCCGAACAAATGTAGTGCGCTTTCTTCTACCACTTTTGTAATATATTCATTATTAATAACAGGATCATATCCGTAACGATACGTATATGTGTAATCCCCTCCATGTGCTTTTGTAATTCCTTTCACGATTTGTTCAATTTTCTCTTCTGCTTCCAATCTTAACGTTTGATTAAAAGAACGCACAGTTCCCATTAAAGTTGCCGTATTGGGAATAATATTGTCAGCCTTTCCCCCATGAAATTGCGTAACTGAAACTACCCTCTGCATAAAAGCACTTGTATTTCTTGATACGATATGTTGTAAATTTGTAATAATCTGCGCTCCAATAGCAATAGGGTCTATCGTTTCTTCTGGCCGCGCTGCATGCCCTCCTTTACCGTGAATTTCAACTGTAAATACGTCTGGCGCTGCCATCATCGGCCCATATACAATTCCTATCTTCCCGCTTTCCAATCCAGACATAACATGTAAACCTATTACATAATCAACACCGTCCATCACACCCGCCTCAACCATTTCCCTAGCACCACCAGGATATACCTCTTCTGCATGCTGAAAGAATAGACGAATTTCCCCTACAAATTCTTCCTTCATATTTGACAGCGCCTCTGCTGTACTTAACAAAATAGCCGCATGTGCATCATGCCCACACGCATGCATCCTTCCTTTATGAACAGATGTATAAGATTTACTCGTCTCCTCTTGAATTGGTAAAGCATCAATATCAGCTCGAATCGCAACTACTTTACCTTGTTCCACACCCCTTTTAATTGCTAAAACACTGTATTTCGTTGGCCTTGTTACTTCAAAAGAAGAAAATGAACATAACGTATCATATATAAATTGCGAAGTTTCTTTTTCATGAAACGATAATTCCGGATACTTATGAAAATGCCGTCTCCATTTCATAATATTTTCTTCTGAAATAAGACTCTTCCACACTCTATTCATGATAATTTCCTCCTTTTAAAAAAGAGCTAGAAATTTAAAGTTTACTCAGCCTTTGTTGATTGCATGAAAAAACAAATATTATATTTTTCACGCCTTCTCACAATCCACTTTTATGTATTCATACAATCCACTTTCTATTTACATGTCAAACCCATTACAAATTCATGCCGAATGTAATATAATTGCTAAGTTAGGGATTTTCTTTTTTAGTATTTAGTGCTAATATCAGAAAAGAGCCTTTTGTCTTATTTTTACCTAAAATGTGGAATTTTGTTTTTTTCACAATAATGTAGGACATGATACCTACAAAGAGCTATTATTTCATTAAGAGAGGGAAAGACATGGAAAGATTAAAAGAGATATGGTCTCGACCACTCACACAATGGGTTGCAAAGACGGTTTATTATCTTGCAATTTTATTTGCATTACTTTGGTTGTATGGATTCCATGATACAAACACAAGTACATTTATTTACAATGAATTCTAGGGTGGGAACGTTATGAAGTTATTAGAACAAATTGAAAAGTGGGCTGCAGAAACGCCTGATCAAACCGCTTTTGTTTGGCGAGATGCGAAAATTACGTACAAACAATTAAAGGAAGATTCTGATGCGTTAGCACATTGGATTTCTTCTGAATATCCAGATGATCGTTCACCAATTATGGTGTATGGCCATATGCAACCTGAAATGATTATAAACTTTTTAGGGTGTGTAAAAGCTGGACATGCTTACATTCCTGTAGATTTATCTATCCCAGCTGATCGCGTACAACGTATCGCTGAAAATTCTGGTGCGAAATTACTTTTATCAGCTGCAGAAGTAACTGTAACTGATTTACCAGTTCGCATCGTAAGTGAAGACAACTTAAAAGATATTTTCTTTACTCATAAAGGGAACATTCCAAATCCTGAACATGCGGTAAAAGGTGATGAGAACTTCTACATTATTTACACATCAGGAAGTACAGGTAATCCGAAAGGGGTTCAGATTACTTATAACTGCCTTGTTAGCTTTACAAAATGGGCTGTAGAAGATTTCAACTTACAAACAGGGCAAGTATTCTTAAACCAAGCACCTTTCTCATTCGATTTATCTGTAATGGATATTTACCCATCATTAGTAACAGGCGGTACACTTTGGGCAATCGATAAAGATATGATTGCACGTCCAAAAGACTTGTTTGCTTCTTTAGAGCAATCGGATACTCAAGTATGGACTTCAACACCATCTTTCGCTGAAATGTGTTTAATGGAAGCATCTTTCTCTGAGAGTATGCTACCAAACATGAAAACATTCTTATTCTGCGGTGAAGTGTTACCAAATGAAGTGGCTAGAAAACTAATTGAGCGTTTCCCGAAAGCAACGATTATGAATACGTACGGTCCAACAGAAGCTACTGTTGCTGTAACAGGTATTCACGTTACAGAAGAAGTGCTTGATCAATACAAATCACTTCCAGTTGGCTACTGTAAATCAGACTGTCGCCTTCTTATTATGAAAGAAGATGGTACAATTGCACCTGATGGTGAAAAAGGTGAAATCGTAATTGTCGGTCCAAGTGTAAGCGTTGGATATTTAGGAAGCCCTGAATTAACAGAAAAAGCATTTACTATGATTGACGGTGAGCGCGCCTATAAAACAGGCGATGCTGGCTATGTAGAAAATGGTCTTCTATTCTATAATGGTCGTCTTGATTTCCAAATTAAGCTTCATGGTTATCGAATGGAATTAGAAGAAATTGAGCATCATCTTCGTGCGTGTTCTTACGTAGAAGGAGCAGTTATTGTTCCGATTAAAAAAGGTGAGAAATACGATTATTTATTAGCGGTTGTTGTTCCTGGAGAACATTCGTTTGAAAAAGAATTCAAATTAACATCTGCAATTAAAAAAGAACTCAATGAGCGATTACCAAACTACATGATTCCACGTAAATTCATGTATCAATCTTCTATTCCAATGACACCAAATGGAAAGGTAGATCGCAAAAAATTATTGAGTGAGGTTACAGCATGACCGCATATGGATCATTTTATTTTTTCGCTATAGTGGGCATTTTATTAATACCTACTATCATAGCTGGATTAAAAGGTAAAATGTTGCGTAAATATAATGCCGTTTTAACATTAGTCATGATTGCTATTATCTTCTCGGATAAACCGAAGCAAGCGATTATGTTAGCCGCATTTATTATTTGGCAATATGCCCTTATTAAAGGCTATTTAATTTTAAGAAAACAAAATAATAGTACATTCATGTTTTGTATAGCTGTTATTTTATCGATTTTGCCACTTATTTTGGCAAAAATCGCACCATTTGTACCTGAATTACATTTTATTGTTTTCGCAGGTATGTCTTACGTAACATTTAGAGCTGTACAAATGGTCTTTGAAGTTCGTGATAATTTAATTAAAGAACTTTCCTTCTTTAATTTCTGGGAGTTTGTTTTATTCTTCCCTGCGATTTCAAGTGGACCTATCGATCGTTACCGTAGATTCCAAAAAGATATCCAAAAGCCACCTAGTGCTGAGGAATATCAAAAGTTACTATATACAGGGCTTAACCGTATTTTCCAAGGTTTTCTGTATAAATTTATAATCGCGCACTTGATAACAACATATCTTGTAAAGGCAGTATTCGCCAATCAAGATACACTTTTATCTAATGCGATTTTCATGTACGCTACTAGCATGCAATTATTCTTTGACTTTGCAGGTTATAGTGCGTTCGTAATTGGTATCAGTTACATGATGGGAATTAAAACGCCAGAAAACTTTAATAAGCCATTCCTTAGTCGTAACATTAAAGACTTCTGGAACCGCTGGCACATGAGTTTATCATTCTGGTTCCGTGACTTTATTTACATGCGTTTCGTCTTTTTTGCAACGAAGAAAAAGTTAATTAAGAACCGTTACACTATTTCGTATATCGGTGCATTTTTAAACTTCTTCATTATGGGAATTTGGCACATCCAAGGAAGCGCTGTTGCGCAGTATGTTATTTATGGTCTATATCATGCCGCACTGTTTATTCTATTCGATATTTTCGAACGAAAAAACAAGAAGCATAAGTTTTGGCCCAACAATAAATTTACACACGTCCTTGCGATTGTAATTACGTTCCACGTTGTATGTTTCGGTTTCCTTATTTTCTCTGGACACCTTAACAGATACTTTTAATGCACCCTTCTTATTCTATTAAGAAGTTGCACATATAATATATTCGGATATAAAGGAGATTTTAAAAATGGCAGAATTCAAAGAGCAAGTATTAGATATTTTAGAAGAAGTATGTGAGAACGATATTGTGAAAGAAAACTTAGATGTTCAATTATTTGAAGAAGGTATTCTTGATTCTTTCGCTGTAGTATCTTTATTAGTTGAATTCCAAGAGCGTTTAGATATTGAAGTTTCTATTTCTGATTTTGACCGTGACGAGTGGGCTACACCAAACATGGTTATTAAGAAGTTGGAAGAAATCCGATGAACAAAGCAAAATTTGGTCCGATGCTTTTAGCATTGGCCCTTTTTGCTGTATTCTTACTTATTCCGACGCGCTTCCTACTTCCATTTTTAAGTGATGAAAAAGTAGAACAAGCTGCAACTTCTTTGAAAGAAGAAAAGATTCAAAGTATGATTTTACAGCAAAAGATGTTAGCAGATCCGAAATATCTTCCGATGTACGGTTCATCGGAATTCGCACGTATGGATGCTTTCCATCCATCAAATTATTTCAAAGTAAAGCCTGAAGGGTTCACACCATTCCTTCTTGGACGCGGAGGAACACAAGACCTTGTACACGTATTAAACTTTGCATCTACAATGGATCAATTGAAAGACAAGAAAATGATATTCGTTCTTTCTCCGCAATGGTTTGTGCCACAAGGTATTGATGAAACACACTTTGCACCTAACTTTTCAAAACAACAAGGCTATCATTTCCTTTTCAATGATGACTTAAAGCCTGAAATGAAAAAACAAATTGCAAAGCGTTTATTAAACTTTGAGATCGTTAAGAAAGAAACTTTACTTAAAGTTTCGCTTGAAGGTATCGCTTATGATGATACAAAGCATAAAGTAAAAGCACTTGCTGCTAAGCCTTTCGCTTATGTGTATCGTAACATTTTAGATCGTAAAGATTTATTTACAGCAATGTTTGATATTAAACCGCATAAAGAAAAACTTGACCCTTCATTAAAACAAATGAACTGGGATGAAGCTCGTAAACATGCGGATCAAACAGGTGCAGCAGAATCAGGGTCTAATGAATACGGTATTGAAGACGATTACTTCAATAGCAAAATTAAGAAGAAATTAAAGCAGCGTGAAGGCTACTTAAAAAATGATGCTTATGACCAATCACCAGAGTATGAAGACTTACAACTTGTACTTGATTTATTAAAACAATCTGGTGCAAAACCACTCTTCATTTCTGTTCCTGTAAAAGGTCCTTGGTACGATTACGCTGGATTCCCGAAAGAACGCCGCGAAGCGTACTATAAGAAAGTTCATGAGCAAATTGAGAAAGCTGGTTATCCAATTGCCGACTTCTCAAACCATGAATATGATAAATACTTCTTAAAAGATCATATGCACTTAGGTTGGAAAGGCTGGGTTTACATCGACGAAGCCATCCAACAATTTTATAAAGCAAACTAATGAAAAGACCGCTTGAACTATTCAAGTGGTCTTTTTCTATATACATTTTGTAATTGTTCCATTACATCCTCTGCTTCTTTCACGACCCGCTCCACTACGTGCTGAGCTGGCTCAATTCTTGCTAATGCCGATGCTTGTCCCGCCCAAAGTGACATATATTCTCCCTTGTTTTGCGTCGCTGCTTCTTGGCGTATTTTAGAAGTTAATACGTTTTGCACTGGATACATCGGAAGCCCTTCTTCTTTTCCTTCGTGTCTCTCTATAAATTCATTACGAATACCCCGTGCATATTTCCCGGAAAACGCACGAGTTACAATTGTACTCGTATCTGTACTTTTTAATACAGCCTCTTTATATACGTCATGTGTAATACTTTCTTCACTCGTTAAAAAAGCTGATCCCATTTGAACAGCTTCTGCCCCTAACGCAAATGCCGCAACAAGCCCTTGTCCGTTCATTACACCACCTGCTGCAACAATTGGGATATGCGGAACTGCCACTACTAACTGCGGAATTAACGCAAACGTACCAATCATTGCATCTTGTTCTTTCCCAATAAACGTTCCTCTATGACCTCCTGCTTCGCTACCTTGCCCGGCGATAATATCTACTCCTAGCTCGGCAAGTGCTCTCGCTTCTGCTACATGAGTCGCTGTTCCGATGACTTTTATTCCTCTTCTTTTTAATTCATCTATTTCTTCTTGTTCTAACGTTTGGAATGCAAAGCTAACGACCGGTACCTTTTCTTCTACTAACACTTGTAATTGTTCTTTATAACTTTTTGGAAGATTTACTACATCCTCTTCCTCAATACCTAACTCTCTATTCACTCCATTAAGTAAGACTTTCGCCTCATTTATCTTCTCTTTTTCTATCTGCACCTCTTTCGTTAACAGTAAATTAACACCGAAAGGCTTATTTGTTAGTTCCCTTATTTTATAAATCGCTTTACGAATTTGTTCTGGGCTCATATAGCCTGCTCCAAGCGTTCCTAATCCTCCGCTATTACTTACAGCTGCAACAAGTTCTGGCGTTGTAATAGCACCCGCCATACCTGCTTGAATGATGGGATACTTAATTTGCAATATGTCTATTACTCGACTTGTGAACATCATTTCCCCTCCTATCCCCCTTATATCTTCTTTATTTGACAAGCTTTCCCCTTCTTTTACAAGGTTTGAACTTCATATGAAGCGAATATATTGAAAGAGAAGGAGGCTGAAAACAATGATTTATCCAAATGCGTTAAAACATGGTGATACAGTAATGATTATTGCACCGTCTGGTCCACCTACAATTGAAAGTGTATTAAAAGGTGTAAATGTATTACAAGAGATGGGATTATCCGTAATAATTGGGAAGAGTATTTATGAAAAGTATGGGTATTTAGCTGGAAGTGACCAAGTTCGTCTTGATGATATACATGAAGCCTTTACAAATAATGAAGTAAAAGCAATTTTCTGTGCACGAGGTGGTTACGGAAGCGCTCGTCTTCTCCCTCACATTCAATATGAAATCATTCAACAAAATCCAAAAATTTTTTGGGGATACAGCGATATTACAGCTTTACATACTGCTTTTTCACGTTATGCAAAGCTTGTTACGTTTCATGGTCCGATGATTGAAGAAGTAGGCAAAGGTATAGATTCTCTCTCTTTATCTTCTTTCAATCAGCTCTTCCACCCGTATTCTTCTATCTTATCTGCATCAGAATGTATCGTACCTAGCTCAGCCTGTACAGCTACCGGTACATTAGTTGGAGGGAATTTAGCTGTTTTAACGAGTGTAATTGGTTCACCCTATGAAATAAGTACAGCCAATACACTTTTATTGCTTGAAGATATCGGGGAAGAACCGTACCGCATCGATCGTATGTTAAATCAACTACTTTTATCTGGAAAGTTTAATGAATGCAATGGCGTTATTTTTTCAAGTTGTCATGATTGCACCCCTTCTAAACCATCTCAATCATTGCAAACAATATTATATGAATATTTCATGCCATATGATATACCTGTCCTATTCGGTTTACCGATTGGACATATAAATCCAAATATCGGTATTCCCCTTGGAGCTACAGCAACAATAAATACAAATAATAAAACACTCTCTATTTCTTCAGGCGTAACACTCCATGTTTAAATTAAAAAGGAAAAGCGATTAAGCTTTTCCTTTTACTTATAATAATTAAAAATTCGTCCAGATGCGATATCTGCAATTTCTTCCGGAATAAATGTTTTACTTATATCAGTACCAACATTTAATACAGCTGTTGCATCCTTCTCAATGCCACCAAATAATTCTTTTCCACGTATCGTAATAAGGGGTGTACCTTCTGGCAACACATCTTTTACAAATTTCAATTGTGTAAAGAACGGAACGATCCATCTACCCTCTCCTTGGAAATGACGCAAACGAAGTGTTCCTTCCGTTGCCCCGTCTTCTGCTTCAAGTGAACCAGCAACATAAAACTCCGTTGATAAGAGCAATTCATAAAATTCCTTTTGCTTTTGTTTATCCTCACCTGCTAAAGCGAGTACTTTTTCTATTTTCTTTACTGAAATTTGCTCCATATGATGCCACCCCTATTTTCAAAATGATTATACTTAGATTATACGAAATATTCTTATTTTTTTCTACATAATTCCGTAATTATTTTCTTAAAATAATTTTAAGATATCTTCAGTCGTAACGATTTTAGCAAATTCATCATGTAAGTTTACAAGTGTCATATTGTGAATGTCCTCTGCACTATACTCTGCCCCGTCCAGACCTTTCCGATTGAATGTAGCCGTCGCATCGCTCACTAAATACGTTGTAAATCCTAAATTACCTGCCATCCGTGTTGTAGTCTCCACACAATGATTTGTTGTTAATCCTACAATCACTACCGTATTACATTTTTTCTCTCTTAATTGTTCTTCTAAATTTGTCCCAATGAACGCGCTATTAACGGATTTCTGGATAATTATTTCATCTCGCAGTGGTTTCACTTCTTCTTTAAAGTTTACTGTTTCTGCTTGTTGATAAAACATTGACTGAACATTTTCTTTATTTATATGTTGAATATGAAAAACTGGTCGCTTCCTTCTTCTCCATTCTTCTAATAAACTATTCATATTTTCTTCAGCAAAAAGATTATTTCTCTCCCCCCAGTATGGTAATTGAAACGCCTTTTGTACATCAATTATGATAAGTGCTATTTGATTAATCATCATTTTCTCCTTAATTTGGTTGTAGTTGAAATACAAAACCAAATTGCTGCGACGCAGTAATAAAACAAATATAAGCACAAAGTTCTACAATTTCTTTTTCCGTCCAATATTGTTTTAATACATGAAACATATTATCATCTATCGCCTTTCGATCATGAACAAATGTATGCGCAAAAGTAACGGCTACACTAATCTCCTCTGCCTTTTGCACATCATCAGGTCTTCCCTTTGCCATGCAATACGGACATTCATTCCCATACGCTAATGTTCTTCTCACTTGCTCCTTCAACTCTGCTGAAAGTGTTCCTTTATTGTACAGTGTATCCTCTAACGTACTCCACGAATGTAATATATCTGGATTATGGCCTAATAACTTTTGAAACTTTGTATCTCCTACATTTGATAATGAAATTCTCTCCATCATTTCCCCTCCTATTTCCTTCTATTTTATTGTAAAATAAATGAAGTTCACTTTACATTTCATATGAATCTTAATTCATATTTTTTCTTTACAAAAATTATCATTTTGCTGGAGGTATATTTACAAATGCAACTAGACCGTGTTGATCGAAAGATTTTAAATGAATTATATAATGATAGTCGCCTTTCCATGCGCGAATTAGCAAAGCGAGTAAACTTATCCGCTCCGTCTACTACAGAACGTGTTCGTAAACTTGAAAGTGAAGGAATTATTCAAAAATACACAATCGATATTGATTATAAAAAAGCAGGACTTGTTTTAGATTGTATTTTAGAAATCACTTTAAAAAATGGTGATACAACACGTATGCAACAGTTTATCCAATCTTATCCATCTGCAAGTTTTTGTTACCGAGTAACAGGAAGCTTATGCTACATTGTAAAAATTTCTGTTCCTTCACTCGTTGAACTTGAAGAATTTATCAATGATGTTTCTTCATATGCAACGACAGTTTCTCATATCGTATTATCAGAAGTATCTCTTACTCCAGACATTGAGCATATCTTCCCAGAAAATTAATTTATTTTTATCACGCTATTTGTTGGCAGTAAAACTCCCACCTCAAAATTCAGTTGCAGCCAAAAAGTTAATAGGGAGTCTGGCTACCCGTAAACGCCCAATTGGTGAAGGTTAATAATCGGTGAGGATGAATAAAACTCCAACTCATTAAAGTTTCACTTTATTCACAAAAAATCTAAAAACCCCTTACAAAAAGAATAAAAATAATATATTATGTATTAAAATACATAAAGTTCGAGAAAGGGGCTTTACATTGAAAATCTGGT
This sequence comes from Bacillus cereus group sp. N31, assembly GCF_016483245.1. Lineage (NCBI taxonomy): Bacteria > Bacillati > Bacillota > Bacilli > Caryophanales > Bacillaceae > Bacillus > Bacillus cereus group sp. N31. The sequence goes on along the minus strand of NZ_JAEHCH010000021.1, from coordinate 88,882 downwards.
TTTATGAAAAAACAGCACAATTAGATGACTTGCTTGGTATTTGGGACAATGTTCCGACGATCCCTCGAATTGGTGAAAAAGTGGAGCTTTTAAAAACTGTCCGCACTGTTACAGATATTAAATATGTAAAGAACGGTAATAATTTTCGTGTAGAAATTATTACGAATTAAAAAATATCTCTCCTTTTATACAGGAGAGATGTTTTTTAATTATCTATCATGTGCTTTTTTTATAACGATTTTATCTTCTTCTACAGAAACTGTTACATAATCATTTTCTTCTAACCGAAGCTTATTTACCGCTTCATCTGGTAGTTCTACAGCCATCAATCTATCTGTTATGATCACCTGACTATACAATTCATTTTCTTGTGATGCATTCACTACCTTTTCTTCATTTATGAAGCGCACTGGTGGCACACCCACTTCTTTTACTGTACGCCATTGTTTCCAAACATAAGGAATTAACCAAAGTAACCCAACAACTGTAAGACCGATACCAATCCATAAATTACTTTGTGCTTGTAATTCAGGAATTGAGATTGCAGTACCTTCTTCTCCACCGACAAATTGCATACTTGTCGCAATTAAATTATTAAGAGCATGCACAGCAATATTCGTCCATATATTTTTCGTTTTTATGTATAAAAGGCACATAACAACACCAAACATGAAAGCACCAATAACATCAAAGTGCCCTAAACCAAAAATAAGTGAAGATATAATTACAGCTTTTTTAATTCCCCATTTATAAGCCATTCGCTGTAAAAAGAATCCCCTAAAAATAATCTCTTCCATAATAGGTGCTAATACACATGCTGAAATGAAAGTAAATATCGTCATATATATGTTACTCGTATTAATAGCAGTTCCATCTTCTAACATGGTAACTAAGAAATTCGGTAACGTATGTGCTAATATGTAAAATTGAATATGAGATATACCGACTGAAAAAATCATTCCCATTATCGTTGCTAATAAAATGAGTCCCCACGGTAAACGTCCTGGCTTATCAAAGAAACTTTTAAAAACAACATTATTTTTATTTGCTTTTACGTACAACCAAAATAACGGAAATACAAAAAATACAGTTATTTGTGAAATAACCTCTAACGTGCTATCAGAAACATTTGATAAACCTAATGGAATCATCGTAAGAAACAACCCTATCATCATCCATCCAAAAAAGCTACGTAGTCTTATACGTGAAAATGCATATTGCAATATTGCACACCTCCAAAGATTGTTAAAGTAAAACTTTAATCCGTGCTTTATAGGGAATCCTTCTCCTACAAATAGCAGGATAACTATATTATAATATGAATATAGTTGAAAATCTTCCTATTTTTCTCAAATACTTTCGAGCAACGCATCTCTTAACATATATAATAACGAATTTATTGGATATACCATATCACAGTTCTTCAACTTCGTTACAACTTACATTTGCTGTACTTAAATAGCTGGAGAAGATCCGGTATTCTATCGCTAACAGCATCTCAAATTAACAATACAGAATACTAGAAATGTAAAAAACTATGTAATAAAAATCCCCGTTTTTACAAACGGGGATTTTTATTATTATAATACGTCACGTTTTTGGAATAATGCACTTGATGCTACAAGTAATACAGCAAAATATGCAGCTAAAAGTAATAATGAAGTTGTAAACGTAAATTCTGCAAATGGTGGCTCCATTCCACCGCTTACCAATTTATTACTGTCGTAAGCTCTTAAATCTAAATGGAAGAATACTACAAACTTCGCTACACCTTTTGCAAACATCATTAGTGCAATAGTAATTGCTCCTTGCAAGAAATATAAGAACAACGTAATAATTAATGGCAATACGGATTTTCTAAATACATTTGCTAAGAAAAAGGCAAGTGTTGCAAAGAAAAATGGTGATACAAGCTGATATAACATCGTTTTTAAAACAATTCCTAACGTTAAATCTGTTTTACTACCATCCATTACAATACCACCAATAATCGTTGCAATGAACATACCAGCAAATATGATAAATAGCATCGCTAATAACACAGTAATATATTTAGAAAATAAAACTGTAAGTCGTTTTCTTGGACGAATTAATAATTGTTTAATTGTACCTTTTTGGAACTCATCAGTAAGAGTACGGGCTGCAAGTGTGATCCCAAAAATTGTTGCGAATAAAACGATTAAACCAATCTCTGAGTTTGCATAATCTAAATACGACCCCTTAAACTCATCACCTTTTCCCCACTTCATCATTGCTAAATTTCCTAAAATTTCGAGTGCCGCAATGACACCGATTAAAATATACATACCTTTTTTCGCATGTAACTTTAAAAATTCATTTTGAATTAATTTAAACATTACGCTTTCACTCCCCCAGTAATCGCTAAGAATTCATCCTCTAACGTTTTATTTTGAACGGTAACACCATATACAAGCACATCAGCATGCACAAGTTTTTTTACAAGCTGTGGAATTCTCTCTTTTGTTACAGATGCCACAATTACATTCTCCTGTGCTTTACCTTTAATAATTTCATTCGCTTTCTGAACTTCATCTACTTCAAACGCTACTACTACTGTCTCATCATGTTTCGCCTGTTCATGTAAGTTGTACTCTTGTACAAACTCACCTTGTTTAATAATTACGACGCGATCACACATTAATTCAATTTCACTTAATAAGTGACTCGATACGATTACCGCGATATTCTCTTCTTTCGCTAGTCGTTGTAAATAATCACGAATTTGGCGAATACCAGCTGGATCTAATCCATTTGTCGGTTCATCTAAAATTAATATTTTCGGCTGATGAAGTAACGCCTGCGCAATTCCTAAACGTTGTTTCATACCAAGTGAGTATGTTTTTACCTTTTTATGAATTGCATGCTCTAATTCAACAAGCTTTACAATTTCAGCGATGCGCTCTTTATTAATAGGTGTAATTGCCATGTTCGCAAAATGCTTTAAGTTTTGCATACCAGTCATATAATCATATAGTTCCGGATTTTCTACAATCGCTCCAATTTGCTCTAACGCCTTTTCACGTTCCGTGCGAATGCTATGACCACAAATTGTAATATCGCCTTCTGTCATAGAAATAAGACCTGTCATCATACGAATTGTCGTCGTCTTACCACTACCGTTCGGTCCAAGGAATCCGTACACTTCCCCTTCTCGTACCTCAAATGATAAACCTCGAATAATTTCTGTTCTACCAATCTTTTTTCGAACATTTTCTAATTTTACTACTACATTTCCCAATGCCGATTCCTCCTTTAGACTTCTAGTTTTTTGTCGATTATGCGACCTGTAATGACTAGTAATATAATTGTTAATAAACAATTAAAACATAGATTTAAAACTGTAATATCTGTGCCAGAATAGAATGATGTATTTAAAAAGCCATTTTGATCTATAAATCCAATATTATTTATGGCAAACACATACTTTTCTATTTGATGAAAGATATACGTTATTCCCCCATTAAATGCGATAAAAATGAAGAATAAGACTACGCAAACAATCTTACTCATCGATGATTTCACATTGAATAGCTTCACAATTACTATAATTAAATAAACTGAAACTAGCATATTAACAAAATCTAGTCCCCATAAGAGAATAGATAACATATGATGGAATATTCCATAATCATATAAACTGTGGATCGCTTGCTGAACACCTAAATTTGTTTTTCCATTGTAAATATTTAAAGAAAAATAGTATAGAAAAATGATTCCTATTCCTAGTAAAATCATAAAGAGTAGTACAGAAAATAAAACATTTGCACATATATACTTTTGTGCTGAAATAGAAGTACAACGTAGCATAGAGTTTTTTAGCATTTTTCGAAAAGACGATATACCTGTTAGAAAAATTGCAAATCCATTTATACCTAGTACGATAAAAAATATAATAATGATTATATCTTGCCTACCTGAAATTCTAGCTCCTGAAACTCCTTTCATATTAAATAAAAGAATTAATGAAACTGTAATAAATCCGAAGTAAATAATGGCTATCTTTCTCTTATTACAATTATACAAATAACGAAAAAGCTGATTCATTTCTCATAGGCCTCCTTAAACAGCTCATGTACTGCTTTCCCTTTTTGAAATCGTAGTTCTTCCACATTTTCATGCAATATTATTTCTCCATCTTTCAAAAAGATTACTTCATCAAATATATTTTCGATTTCTCTTATTAAATGAGTCGATATAAGCAACGTACAATCTTCACGATAAAATTTAAGGATTAGCTCAAGTACATGTTCCCTAGAAACGAGATCTATCCCGCCAAGCGGTTCATCCAGTACGTATAACTTCGCTTTTCGAGAAAATGTTAAAATGATTTGTAGCTTCTCAATCATCCCTTTTGAAAATGCTTTAATTTTTTCTTCTAACGGTATTTTAAATTCCGCAATCGTATCTACCGCTTTTTGAATATCGAAGTCTTTATAAAAATCTCGATAGAAAAATAAAGCATCTTTTACAGTCATCCAATCATCAAAGACTGGCTTATCGGACATAAATGAAACAATTTCTTTCGTCTCTAACCCAACTTTTTTACCGTTAATTGTAATGCTACCTTCAGAAGGGTGCTGCAAACCTGCAATCATTTTCAATAACGTCGTTTTCCCGCTCCCATTATCTCCAACAAGCCCTATAATTTTCCCTTCCGTAATCTCTATGTTCAATTCACGAATCACTGCTTTTAACCCGTATCTCTTCCATAAGTTTTCTATTTTTAATAGTTCTGTCATTTGCTCTCCTCCCTCTTCTCATGTAAGGAAGAACGAAGAATTGAAAGGATTTCGTCTTCTGAAAACCCTAAGTTATCCATTCCATCTATAAAAGAATGAAGTAATTCTTTCGCCATATCTTTGCGCAGCTCCATAATTTTCTCCCCTTCATTCGTTACATATCGTCCCATTCCTCTACGCGTTACAACAACACCATCCCGTTCCAATTCTTGAAATGTTCGTTGAATTGTATTTGGATTTACTTGTAATTCACTCGCTAATTCACGTACAGAGGGAATTTTATCACCAGGCGATAAATGCCCAACTACAATTTCTTTTTTTATGTATTCCATTACCTGAATGTAAATGGGTGTATTTGGAGAAAATTCTATTTTCATTTCTTCCCTCCTTCTGTCTTAGTGTACTAGTTAAATAGTACACTAAGACAGAGTATATGTAAATACTTACAAATAAAATGTAATAAAAAGGCAGTGCAACTTTCGTTACACTGCCTCCTTGCAATCAAAACTAGTACAGTAAACAATATGATAGTTTTACTAGTTTGAATCCGTATATAATTTTATACAAAAATTACTTTCCTTTTACTTGCGCTAGTACAGATTTAAACGTATTAATAACTGTATCTACCTCTTCATAACTAATTGTAAGAGATGGTTCGATACGAATTGTTTTTGAGTTAATTAACGTTCCAGCAACGAGAATACCTTGATCAAACATTGCCTTTGACACTTCGTAACCAATCTCGTCTTTATGGAATTCAATACCAATCATTAAACCTTGACCACGAATTTCAAAGATTTTATCCTCGTGCCCTTCTGCTGCTTGTTTCAATCCATTTAAGAAATACGCCCCAACTTCAGCAGCACGTTCTGGTAATTTCTCTTCCAATAATACATGGATTGTTGCAATTGCAGCCGCACATGCCAGCGGATTCCCTCCAAATGTTGTTGTATGCATAAATGGATTTTCAAACCAACTTTGGAATACTTTTTCTTTCGCAACGATAGCTCCTGCTGGCATGACGCCTCCACCAAATGCCTTCGCCAGACAAATAATATCCGGCACAACATCATATAATTCCGCTGCAAACATTTTCCCTGTACGTCCCATTCCAGTTTGTACTTCATCGAAAATAAGGAGTGATCCAAACTCATCACAAAGCTCTCGTACTTGTTTCAAATAATTTTCTGGAGGTAAAATAATACCGCCCTCTCCTTGAATTGGTTCTAAAATAACTGCTGCAACATCTTCTCCCACTAATGCGCATGTCTCAAATGTTTTTCTCATCATATCAATATCGCCAAATGGGACATGACGGAAACCCGGAATTAATGGTAAAAATGGCTTGCGGAACATTCCTTTTGCCGTCCCAGATAAAGCACCAAGGCTCTTACCATGGAAAGCACGAGTTGTAGAAATGAAAGTTGTTCGTTCACTATACATTTTTGCTAGTTTTAATGCTGCCTCTACACTTTCAGTTCCACTATTTGTGAAGAAGGCATATTTCAAATCACCAGGTGTAATATCCGCTAAAATCTTTGCAAGAATCGCTCGAAGTGGATCTAGTAAATCTTGACTGTGTAATGCTTGACGCTTTAGTTGATCTGTCACAGCTTTTACTACTTTCGGATTACGGTGACCAACATTGTAAATTCCGAATCCACCTAAACAGTCAATGTATTTTTTACCATTAATATCCATAAAACAAGATCCTTCATCAGACCATTCTACTGCCGCAAATTGTCCATCCTTTGTTACTGTTTTTCTATATGCTAGAAAACCAGGATTCACATGCTCTCTAAATCCATCTACTGTTTCTTTTTGAATCCAGTTTGCTTCTTCTTCAGAAACTTTTTCTTTTTCAATTAACTGTAGTACTTTCGTAATATACTCATTTACATTTGAACCTTTTACATCTTGTTCATTCAATTTATTTTCCACGTTCGTTCCCATTTATTTCACTCCTATATTCTTTTTATTTGCAAACCAACCAATAGGTTCTACTTCTAGATTTATATTAATCTGCTTAATTTCTTGAAATTCCTCTAAACCAAACGTTCCTAGACTACGACCTATACCACTTTGCTTATATCCACCCCAAGGTGCCTCATTGTATGTTGGATGATAGCTGTTAATCCACGTAATTCCTGCGCGAAGCTTGCGAATTACACGCATTGCTTTCGCACCATCAACTGTAAATACCCCTCCAGCTAAGCCATAATCTGTACCATTTGCTAACTCAATTGCTTCCTGTTCATTTTTAAACTTTTGAATTACTACAACAGGACCGAAAATTTCTTCCTGTACAATGCGCATATCGGGTTTTACATTGACAAAGACCGTTGGTTCAATAAAGAAACCTTCACCTTTTCCATCAGTCAGTATTCGCTTACCTCCACAAGCGATGTCTGCGCCTTCGTCTTTCCCAATTTCAATGTAGCGTAATACTTTTTCCATATGTTCTTGACTTACAAGTGGTCCCATTTCTGATTCAGGATTATCACCAGGCCCAACGTTAATTTGCTGCGCTCGCTCCACAAAACTATTAATAAATTTATCGTAAACGCTTTCTTCAACAAGGATTCTCGATCCTGCTGAACATACTTGTCCGCTACCTGCATAAATACCAAATAGTGCATAATCAATAGCTGTTTCAAAATCTGCATCTGCAAAAATAATATTCGGTGATTTTCCTCCAAGTTCTAGCGAAATCTTTTTCATATTATCTGCTGCCGTTCTCATAATGTGCTTACCTGTTTTTGTTCCACCTGTAAAGGAAATCATATCCACCTTACTACTCGCTGCAATTTCATTCCCTACTATTGGGCCGGCCCCCATTACCATATTAGCAACACCTTTTGGTAGCCCTACTTTTTGAAGGATTTCAAATAGCTTTGTCGCAGTAATTGGTGTCACTTCAGAAGGTTTAAACACAATTGTATTTCCAGCTGCTAAAGCAGGTGCAATTTTCCATACACTCATCAATAGCGGATAATTCCATGGAACAATTAATCCACAAACACCAACTGGCTCTCTTACAACCATTGCTTGCATTGGATCGGCTACATGATATGTTTGCCCATCTGGCTTTGTAATCAATCCAGCATAATAGCGAAAACAAGCCGCTGCATCTCCAATATCTCCTTCTGCCTCACGGTATGTTTTTCCATTATCCATTGTTTCAAGATACACTAACTCTTCCATATTTTTATCAATTTCATCTGCTATTTTAAATAAATATGACGCCCTTTCAGCAGTGGATGTTTCTGACCAAATTCCACTATCGAAAGTCGCTCTTGCCACTTCGATTGCGTATTTTGTATCCTCAATTGTTCCCTCAGGTGCATATGCTATACCCTTGCCATTCGCAGGGTTAATTATTGTTCTTTTTTCTTGATTACTAGACTCTCTCCATTCACCGTTTACATACATTTTTAAATCTAGCACTATATTGAATCCTCCTTTATTGATCGTTTATATATTTATAAGCAAGTTTCATGCCAACATTTAAAACACAAAGGAATCCTATAAAAACTAACTATATTCTTACGTGTAATAAAAAAGAAGTATGCGTTGTTGCATACACTATTCCATTTTGCATAAAATAAAACGTATATCAGTACCATTACCATCTTTCATTTTGCTGAAATGTGAGATGATAGTACTTGCCACCCACGAATAGTGGAAAACTCGCTAAACTTACAAAAAAGGAGAGGTCTATGTGACCTTCTCCTTTTTTAGGAATACGAGATTATATCAGTTGGCATTCCTTTTTCACTGACAATCCTTTGATATTTTCGACTTACTGAAGATTGGCTAATGCCAAGAGCTTTTGCTGCCTTAGTCGTTGTTTTATACTGCTTCATTGCAAGTAAAATCAATTGTTCTTCTACAGAATGTAGTGCTTCTTGTAACGGTAATACTCTCGTAATAACTGGTTTTGATTTTTTAAAGTCATAACCGGGGGTTAAAAACTTACTAACAAACTCAGCTTCAATTACTGGATCGTCTGCTGATACTACTAAACGTTCAATCATATTTTGTAATTCACGTACATTTCCTGGCCATGAATAAAACTCTAGTAAGTTAAGTGCATCCGGAGTTAAATGATAGTTTTTATTATATTTTTCATTTAACTGTTGTAAAAAATGAAAAGCGAGTACTGGGACATCTTCCATTCGTTCTCGTAGAGGAGGCACTTGCAATGGAATTACATTTAAGCGATAAAATAAATCTTCACGGAACGTTCCTGCCTCTACCATCTTTTCCAGACTTTTATTTGTAGCGGCAATAATTTGTACATTTATTTTCGTAGGTATTGTACTTCCAATAGGAATTACTTCTTGTTCCTGCAGGACCCTAAGCAATTTCACCTGCAAATGTAGAGGCATTTCTCCAATTTCATCTAAAAATAAAATACCTTGATCAGCTCGCTTGAAATATCCTTCTTTTCCATTTTTATCTGCTCCTGTAAAAGCACCTTTTGTATAACCAAATAGTTCACTTTCTAACAAAGTTTCTGGAATTGCACCACAATTTAATTTTAAAAATGGCTTTGCAGATCGCTTTCCAAGTTGATGAATTGCTTGAGCAATTACTTCCTTCCCGACGCCCGATTCTCCGGAAATAAGAACATTGGAAGAGAAATCTGCTATTTTTTTAGCTTGGTTTATAATTTGCTCCATTTTCGGACTACAGTAAATAAGTTTCTTAAGAAAACGATCTTTATTTTTAAAATCATCTAATTCCTTCTTATATTGCTCTGATATTCTCTTTATTTCATGTAATTCCGTCTTTAATCTCGTAGCTTCTGTAATATCTCTTGAAGCAATAATAATACGATGAAGCTCTCCGTTTTCATCAAATACAGGATTTCCAACTGCCAATATTTTCCTTCCACTTTTTGTTTCTTGTACAACTGATACCTTTTTTTGTTGCTCCAATACTAATCGCGTAACAGATGGACTAAATAACCCTTTCTGTTCTAAGTCTAAAAGGTTTTTACCTAAAAGATCCTTCAAATTACTCCCCCAAAAATCATTAATAACGGTTTCACTGTAACGAATTAATTCCCCTTTATGATTAACAACTAATATTTCATCATAAATACTAGACAAAATTGCATGCAAATCTTTGTTTAAATCCTTTATATATTCAATTTCCATTGCCATGTCCTCAACCATCGGCAAATCTTGTACGATAATAACCATTCCTTCAATATTTCCATCAAAGTTTGGAATGGGACTGTAGTCAACTAATACACCCATCTCATTTGTGATTTGTAATTGATTCAAAATTGTCTTTCCCGTTGCAAATACGTTATTAATATGTCCTTCGTTAAAAATTTGTTCTGCTGGTACATTCATTACTCTTTCAGGTGTAGATTTAATCATCTTCAAACCAGATTCATTGCAATTTACAATTTTCTTTTCACGATCCACTACAAAAATCCCCATTGGAATAGACGTTAAAATAATTTTTAATATATCAACACTCTGATTTTCTTGTTTAAATAGTTCTGCAAAAACATCTTCTCTTCTTATATATCCTATTAACTCATCCATTTCATTTTTCACTATCGCAATCGGCGCTCCAATAATTTGAAACAGAGCTGTTAAAGAAATATTTTTACTAAGATAACATATTGTATCTAGCGAAACTGCATTTGCAAGCAATGCCTTGGAATGTAAGTCCTTACTGTTTGATAGCAGATCCTTGACATGAACGTATGCAAATAATTTCTCTCCCCTTTTTAAAAATAGAAAAGGTTCTTTTATATTTTCAACGTCTATATTCCATTCCTTTTCGGATTGATCGATAGGTAGAGAAACAATAGGTCTAATTTTATTACGAGCAATGGAAAACATTCTGCTATTCCTCCTTTGGGCTACTTAATTTGTATTGTATCATTAAATACAGATTTTTTTAATTAATCTGAAAATAAAACATTCTTTCCTTTACTTAATAAAAAAAGGAAGATGAGCACCTCCATCTTCCTCATTGTTCTATCATTAATCACTACCACTAACGAAAAGGTCTTCTTGAATATAAGCTAATACCATACCTGGAATTACTTTATCTCCTGCCTCTACTTCTAAAGAGTGAACTTCTCCGCTACATCCCATCTTAATTACTTCCAGTTTACCATTCATATCTTTAATCGAAAATAATGGCTCCCATTCATAAACTCGAGAATCCTTAACAATAGAAACTTTTTCAATTGTTCCATAGCATGGACTCGTAATAATATCATAGTACATAATCAATCATCCCCTTCTTTTATTCTATTAATATTGCTCTTCTAACCTTTGTGACTGAAGAATCATATAAAAAAAGCTTTGAAACTCTTCTATGTCTTCAATCTCAATTCCTAACCTCGGTGCCCAATATTGTTCCTCTACAATATCTTCTTGACTTAACAAAATCATTCTCCCATTTTGAATAGAGGTAACCATTGCTTTTCCAAGAAACTGTTGCGAATACGTAACAGCTATATCGTAACGATGACTTTTCGACAAAACACAATAATAACCGATTGGTTGTCTCTCCACTTCTTCTAATAAAATATCCAGTTTCATTTGAGCCCTCCTTTAGGTTAAAAATGCAACCAACCTCTTAGGCGCGATGCTTCTACAATCTTACGAACTCCTTCAATATAAGCAGCAATTTTCATATTTACTCCAAAGTGTTTTGAAGTGTCAAGTACGTTAGAAAAACTAGATGTAATTTTCTCCTTTAAACATTGATCAACATATTGCTCTGTCCAATAATATCCTTGATTATTTTGACACCATTCAAAATAAGAAACAATAACACCACCCGAGTTTGCTAAAATATCTGGAACAACCAAAACTCCCTTTTCTTCTAACATCGTTATCGCCTCTTTTGTTGTTGGACCATTTGCAGCCTCAATGATAATCTTACATCCAAGCTTTCCTGCATTATGTTTCGTAATGACTCCCCCAATTGCCGCTGGAATGAGTACATCACATTCTTTTTCTAACAACTCCTGATTAGAAATTGTTTTACTAAAGAGATTCGATACTACACCGAAAGAATCTCTGTTTTCTAATAAATAAGGAACATCTAAGCCGTCTGGATTATAAATTCCTCCTATAGCATCTGATACCCCAACTACTTTCACACCAATATCATATAAATATTTCGCCAAATACCCTCCAACATTCCCAAATCCTTGAATAATAACTCTCATATTTTGTAGTGGAATTTGTTTTAACTCACTTACTAACTGAAGCGTATACAATACACCTTTAGAAGTTGCTGTTTCCCGTCCTTGTGATCCTCCTAGCATTAATGGCTTCCCGGTTATAAAGCCTGGAGAGTCAAACTCCCTAATATGGTCATATTCATCTAGCATCCAAGCCATAATTTGCGCATTTGTGTACATATCAGGAGCCGGAATATCTTTCGTCGGTCCCACAATTTGACTTACTGCCCTTACATACCCACGACTCAATAACTCTAATTCTCTAAAACTCATCTCCTGTGGATTACAAATAATCCCGCCCTTTGCGCCTCCATATGGCAGTCCTGTCACTCCACATTTCAAGCTCATCCAGCCAGCAAGTGCTTTTACTTCTTCTGCCGTAACATCTGGATGGAATCTAATACCACCTTTCGTTGGCCCAGCTGCGTCATTATGCTGAGCACGATACCCTTGAAATACCTTTGTTGTTCCATCATCCATACGAACAGGAATACTTACTTCTAAAAAACGCATTGGTTTTTTCAGAAATTCAAATACTTCGTCTGGATAATGTAAAAAATGAAGCGCCTCTTTTAATATAGCTTGAAATTCCTCTAAAGGATTTTCAACCTCACCTGTATGTTTTTCTGACTGAATCGGCACGATAACACCCCGCTTTTTATTTTTACTAATTATACAAAGCAATAATCGTGCCAAGTGAAAATGCTACGATAATCATATTGTGTCACCCTCCTACTTATGACGCTTTGAATGACTTATGCAATACTGCATGATTATTAAATATAAAAAGCAAAAGACATCGGGATTTATCCGATGTCTTTTGCTTTTTACATTTCCTGCACTTCTTCAAAATGCATTTGCGGAGGAGCTAAGCGGAACATATTTGTAATATATAAAAGGTATCCCATTCCAATAGCAGCCCAGCAAATACCGAGAATAAGTGAATGAACATTGAGATTAAACCATAGTACTGCTACAGTACCAGCACCTAAAATAGGCATCACTAAAAAATTTAAACAGTCTTTTATCGTTTTATATCTTTTTTTCTTAATTACATAGTAGGAAATTACAGATAAATTAACAAATGTAAATGCAATAAGCGCTCCAAAATTAATAAGTGATGCTGCCGTTTCTAAATCAATGAATATCGCAGAGAGTGAAATAACTCCTACAATAATAATGTTATATACTGGCGTTCGCCAACGAGGATGAATGTATCCGAATATTTTTTTCGGAATGACATTATCTCGCCCCATTACGTACAATAATCTAGACACACTTGTATGAGAAGCTAAACCAGACGCGAGTGTCCCCATAAGCGTTCCTACTAAAAAGAAAGCTTGAAATAGTTTTCCACCAACATATAGCGCAATTTCTGGAGACGCTGATTCTTTATCTTTAAATACAGATGTATCTGGAAAGAAAGATTGTGTAAAATACGTAGTTGTAATGAATAAAACTCCACCGATTAAAGCAGTAAGAAAAATAGCCCGAGGTATTGTCTTCCTCGCGTTTGGTGTCTCTTCCGAAAATGTAGTTACTGCATCAAAACCTAAAAATGAAAAACAAAGAATTGTTGCACCTGCAACTAACGGTGATATTTGTATATCTGATTGAAAAAACGGCTGAATGGAAAAAACTTCTCCTGTTCCCTCTCCCGCTAATAAACCTTTTATAACTAGAAAAACAAACACGGCCATTACTAGCACTTGAAATATTACTAAAAACGTATTGAAGTTAGCAGTAACATTTACGCTAATAACATTTATAAGTGTAATCAGTAGAATAAAACCAATGACCCATATCCAATTAGGAACACTTGGAAAAAACGCTGACAAATAAATTCTCGTTAATAGTGCGTTCACCATCGGCAGAAACAAATAATCCAATAATGCGGACCATCCAACAAGAAACCCAAGTCTTGCACTAATTGTTTTCTGTGTATACGTATAAGCTGATCCTGCGGTAGGAAAAACCTTTACCATTTTGCCGTAGCTTGCAGCGGTAAACAACATCCCTGCTAATGCAATCAAATAAGCTCCTGGAACATGTCCACCCGTTTTTTCCGAAACGATTCCAAACGTATCAAATCCAACCATCGGTGTCATATACCCGACCCCTAGCATAACAATTGACCAAAGTCCTAATGAACGTTTTAAACCAACTACTTTTCCCACCTATCATTCCCCCTACTTTCTCTATCTCATTTTCATTTGAAAATTGACAGCGAAAAGGAAACGCTTTCAAATAGCTGTATACATCACACCAACTATTACAGTTCCCTTTTGTTTTTAAATATCATGCAATTTTCGAGCCAAAATGTATGTAATTAAAAAATTCAATTCGAAAGAAAACATATAGGTGGAATGAGGCCTCACTTCTTCTCATTTTTTATTCATTTTGACATAAGTTATTCAATCTCTCATACTGCTAAATATAAAAAATAAAACTTTAATTCGTGTTTTTTATTTTCACTCCCTTACAAATTTGGCTTTTATGAGATAGGAATATTTCCATGAAATAATAACATTATGTAAACTATCCATAGAAAAAAGCTGTCTTTTCTATAAAGACAGCTTTTTCTATGACACGATATTAAAAATTGAATGCGAAGTCATCGTCAGATAACTTTTCAACGTTCGTTGCTTTTACGTAACCATTTCCTTTTACAGAGAAGAAATCATGGTTTTTCGTATCTGTACGTAGACCATTTAAAACGATTGGGTTAATTTCTTCTTCTTCAAACTTCGGCTCAAGTCCTAAATTCATAAGTCCTTTATTCGCATTGTAGCGAACGAAACGATTTACATCATCTACAAGACCGATAGAAGTGTAAATTTCTTCTGTGTATGCCATTTCAATTTCATATAGTTCCATTAATAACTCTTGCGTTTCTTTTTGCACTTCTTGTTGATCTTCTGCAGAAAGCTCTGCGAAAAGTTGTTGTGCTAAAATACCGACGAATACGCCGTGAATGGACTCATCACGAATGATTAGGTTAATAATTTCACCACTTGCCGTCAATTTACCTTGACCTGCTAAGTAAAGTGGATAGAAGAATCCACTATAGAATAAGTAACTTTCTAAGAACACACTTGCTACCATTGCCATGTATAACTCTTTTTTCGTTACTTGAGGCTTTAATAAACGACGATAGTAACGAGTAATAATACCAGCCTTTTTCTCAAGTAATGGATGATTGTCTACCCATTCAAAAATATCATCAATTTCTTCTTCCGTAGCTAACGTTGTAAAAATATGACTGTAACTCTTCGCATGTACTTCTTCCATAGCTCCCATGAAAGCTAATACACTTTTTGCTTGTAAATTTTCAAGATGAACAAGTACAAGTGGCATCCCTTCGCCACCTTGTTTCGTATCTAAAAGTGTTAAACCACCTAATACACGCTTATAAGCAATTTGCTCTTCTTTTGATAATTGTGCCCAAGTATTTTTGTCAGAAGACACCGCGATTTCTTCTTCTGTCCAAAACTGAGCGATGTTTTGCTTCCAAAACATTAAACTAAAATCGTCTTCCTTTTTGTTCCAGTTTACCGCACGCATTCAATCGCCCCTTCTCTAAATAAACATGAAAAATTGATAACTAAGCATGAGCAGGGTTCAGAAAACCCTGCTCATAATGTCTCACTTTTTTATATTAAACGGTACAAGCTACGCACTCTTCCACGCTTAATTTACGTGTTCTCGTATAATACAGACTCTTTAAGCCTTTTTTATGTGCATAGATGTAGTAACGTGCTAACTCACGTGTTGAAATATCACTATTAACGTAAAGAATTGTACTAATTCCTTGGTCAATATGCTCTTGAATTTCTGCAATTAAATCAATTAATTTAAACTGATTCATATCGTAAGAAGATTTATAGTACCAGAACGTATCTTTTGATAAATACGGCATTGGATAATATGTTGTCGCATTCGCATACGTTCTTGATTCGATTTGACTTACGATCGGCATTACGCTTGAAGTTGCATTTTGAACGTAACTGATAGATTGTGTTGGAGCGATAGCAAGACGGTATGAATTATATAATCCATTCTTCTGCACTTGCTCTTTTAAACTTGTCCAATCTTCTTTTGTTGGAATATGAATTCCTTCAAATAGTTGCTGAACTTTTTCAGTTACTGGGCTGTAATCTGTCGTTTCATACTTCTCAAAGTATGTGCCGTTCGCATAATCAGACTTATCGAAGTCTTTAAATGTTTCGCCTTTTTCTTTAGCGATTTCCATACTTTTCTCAATAGAGTAGTAATTTAACATCATAAAGAATGTACGAGCGAACTCTTTCGCTTCTGCACTTTCATAACCGATTTTATTTTTTGCTAAATATCCATGTAAGTTCATTGCTCCAAGTCCAACTGAATGAAGCTCATCATTTGCTTTTTTCACAGTTGGTGCATTCGGAATGATTGTCATATCAGAAACAGCTGTTAAAGCTTCCATTCCTGCATGAACTGCTTCACGAATTTCTTTATTTTCCATTACATTTACGATATTTAGTGATCCTAAGTTACAGTTAATATCGCGGCGGATAATGTCATCTGTACCGTAATCATTTATTTCAGAAGTTTCTTGTAGCTGGAAGATTTCTGTCTCGAATGTTCAACCGAGTTCGCTACTCCTCAGTCCGTTGCTCATGCAACTGCTGTATGTCACCATACAGGACAGACTATATCATCACCTACAGCATTACCTGATTAGGTGCTCCGCTTTTCGAACGCCAATCACTTGCGCTCTACTCCCATAAGGGATAGTCGTTAGGCTTTTACTTATCTTAATCTTTCAGAAAGTCTCTTATTACTTTATGTTGTCTGATCACTCTGCTATACAAAATAATAAGATACATTCTGAACTTTTCTATGCTCATTCTAAGATAAGATTTAGCACGGTAGGTTACCTCAAACTTGAGGCTTTCCCCGTTTAACGGAGTTTTCGACTAGCATTTCTACTAGAAGGTGCTACATATTTAACACAAGTTCGACATCTTCACAGTTCCAATATCCTTCAGTGGATGCTGGTTATTTGCATTTGATTTAAACATTAAGTATGGGTAACCAGACTCAAGCTGAATCATTGCGATTTTAATAAGCATATCACGTGCACTAATATCTAGCGGCTTCTTCTTCACTTTCGGATTGCTCATTAATTCATCGTACATTTCATCAATGTCAATATCATCTAAATGCTTGCCATATTCTTTAAACACCGTATAAGGCGCGAAAACATGGAAAGGTTCGTTTTTCTCAGCAAGCTCAAAGAACTTACTTGGAACGATAATTCCGATTGATAGAGACTGAATACGGCTCTTCTCGTCGGCATTTATTTTCTTTGTATCAAGGAATTCGATAATATCCCAATGGAAGATGTTTAAGTATACTGCACCAGCACCTTTTCGTTGGCCAAGTTGATTCGCATATGAAAACGAATCTTCAAGCAATTTCATAACAGGTACTACACCACTTGCAGCGTTATCAATACCTTTAATTTGCTCACCACGTGCACGTAGCTTAGATAAGTTTAAAGCTACTCCCCCGCCAATTTTTGATAATTGCATTGCAGTATTAATGTTAAAGCCGATTGAATTTAAGCTATCGTCCATCTCTAACAAGAAACAAGACACCATTTCTCCTCTTCTGCTTCTTCCCGCATTTAAAAAGGTTGGTGTCGCTGGTTGGTAGTTTTGTTTTACAATCATGCTTGCGAATTGTTTTGCCTTCGCAACATCACCGCGTCCTAAGTATAATGACACAATTGCTACACGATCTTCATAGCTTTCTAAGTATTGTTTTTGATCATTCGTTTTTAACGCATAATCTTTGTAGAACTTAGATGCTGCCATATAAGATTGGAATTCGAAGTTTTCACCATAAGCGATGTTATATACTTCTTCTACTTCCTCCAAGCTATACTCGTCCAGAACGTTGTAATAGTAATCATGTTCTTTCATATACTCCATTCGCTCTGCCACGCTATTAAAAGGAACGGTATTCTCTCTAGCTTCTTCCATAAAGACTTCTAATGCCTCTTTATCTTTATGAAGCTGATAAAAACCGTCCTGCATTTGCGTGATTTCATTATTCAGTTCAATGTGTCGCAATCTCCCGCACCCTTTCCTTAAAATATTCTACATCGTTATTTGTTCCTGATAACTCAAATTTTGATACAATAGGCACTTCATATTTAGCAGAAATTTTGTCAGCACTTGCACCGAACATGTCTCCCCAGTTACGATTGCCGCTTGCAGATACGCCTTTTAATTTGTCATTATTGCGCTCTAAAAATTCTAAAACACGTTCTGGTACATTGCCAAAACCTGTTGTATACGTAATAAGAATAAAGTCTTCATCTATTACTAGATCTTCACCAATTTGAACGGCCGGCATATTTAATTTGTGAATGAAACGCTTCACGTTTCCTGTCATAGAATCATATGCAACTAACATTTCCGACCCTCCCTCTCCAATCTATACTCTTTGTATGTCGTTTCTTGATTTCTCTATATATTGTATTACGTTTCAAAACAAGACACAAGATATATGTATAAATTCTTTCTTTTTTTAACTTTTACTTTTCGACAAGACCGCCGATTTTTTTCAATACAATGACTATGAAACAACATTCTAAAACTCATGTCAATAAAGTGCTTTTCAAAAAAGTTGTCAACGAATTTAACCTCATTTTAAAAAAAGTTAACAATATATTTTGTCATAAAACGGCAAATGCTGGAGGAATATATTTCTCCAGCATCACGCAAAAAAGAACAGACATGAAACGATAATCTGTTCTAACAAACGATTACATTTATCAATTTTACTTTATTAAATATTATACATATACTTTCGTTGCTCGTTACATAATAAAAGATAACTATTATAGAAAAAGATTATTATTATGGCGTTTCAATTTATGTATGAAAAGTTTATTCAGAGTGCTCAATACGCAAAATATCTTTTACAAATATGTGATGCGGATTCTCATCTTTATCAAGCATTGTACATACAGGAGCTTCTTCATCAAAGTATACGATCATTCCTTCTACGTACTCATATGTCTGTTGAACTTGTACAGTTACTTTAATTTCTGCCGCTTGCTCATGCGCCCTTTTTATTTTCTGAAGCATTTTTGTTGAACATTTTCGTTTCTCTGGATACATAACCATTCCCATACATCTATTTCCGGCTCTATCTTTCCACATATAATCCCAATGCGGTAAAATGCCTTGTTTAAAATCGCCCATAATTCTCCTCCCCTTTATCTTCTATTTATGAACGTGGCGTTTTTGAATATGTATAAATTACCTGTCCGCCGCGTTGTGCGTTCCCAATAATATGTTTAAAATCTTCTCGACTTACTACAACTTTCCTAAACGTATAAAATACATCTTTCGTTACAACATACTCCTTTATCTCACCATTTTTCAGCTGATCCAAAATTGTATTTGCTAATTGTTCATCCATGTATTTCACCTCTATGCAATATTTTATTTTATCGTATCTTTTATCGGTCAACAACTGTAAATTTTTCCTGTTGCTATGCCTTCATTTCATTTTCATTATTTTACAAGCAGTATTGCTTTATTATATGTCCACTAAATATCATATACTAACATAGCTACTTCTCTATATCAAACATTTTGGCATTCAATCATACAAAGTTCCATACCACTATGTTACAATATATAAATAGAACTAGGAGGGATACTATGATTCGGAAAGCAACAAAGACAGATGCAAAGGCAATATCTCCTTTATTGTATAATGCTCTGCATGAAATTGCTGAAAAAATCACTGGTAGCACAGTTGAAGCAAATGTATTACTAGGACTTGAAAAATGGTTCGTAAAAGAAAATAATCGGTTGAGCTATGAAAACTGTTTAGTGGCGGAACAAGATGGAAAGGTAGTTGGGGTTATTGTCGCTTATCACGGTAGTGACGTTGAACAACTTGATGCACCAATCATACGCCACTTAAGAGAACTACATGAAGATGAATCCATTACGTTAGAAAAAGAAGCCGAACTTGATGAGTATTATATTGACACGTTGTCAGTTTCAAATATGTACGGCGGACGTGGCATTGGCTCTAAGTTAATCGATGCAGCTGAACTTCATGCAGCTGAAACAGGTTATGAAAAAATCGCCTTACTTGTTAATTTAGAAAACAAGCGTGCTTTTTCACTGTATGAAAAACTAGGTTACAACAAAGATAAAACCGTAATGCTCGTTGGCGAACCTTATGCTCATCTAATAAAACCATTACGTACATTGGTTTCTATATCTTAAAAAAAAGCACACGATTTTATATAAAATCGTGTGCTTTTAAGTTAATTTTGTATTTAATACACTTCCACTCATCGCCTCATGGAACGTATACTTTGTATATCCCCACGGCTTCCGATGAAAAATAGGAGGTCCAGACCATCCCATCGCCCTCAGTTCCGCACCAATCATGGCATTAAAATAGCTATGTCCTACTATCGCGATTTTCCCGTGCACCATTGCATAGTGATGTAACATGTTAGCAGCTTCTTTTGCTCTTCCCCTTGCTTCCTTATACGA
The DNA here is from genome assembly GCF_016483245.1 of Bacillus cereus group sp. N31. Classification (NCBI taxonomy): domain Bacteria; kingdom Bacillati; phylum Bacillota; class Bacilli; order Caryophanales; family Bacillaceae; genus Bacillus; species Bacillus cereus group sp. N31. Next base: position 68,315 of record NZ_JAEHCH010000021.1, on the reverse strand, counting down.
CTCAACATCTTTATGATACCCAACCATCCATAAAGCACGTCCAATAAAAAACCAAGTCCCCGGCTTACATTTAAACCATTCTGGTGCAAAAAAACTCGACGGTACTTCTACTTCCCTAAAAAGAGAATTTTGCACAAAGGACAAAGAATTCATTAATTCCGCTGCTGACTGTACAGCACGTCTTTGATCACTCGATACAATTAAATTTGCCGATTCTACTGCCTCAATTGTTTCAATCGGTATGTTACATTCCCTACTCATACTATCTACATCATATCTCTTCAGCCATTCATGAAATGAAGTAATTGTCATCGGTTCTATAGTACTATTCAAGCGACCATGACGAATAAAAGATATCCACATTCTTTTCACTCTCCATTCATCACTTACGAACTATATTATGTACTATTTCTTACATTCATCATAACATGCTGAAAATAAAAGTTACATATTGTTACATATCTCCGCCACTACTATGAGTAACTGAAGCATCTATTCCATCAAAATATGTATTCGTTTCATGTTGACGAATTTTCTTCAACTGTGTATAAGAAAATAAATAGAAGAACAAAGCTATAAAGATCCCCATAATTTCAAACATTATTTTACCGCTCCTATTTCCCCATATTAAACAGACCAACATCCATTTTCATTATAAAGATATAAACACTTTTTCTCCAGCATCATATGAAATATGGATATTATCTTACAAAATATGAATATTTTTCGACTTTTTCCTTTGAAAACATTTACAAAACAGGAAACATAGTTCAAAATAAAGGAAAATAAAAAATCCCAAATTATTCTTTTTTGGAAAAACTGTAACAAGGAGAGTTGCTTATGCAGATCGCAGAAACTGGAGATATCATCGAATTTAAAGGTGGAATGCAAGGCCGTGTTCAAAAGGTAAATCAAAACTCTGTTATTGTTGATATAACAATTATGGAGAATTTTAGAGAACTAGATATGGAACCTCTTACAGTTGTAAGTCATAAAAACTATACTGTCATTAATCAAAATGCATAATATAATAGAAAGAAAAGTCCTGTATACTATACAGGACTTTTCTTTCTATTAACGATTATCAATCGTTTCCGGATATAGATCGTGGTTCATCATACGGTAATCTGCCATTTGTTCATACTTCGTTCCTGGTCGACCGTAGTTGCAATATGGATCAATTGAAATACCACCACGTGGTGTGAATTTGCCCCATACTTCAATGTAACGCGGATCCATTAATTTAATTAAATCATTCATAATTACATTCATACAATCTTCGTGGAAGTCACCGTGATTGCGGAAGCTAAATAAATATAACTTTAAAGATTTACTCTCTACCATTCTTTGTTCAGGAATGTAGCTAATATAAATTGTTGCAAAGTCTGGTTGTCCTGTTTTCGGACATAAGCTTGTAAATTCAGGACAATTGAATTTTACAAAGTAATCACGGTTTGGATGGTTATTATCAAATACCTCTAAAATTTCTGGGCTATATTCAAATAAATATTTTGTATTTTGATTTCCTAATAATGTTACATCTTTTAAATCTTCATCTAATCTTCCTGCCATTTTAAACATCCCTTCTCTTTATACGCCTCGTTTATTTCCCCATACTAACGCATGAAGCTGCGGCAATACTTTCGCATCATTCATTTCTTTACAATTAACAGCTTTTTCAATAAGCCACTCATACTTATCTAATAATTTTTTAATAAGCATTGCATCATCCACTGTTTTCGTATCATCGTTCCCTACTTGTAAGAAAAATGGTACAGATGGATAACGTTCGTGCATCTTAACTGCATATTCAAAGTCGCGATCATCGAATACTACTACTTTTAAGCTAATATCTTTTCCTGCTAGTTTCTGAATTACAGCATCTAACTTTTGATAATCTGTTTTCATTCCCGAACTTGGTGGTTTTGGCGAAATGGTTATCTCATCAATTTGAAGTAACCAATCTTGCCATTTACTCCCTTGTGTTTCTATCGCCGTTCGCATCCCATTCTCTTTTAATATAGAAAGAAGCGACTCAATATTTTTCAATAAAACAGGATTCCCACCCGAAATCGTAACATGAGAGAAATTTTCTCCTCCAATTTCAACAAGCTCATTCCAAATGTCTTCCGCTGGCATTTGTCTAATTTGATCTTTTGCCGATCCATCCCATGTAAAAGCAGAATCACACCAAGAACAGCTATAGTCACAGCCAGCAGTTCGAATAAACATAGTCTTTTGCCCGACAACCATGCCTTCTCCTTGAATAGTCGGACCGAATATTTCTAAGACAGGGATTTTACTCATCGAGCATCCACTCCCGTCTTACTTCCGCATAACTAGTTGGCGTCTCAAATAGACGAACAAATTCAACACGAGCTCCTTTATATTCGTTCACACGATTATCTTTCGTTAATGCTTCTGCCATCTTTTCATAAATCCAAACGACCATATTCTCAGCAGTCGTATTCATCGCTGGTAATGTTTCGTTTAAATAACGATGATCTAAATATATTTCAATTTCGTTTTTCCAAATTTCTTTTATATCTCCAAAATCAATTGCAAGGCCTATTTCATTTACATATCCACTAATCCCAAATACAACTTTATATGTGTGACCATGTAAGTTTTTACATTTCCCTTCATAACAGTGTAAATGGTGTGCTGCATCAAATGTAAATTCCTTGCTGACCATTACTCTTTTATTATGATATTTGAGTTGTTTACGTTGAATATCCTTGTCCATTTTTTGCAAATTTTCTACGATGCGAAATCCAAAGAAATTATCCATTAGTTGTTCGCTCCTTCGCGTTCTTGTAAGTACGTATCTAATCCTGCTTTACGAAGTTGACATGCTGGACATTCACCGCAACCATCACCAATGATTCCGTTATAACATGTTAATGTTTTTTCTCTAACAAACTCGAATGCGCCAAGTTCATCAGATAATTTCCACGTGTCTGCTTTATCAATCCACATAAGTGGTGTATGAATGACAAATGGATAATCCATAGATAAATTTAATGTAACGTTTAACGATTTCACAAACACGTCACGGCAATCTGGGTAACCACTAAAATCAGTTTCACATACACCCGTTACAATATGACGTGCCTCAACTTGTTTTGCTAATACAGCAGCAAATGATAAGAATAGTAAATTTCGTCCATCTACAAATGTCGATGGCAATTCACCTTCTTCATGTGTAATCTCCATATCCGTTCTCGTTAACGCATTTGGAGCAAGTTGATTTAATAGACTCATATCTAGTACCGTATGTTTAATTCCTAGCTCTTTCGCAATTTCCACTGCACAATCAATTTCTAATTTATGACGTTGATTGTAATTAAACGTTACAGCTTCTACTTCTGCAAACTGCTCTATTGCCCAAAATAAACATGTTGTACTATCTTGTCCACCACTAAAAACAACAACTGCTTTTTCTTTTTTCATTTCACTCATTCTCCTTCTCTACTACGAATAAGAAGAAAGAACGTTCTTGAACTGTCACAATAAAAAAACAAAACAATACCTAAGGATATTGTTGTTTCCATAGTTTTTTATAGAGGGAGTTCGCGAACCTCTCCCATGCGGTGCATGGAATTTCTTCTTTCATTGACAAAACATATTGTAACATATTGTATACTACCAGAAAAAATTTCTGATTTTTCCGCTATTTTATATTCCATTTCTTTCATTTTATAGTATGATTAGTTTACTATTCGGAGAGAGGAGGCATCCCACTGAAACACTTTATTATTTACCTCTTTTTAAATATTTTATCTATTCTCGTTACAATGCTTATTTATCACTTATTTTGGAATCAAAAAGGGAAACGGTCTCCTAAATTAAATTCAGCTATATTTATTGTGCTGTGTTGCCTCGCTACAATACTATGTATCACTTTTGCAGCAAAAACAAATAATGGTTTTCAATTTGATATGCGTCATATCGTATTAATTGTCGGTACATTGACAGGAGGACCTATTGCTGGTGGTTCTATTTTAGCTGTATTAAACATATATCGCTTCTTATTAGGAGGAATAGGTGTTTTCCCATCTCTTATCGCTTCTATTGTTCTATTTATTGTTCTACTATTAACGTACAAATTTTTCAATCGAACTTCTAATCGTATAAAAATAGCACTTGCAATTATTTACAGTCTCACATATGGATTTAGCTGGATACCCTTCTTCCTTTCAGAAGTTACAAATAAGGTAGATTATATACCCCATATTATTGTGTATGAGTTATGTACGATGCTTGGTACGATCCTTATTTTATATTTACTACACATATTACAAACTCAAGTTCGTCTCCAAAATGAACTTATGAACGCTGAGAAATTTCATTTAATTGGTGAAATGGCAGCTTCCATCTCGCACGAAATTCGCAATCCTTTAACTTCAACGAAAGGATTTTTACAACTATTGCAGTCTGATACATGTACCGAGCAAGAACGGAAATTATATATCGATATAGCCATTAATGGTATCGAGCAAGCAAATCATGTTCTCACAGACTATTTAACCTTTGCAAAACCGAGTATTGAAAAAGAACAAACACTACAACTCGAGGAAGAATTACTGCATGCACTATCTTTAATTACACCACTTGCCAATTTAACAAATGTCCGTACTCATTACATAAAGCAAAGTACTTCTTTCTTTATCGCTGGAGAGAAGCAAAAACTAAACCAATGCTTATTAAATATTTTAAAAAACTGCATTGAAGCTATGCCAAAAGGCGGCGATCTTTATTTCACATTAGTTCCTGATCATAAGCATATCCAGCTATATATAAAAGATACAGGAGTTGGCATGGATCAAGAGCAGGTGAAACGCCTCGGTTCTCCTTTCTATTCAACGAAAGAAAAAGGGACTGGTCTTGGAATGATGGTTGTATTCAGTGTTGTTCAAGCTATGAATGGAAAAATTGATATTATAAGTGAAAAAGGAATCGGTACAACCTTCTTATTAACCTTTCCACTCATACAAAAAACGTGATGAAATAATCATCACGTTTTTTCTGTTCCTTCAACTAATTCAGCAAAAGCTTTCACTTTTCCATGTGGTTTTTGATTCTCTTTACGTGCTTTCCAAGCACGCTCTTCTTCTCTCTTTTTCTTGGACATACTTTTCAACTCCTTCTTTTCTTTCTCCATGTAGTATTCCAAAGTAAGAAAGAAAACTATGCATGTATCAAAAAAGAAGTGGTTTCCCACTTCTTCCACTTTATCGCTGCAAAATTGCGTATTTCGCCTCTTTTAACTGTGTAAGATGTCTTTGTTCATGTAAATCAAGAAATTGAACCCACTGATACAAATTCAAATCATTAAAAACAGGATGCTTTAATCCATTTTCAACTAATTCTTTTTCATCTATGATACTATGAAGCGCATGTAATAGTTCTTGTCGTGAATGTTCTAGCAATTGAATTCCTTGCTGTTTTTTCATTAAAGTTTCTGTTGGTTGCATTTGCTGAGGAGCTTCTCTTTTATGTGTGCGATCAAGCGTAAGTTGGAGGTCTTTAAATGGAGTCGCATTTCTTTCATTTTTGTGTAGAGCATATACAAGGGCAGATGTTACAGATTGTTCAACTAAATGTAAGTGATGTAAAATTTGAATAATACTCCATTTATCACGGCGTGGCTTTACATTCACTTCTGTATCATTTAACATTTCAATTTCTGATAATAGCGTGCTTCGGGTAGACTGCAATGAGTTCACCAAACTTTCTAAACTCACATCCATATTAGATTGAAGCATACTTCTTTCCCCCCTTTTTGTTGGTGAAAAGAGGTGCTCCTTATTAGAAACACCTCTTTAGTATTCTGAATTTTCTTTTATTATCTCATCATTTTCCCATTATGTCGATGTTAAACATGTGAAAAAAAGCGCATGTTTTTTACAATTTTGTGTCGTCAATTGCATGTAACCATGCTTCAATTTCTGTAATGACACTTTTCACACAACCTTCAGCAAATGGTGATGTTAAATTTGCCACTTCTACTAATTCTAAGAATGATTTACTTCCACCTTGTTGGCAAAGGTTCACATAATCTTCCCATGCCTCTTGTCTATTATCTCTTGCACGCTTCCAAAATTGCAGTGCACAAATTTGAGCTAACGTGTAGTCAATATAGTAGAACGGCGAGCTATAAATATGTCCCTGACGTTGCCAGAAGCCACCGCGCTCTAAATAATCATTATCTTCATAATCACGATGCGGTAAATATTTCTTCTCTATGTTACGCCATGCTGTCTTACGCTCTGCTGGTGATGCTTCTGGATTTTCATATACATAATGTTGGTATTCGTCGACAGATACACCATATGGTAAAAATAGAAGTGCTGAACTTAAGTGTGAGAAATAATATTTATCTGCATCTTCTTCAAAGAATAGTTTCATCCATGGCCATGTAAAGAATTCCATACTCATAGAATGAATCTCACACGCTTCATATGTTGGCCAATTATATTCTGGAATTTCAAATTTACGACTTTCATATACTTGGAAAGCATGACCAGCTTCATGTGTTAATACATCAATGTCACCAGATGTTCCATTGAAGTTTGAGAAAATAAATGGCGCTTTATAATTTTCGATATATGTACAATATCCGCCACCAGCTTTTCCTTTTTTCGCAACTAAGTCTAATAAATCATTATCTAACATGAAATTGAAAAATTCATCTGTTTCAGCTGATAACTCTTTATACATCGTTTTCCCATGATTAATAATCCAATCTGCATCTCCTTTTGGAGTTGGATTACCTGTAGCAAATTCAAAGTTTTCATCGTAATATGCTAGCTTTTCTACACCGATACGTGCTTTTTGTCTCTTTCTTAATTCCGTTGTAACTGGAACGATATAATCAAGTACTTGCTGACGATAATTCGCAACCATCTCCGCATTGTAATCTGTACGATACATTCTTGCATATCCTAGTTCAACAAAGTTTTTGAAACCTAAAGATTTCGCAATTTTCGTTCTTACTTTAACAAGCTCATCATAAATACGATCTAGTTCTTCCTCATTTCCAGCTAAAAATCCGTAGTATGCTTCACTTGCTGATTTACGTTCACTTCTTTCTTTTCCTTGCATAAATGGAATCAGTTGCGACAATGTTCTTTCTTCTCCTGCAAAGTCAATTTTTGCAGATGCTAACAACTGTGTATATTGTGAAGACAATTTATTCTCTAATTGTAAATCTTTCACGATTTCATCTGAATATGTTTTTAAATCACATTCTGCTAGAGCGAATAATTGCTTTCCGTAATAGGCTTCTAATTCTTCACGAAATGGAGAACTAATTAACGCCTTATAATATTTTGTTCCATATCCTTGTACAACTGGAGAGTATTCATCAAAGAAATCTTGCTCCTCCTTATAAAAAGCATCTGTCGTATCAACAGAATGACGAATGTAACAAAGATTCCCCATTGTACCAAAATTATTACGAATTTCATTAATTGAATTGATAACTTGTTTTTGTTCTTCTACAGTTTTTGTGTTATCAAATTTCTCTAAAGCAACGGTAAATTTCTCTTTTAATTCTTCAATATTTGGCCGTTTATATTCATAGTCTTTAAATGACATGAACGAGCCTCCTCTCCATTATGTATACCTTTACTATAATTCAATACTTATTCCCAAATTCCCTCTTAGTTTTCAACAAAATTCGGCAGCTGCCATCTTACTTATATGCAAAAAAGCCTTGGATTTTTTTATCCAAAGCTCCTTTGGAACATAGTATCACTTTTCATACTTTCCAATTTTTTTCAACAGATCAAGTAATTCATCCTTTTCATCCTTCGTTAACATTTCAAAAGACTGATGTATAACTTGCTCATGCCCTGGAAAAATAGAAGCAATGAAGCTCTCCCCAGACTCCGTTAATTGCGCATAAATAACACGTCTGTCATTCGGACATGGGATTCTCTTTACTAATCCCTTTTTTTCCAACTTATCTACAACATATGTAATGCTGCCACTAGCTATTAAAATACGCTCACCAATTTGCTGAAGTGGTTGACCACCTTTATGATATAGCAGTTCTAATACAGCAAATTCAGTTGGATTTAACCCGTTACTTTGTATAGATTTATTTGTAGTATCCATAACAGAACGGTGTACACGAGATAATGCAATAAATACTTTTAAAGATTGAGAAATATCTTCTCGTTCATTATTTGATGTCATACAACTTTCAACCCTTCACTTAAATTCTCAGCAATAAAAAGAAAATACAGCTTAATACTTCATGTGAGTTCCGAATGAGCATTCACTCATCCATTTCTTCTCCCCTAATATATTACGAATGATTCTTGAATAAAAACATGACAATTTTAACATAGTTTATATATAATGATAATAAAAAAAGAAGGAGTACCACATTTGAAAGTCAAATTCCAAAGCATAGTTTTATATATATTGCTTGTTATCCTACCAACGATAGTGATTGGTGCTACATTTTATTCCTATCATACGTATAAAATGAAGCAGGAAAACAAAACATCTGCTCATACGGTTCTCTTTTTATATAGAGACTATTTAGATCATCACCTTGGTGAAGCAATTTCTGCCTTAGAAATGCTTGCAAAAGTCGTAGGTACCGAAACTGGTAACATAAATGGGATTAAACAAATTGTGCATGATACAGATGGAAACGATGCGCGCTTTTCTGGTCTATATTACGTTACACCAGAAGGAATCATTACCATCGCATCAGAAAGCGAATCAAGACCTGTAGACGTCTCAGACCGCAAGTATATTCAAGACGCATTACAAACTAAGAAAACAACTGTATCATCCGTCATTACAGATCGCGTCCTTGGACATCAAGCTATTATAATCGCTTCCCCAATATTTAACAAACAGAAGGAACTCTCAGGCTTATTGTTAGCAAGTTTACGCTTTGACTACATTTCATCTTCTTTAAATGCTATTAAACCACAATACCATTTCGAAGTAACTGATAAACATGATGTAGTTTTTCTAACTGATGACAATAATGAAACAAGCGATGCGCATTCTAATATGCTCACTACCCCACTCCAAAGGTTAAATTGGAAGGTCTCTGTTTCTCCATTACCTATCCACAAGCAAACTTTATACCAATGGGTTGCAATAGAATGTATAGCTACTTTATTTTTAATGTCTATCTTATTTTTACTCGCTCAATATATGTTATTAAAACGGCAAACAAAACTGGAAAGACAACAAAATGAACTGCAAAAAATTGAATTGGTTGGAACTTTTGCAGCGAGTACAGCCCACGAAATCCGCAATCCTCTTACGGGAATTAAAGGACTCGTTGCGCTATTAAAAGAAAAATATAAAGATGAACAGGATCAGTTTTACTTTTCCATCATCGAACAAGAAATAGAGAGAATTAATGAAATTGTAAGTGAATTCCTTATTCTTGGAAAGCCAACTGCTATCATTGAACAAACATATGATGTGAGAACTATTCTAAATGAGGTAGCATTGATTATTCAATCTGAGGCGAATCTACATAACATTGTATTCCATCTACATTTGCCAGACCATCCTGTTCATATCCGTTGCTCAAAAGACCATATGAAACAAGTGGTTTTAAACATTACAAAAAATGCAATTGAAGCCATGACTTCTAGTGACACACTAACCATTGTCGTAACAGACAATGAAACACACGCACAATTGCAAATTATTGATACTGGAAAAGGTATTCCAAAACATATTCAAAAACACCTCTTTCATCCGTTCTTTACTAATAAAGATACTGGAACAGGTCTTGGACTTGTCATATGTAAACGAATTGTAGAGATGTACGATGGGCATATTTTTATTGACAGTAAAGAAAACGAAGGAACGACAGTTCATATCGAGATACCGTTACATACAGTATAATTATCCTTATCACAAAAGGGTAATTATACTTATTTCATAAAACCCGCCACAAGCATTCGCCAAAAATTATTCGATTTTCCTTCATATCCGATTTGGAAAATAGGTACCTTTATAATGGAAAACCATTTTGTTGTTTGTTTTTCTTTATAGCGCTGGTATTGTAAAATAAGCTTGTCCAATTCTTGACTAACTTGAATTGTTTCCCTACTAGTTAACCCGCTTGTTAATCCTAGTTGAATCATTTCTTCACGCTTCATATGAATATCACGTGAAAGCTTTTCTAATGTGTACTTCCTTTTTACAGTAAACATCCATATCCCCCTTATTATTCTTCCATGCTCTCAACTTCATTATTGACCTTTTACCTGCTTAATCATATTCAAATTTGAAGAATCAGAAAATTAAACATTTTCTCCCTGTAATTTACAAATCTTTACCCTCACTTTGAGAATTATTACAAATTATTCTATCTTTGTAAATACATTCGCAATAATAGACATTTTTTTCATCTTCTTTTTTTACAAATACCAATTAAATAGCGGTTTCTCTATTTAACATATACTTTTCTTCGACATTTTTTGTTTAATTTATATAAAAACGCAAAACATAATAATGATTGATAAAGTGAAACTTTAATCAGTGGGGGGGTTCATCCCCCACTGATTATTAGCACTCACCAATCGTGCGTTTACGAGCAGTGGATCTCCCCCCTAACTTCTTTGCTCCAGCCGAATTTTGAGGTGGGAATCTTACTGCCCGCAAATAGCGGGATAAAATAGAAAGGAAATATTTATATGCACAAATATACGATTGCATTGCTCATTTTTACTATGTTCTTACCATCCTTCTTGTTTCCGATTCAAGCCAATGCCCATACAAATAAAGTAGCTATTGTCATTGACGACTTCGGAAATAATATGAAGGGAACTGATAAAATGTTATCACTTCCCATTCCACTGACTGTTGCTGTTATGCCTTTCCTTCCTTCTACAAAAGAAGATGCAATAGCAGCCCATAAAAAAGGCCATGAAGTTATTATACATATGCCAATGGAACCTATTAAAGGTAAAAAAGAATGGCTTGGACCAAAAGCACTTACAACTGATTTAAGCGATGAAGAAATAAACAACCGACTCGAACAAGCGATTAAAGAAGTACCGCATGCAATTGGAATGAACAATCATATGGGATCAAAAGTAACAGCTGACGAAAGAATTGTACGTCTTATACTTACAGCTTGTAAAAAACACGGTTTATTTTATTTAGATAGCAAAACAAACCCTAATAGTGTCGTCCCACAAATCGGAAAAGAATTAGGGGTGCCTATTATTGAAAACCAACTATTTTTTGATGATGTTTATACAGCAGGACATATTTCAAAACAAGCTCAATTACTTATCAAAAAAATTCAAGAAAAACCAATTATGGTAGCTATCGGACACGTTGGGCCTCCAGGTGAAATTACATCACGTGTTATAGAAACCTCTATTCCCAAAATTCGCGAGCATGCAGACTTTATTTTTTTGTCTGATTTAGCATTATCTCCACCTGCTGTTTCAAAATAAAGTGAAACTTTAATTAGCGGGGCATTCACCACTAATTATTAGCCCTCACCAATCGGGCGTTTACGGGCGGCGGTGCTCCCAAAAATAGTGGGAGACAATTCATCACTTACACGAAAAAAAAGGTACCACTCTACATATAGCAGATTGGTACCTTTCCTTTTCACTTAAATATAATCTACATGACTCACTCTGAATCCTTTTTTTTCTATTTTTTCGATTAATTTCTTTAATCTTTTTTCATCTAACTCATCTGATATATTTACGATAATACGGCGAATATATTGATCACCGTTATCTAGCGTAAACAACCCACCGATATTATATGCTTTTAACAATGTCCCAAGCTCTTTAATCGTTCCCTTACAATCTTGTGTTGCAATTGTTAATATATAACCACCCGTCCGCATACCGAATGAGTCTTCAATAACATCAAATACATTGGAATGTGTTAAGATACCAACAAATTCATTATAATCATTTAGCACCGCTAAAAATGGGAGACGACGAATCACATAAAAAGCTCTGAAGAAAGAATCCTTTTCAAAAATAAATGCAGAGGAATTTTCTAACATATCTCCTGCACTTACATGCTCTAATCCGCTATTACACTTCTTTTCTAATAAATCTACTTTATAAATAATCCCCATGAATAGCTTCTCATCTTCTGCTAATACAGGGATTGCTCGAAATCCCGTTTCATTCATAATTTGTAATGCTTTTTCACCAGTATCATTTATCTTGCAATAAGTCACCTGCTGTTTTGGCAGAAAATGATATTTAACTCGCAAAATATGTTCCTCCTTACATGTCAACATGTAATCTATATATAATAAGGAGACCTATATTTTATGAGTAAAATTATTTTTAAAACGCTTTCATTTATTTATGGAATTGTAACGACATCGCAAACATTTTTATATAACAGAGCTCTTCGCACCTTTTATCATTAACAACTTTACATGATAGTTCATTAAATATTCTATACCCTCTAGCCATTTTTTCGCTTCTTCTGGCGTTTTCCCCCACACAATCATGCCGTAATTATGAACGAGAACTACTCCTCCACCTTCAATAAAATTCGGAACATTACTTTCTAACAAATCAGCAAATTTCTTTTCATCTTCTACAATTGGAATTGTCATTTCTGTTATACCTTCTTTTCCAAAAACACGTTCCACGCTACGTTTATCGAATGTTACTTCTCTTTCTTCTCCGTATAACTCTGATATTAAATGGCTATCTACAGTCTGTACTTGTAAAATACATTCCGCACTGCTTTTTTTATAAATATCCGCATGCATAAATGACTCTACCGCTGGTTTTTCCTCGTTTTCAAACACTGGCTCACACATGCAATTGACAACAATAAAATCCTCTTCTGAAAACAATCCTTTATCTCTTCCCTCGACATTCACTAAAAATGTTAATGGCTCTTTTGACGTACATAACGATAAACTAATTTTTGTACCATAAAACCAATCACGAAGTGCCAATTCAGATTTCACATCTTTTAATTCATTCCATTTCTTCAGAAAAAATAACATTTCGTCACCCCCGTCGTAATATTTATATAATGTTCGAATCCTTTCTATGTAAAAGGAATATTTTTTGATTATTCTAAAAATTTAATTGAATTATCACATGAGAATGCTTTTTTGTCAATATGATTTCAACGCTCCTCGTAAAAATAGGCTACTCACATACCAATCCCGCCGTCCATGTCCTACTTCATTTTACAATAAAAAATACGTTATTCTTCTAATGAAAGAATAACGTATTTTTCTCATTTGCTTTAAGTTCGTAAAGAATGACGGATCTTTTATCTTCGCATTCGCAACTGTTAAAAATTTAAAATGCGGCATATATTTCAATGTACGATAATCAATAATCTCATTCGTATTTAAAAACAAGTCCTTTACTTGCAATAACTCTTCTTTCGTAATTGGTGTATTTAAATCTTTTCTATTACATACTTTTTTATTAACAAATTCTCTTAATTATTTATCTGTTATCATATTTTGGCTATCTACTTGATTCTTTGTTTCCGTATGGCATGAATTAGAGTTATCATCTGCTTTCTCTGTTTCTTTGTCGCCTAATGTTACTACTACTAGCGCCTTAATATAATTTTTTCAAAATAAAATTCCCTTATATTGATAACTGCAATATTACATGTAAAATATGTTTCTAGCGATACACAATAAAAATCCCTTTATTCAAAGGGATTTTTTACCTATCGTATGAAGAATTTCACTTTTTTCTTTCTCATTAATAAAACCAATTTTTTGTAAAATATTTGCATACAATACAAGTTTATTATATATGCGCTCTGACATATTCTCCCTTCTTTCCTTCAGCCAACTTTTTTATATTGGTAAATTATATGAAGGAAATGAGAAAATGTGTCCACTTTTTGCATGAATGCAAACCTTTTATTTCATTACTGCTTTCACTTTATTTAACACACTGTCCATTGAATATTATGCTTCTTAACTTTTTCTTCAAAACTATATGGCATTTTCTTATCACAAATAACATGTTGAATACGAGAAAATCCTGCTATTCTATAATTCCCTTTTACACCTACTTTTGTATGGTCGCATAAAATATATGTTTTCTCAGCTAATTTCATCATCGCTTCCGACAGTTTTGCTTTTTCTAATTCAAAACTGGAAACGCCAAAACTAGGTAATAACCCATCAATCGAAACAAACGCTTTATGAAAATGAAATTGATGAATCACTTGCTGAGAAATAGATCCTGATACACGCGAATGCTTTGGGGATACTTTTCCACCAATAAATAAAACTTCACCGTGAAACATCTTTTTATTAATAGAAGAGATTAATTGTGTCGCTACTGGAAAAGAACTCGTAACAATCGTTAAATTTTTTCGATGAACAAGATATGGAACCATCTGAAGTGGTGTACTTCCGTCATCAATTGCAATGACATCACCATCTTCTACAAATGTTGCTGCTTTATAACCAATTCTTTTCTTCTCTTCTATATGTAGCATTTCTCTTTCTAACATCGGCGCCTCTATCCCGGCACCTGGAAGTTGAACAGCTCCACCATACACTTTCTTCAACTTTTTTTCACGATCTAACTCTTCTAAATATCGACGAATTGTTTCTGTTGATACAGCGAATTCTCTCGCTAATTCTGAAACCTTTACTTTTCCTTTAAACTCTACTTTTTCAAGAATAGTCCGCTTTCTTTCTTCTCCTACTACAGACATAGCTTCACCCCATTTGTATCTACCTCATAAAGTTCCTTGCTTATACAAAATTATAATTTTCTTTTTCAGTGAAAACCTCTTCATGAATATAAATGCCGCGCTTTTCTAGTTCATCAAAAACAAGTTGTGGATTTTCGAAAGCTTCTTCAGGCGTAACAACACCCATTTTATTTACATTCCCATTTGCAATTAACTCGGTAGCAATTCCAAATGGAATACCGACGTTTCTCGTATAAGCTCTTAAATTTTCCCATCCTACAATAGATCCATCAGATAACGGATGTGTATGATATAATACATGTCTCTGTTTCTCATTGTTTTTCATACCTACTACTTCTACATGAAGTGCATAACCGTATACTTCCGTCTCTTGACCTTCTTTCGATTGTAATAAATACTGCGAAATACAATCCATAATGCCAATTTCTTTCCCGTTTATTTCAATTTGATCATTACGCAATATGCCGTAATCATATAAAGCACGTACGAGCTGCATATTTTTCTTTGGCCAAGTTCCTCTCGTCTCTATCAGTTTGACACCTTTATTTTCTAGTGCCTTTGCTAACGTAATCGTTTCAGAATGCGGAATGATATACTGCATTGTTTTACCATAAGGCGCTGGCAATTCAATTTCTCTTGGTCGCGCAAAAGGAGGTACTTGCTTAAACTTACCATCTTCATATACTGTACGCGATGGTAAATTTGGATCATATTCATATGTCGTTGTTTCTGTAATTGATGCAGAAAAAGCAATTGGACGATACGAACCGTGACTTACACGAACAGACTCTACAGTATCTAGCTGCTTTGCTGCATGCATGGCCATCATTTGCGTTACACCTGGTGTCATACCAAATCCGGGTAAACATGTTTTTTCATTTTGAACAAATATAGCATGTGATGCATTTTCTTCACCAAATCCATTCAAATTCACACCGTGACACCCAGCTTCCGCAATACAACGAGTAGACAATCCATTTAACTTTATCGTCGTACCATCCATTACAATGTCATAGCCTTTCATTTTTGCAACTGTATCCTCATGATTTGTCACATCGACTTTCACAAAATCAACACGAGGATCGTTGAGCCATTCTACTACTTTACGGCCTTCTTCTTCGTTAAAATCGGCTACTGTAATCGTCTCAAAAGATGAAAATTGAACTAAATCCAAAATCGCTTCACGACAAATTTTACCTGCTCCACCTAAGCAAAATACTTTCAACCTATAACAACTCCTTTGGCGATACTATCAACTAAACGATTTATATCTTCCTCATGTACATCACCGATATTTCCAATACGGAACGTATCTACTTTCGAAATTTTCCCTGGATAAATTACAAATCCATACTTCTTTAACTCGTTATATAACTCCTGAAATTCAAATCCCTGTGGGTAAATAAACGATGTAATAATAGGAGATTGATATTTTTCATCTACTAATGACTTAAATCCAATTTCTTTCATTCTGTTGACCAATAATTTTTGATTGTTATAATATCGATTGCAACGTGCTCTTACTCCGCCCTCTTTTTCTAGTTCAAGCAAGGCTTGATAAAAAGCGTGTACAACATGCGTAGGTGAAGTAAAACGCCATTTCCCATTTTGCTCTTCCATCGTTTCCCATTGATCATATAAATCAAGAGATAAAGAGCGTGCTTGCCCTTTACACTTTAGTAATTCATCACGATTTGCGATAACAAAACCAAATCCAGGAACACCTTGAATACATTTATTCGCACTACTAATTAAAAAATCAATTTGCAAATCAGCAATGTCTATTTCAATCCCGCCGAAACTACTCATTGCATCAACAATTGTAACCTTCTCGTATCGCTTTCCTAATTTACATACATCTACAATTGGATTAATAATACCTGTAGTTGTTTCACAATGAACTACTGCAATATGAGTAATCTCTTTATCTTCTTGCAATAACTTTTCTACTTCTGCAATATTAGTAGGTTCCCACTCTTCTGTTTGGCTCACGACCACATTTATATGTAACATCTCTGCCATTTGCACAATCCTCTTACCGTATGCACCATTTGTACAAACAAGAAGCTTTCCATTTTTAGGAACGACAGAACCAATCACTGCTTCAACTGAAAACGTACCGCTTCCTTGCATTAAAACCGTTGTATATTTCTCTTCTTCTTTCGTTGCTAACGATACAAGTTTAGCTCTTACATCTTGCACCATTGTGTTATATTCAACATCCCATGTACACCAATCGTATAGCATAACTTCTTTTACCGTTTTTGTTGTCGTCAATGGTCCTGGCGTTAATAATAAGTAGTGATTTCCATTCATGATCCTTTGCCCCTTTTATGAAATAATAAGTTCTTGTTTCTCGATATGTTCAATTACGTTCTCGAGTTCTTGCATCGTTTCAATCGTAAAATGAGCTCCGTTTTCAACGAAACGATTACGAACTATTTCCATCTTTTCATGAAGTTCTACCGGATCCATAGTTTCAACTTCCCACTCGCTTAAGCCGAGCTCGCTACTACCGAGAATTACGCCAACAGTCCACATCCCAGCATTTCTGCCCTCGTTCATATCTGACACCGTGTCTCCCACTTTTATCATATGATTCATCGGATACACACCAAGTTCCATCGCATTTTTATAGCACATCCACGGGTACGGACGACCTGCTGGAACATCATCTGGCGTCACAAGAAAATCAGGTTTATACCCTTGTAATTTTGCTTCTTTTGCAACAATATCCATCATTTCTCTCGTATAGCCAGTTGTTGAGCCAATTTTAATGCCTCTTTTACGTAATGAAGCCATCACTTCTCTTATCCCATCAATTGGCGTGGCATAGTTTAGCAGAATAGCAAAGAGAATTTCTTCAAATTCTTTATACATCTCATGAATGTCTGCTTCTGTTGGTAATTGTCCGAAAACACGCTTCCACTCATTCGCAATACGAGGCATTTCTGTTAGTGCTCTTACATGATCTATTTTTAATAATCCCATTGGCTTACGTGCTTCTTCTGCTGTAACTTCAACACCACGTTTATGAAAAATTTTCATGAATACTTCCAGTGGTGCAAAACATCCGTAATCAACTGTCGTACCTGCCCAATCAAAAATAACTGCTTCTATTTTCATTCTATCCATCACCCTTCTTATTTATCTCGCTGTTCGCCAGGCAGTAAGACTCCCCCTCGCAAAGAAGTTAGGCGGGAATCATGCTGCCTTAAAATTCCGATTGGTTCAACTATTAATCAGCGGGGGATGCCCCCCCACTGATTAAAGTTTCACTTTATCTTTGTTGCCATTTTGACGTTCGGTTACGAAGTGCTTTCGTTCCCCATTCATATACAACTCTTACTACAATATTAGTAACAACAACAAGTACACTCATCGCAGCTGCTGGTGCCACATTTCCTGCATCATCCATATTTACAATTGACACAGCAGCTAGTTTAAAATCAGCTGCGTATAGGAATACAACTGCCGAGACAGTCACCATGGAATTTACGAAATAGTACATTACCATTTCTAAAATGGCTGGTAGACACATCGGTACCGTAACTCGAAAGAATGTTTTATAAAACGGGATCCCCATTGACTGTGAAACTAGTTCAAACTCTCGATCTAATTTCTTTAAAGCTGTCGTTGCCGTAACAAATGTTACAGAATAAAAATGAATGATATTAACTAGTACTAACACAGCAATTGTTCCGTATAGAGAATGAAACGGGTTCGTTACGGAAAGTCCAAATATTTGTATTGTTGGTTGACTAAAGAAGAAAACGTAGCCTAACCCAAGTACTAAACCTGGTATTGCTAAAGGTACGATAGAGAAAAAGTAACCTGTTTTTCGGAAAAATTGTAGCTGGTCTATTTTCTCAATTGCATACGCGAATACAAATGTTAAAATTGCCCCAATAACCGCTGTAACCGCTGAAACAATTACACTATTTTTAAACGCTTCAAGTCCATCTCCCGTTAAACTTGAAAAATTAAAATGCTCAAATGTAAAACTCATATTATACGGCCATACTTTTACACTTGCAGCAATACCAACTGCAACGAATAAAAGAATAATCATAAGCGTTATTACGCTACAATATACGAACGAAATAACATCTCTTTTCTTATTATTTATTATTCTGTAAGGTACTGCTTTTGAAGATAAAAAATTCGCCTGTTTTCTTTGCGTAATACGATCAACTGCAAAAGCAAAGATAGCTGGGATTAATAAAATCATTCCGACAGTTGCCCCCATTGGCATATTTTGCTGTCCAATTACTTGTTTATATACGTCAGTAGCAAGCACATTATATTGTCCTCCTACAATTTTTGGCGCCCCAAAATCAGTGAAACTAAGTGTAAATACAACGAACATTGCACTAATTAATCCGTACTTTACACTAGGTAAAGTAACAGTAAGAAACTGCTTTGTTTTACTCGCTCCTAACATATTAGAAGCTTCATATAAACGATAGTCAGATCCTTGAAAAGCAATTAATAAAATAAGGAATGCTTGCGGAAATGTATACATAACTTCAGCCATTACAATTCCTACCGGTCCATATAACGGTATTTGGATTCCTTCAAATAAACCAAACATCCCTTTCGTTATTAATCCTTGATTACCAAATAAATATGTAAGTGCTATACCGTGCATCATCGTTGGCGCGAATAATGGTAATAACGCTACGTACTGAAATATGTGCTTTCCAAAAACATTCGTACGAGCGATCGCATATGCGTAAATGAAAGCGAGTGTAACGGAAATAATTGTTGTCGCGCCCGAAATCCATATCGTATTTTGTAATGATTGAACTAAAGTTGATGTTGTGAAATATTTACTGAAATTCGCAACACCAACGAAAGCTCCATCTTTATCGTAAAAGGCTTGTGTAAACAATTGTAATAAAGGCAATACAAGTATGATAAGAAATGAAAGAAGCATACCGATAATTACTAGTCTCTGTATCCACTCTTCTTTACCGATACGTCTCTTAATCTTTTTTTTCGTATTTTCTACCTGATAATTTTCTAACATCTCCATCTATACAATGACCTTCTTTCCATATGACAACATATGATTTTCTGAGAAAGAGATTTGAATTTGCTTTCCTTTCCTAATAGAAGTTGCTTCTACTTCTGATGCCAATATATCCACTACGATTTTCTCGTTATAAAGGTGTGTTTTCTCTTCTATGACCCGCACTTCCGTCCGGTATACAGCCCCCCGGAATTCCATGCTTTCTACAACAGTTTTCATACCATTATTGTGCACAACTGTTACATGTTCAGGACGAATTGCATGTTCTTCATTATTTTTCGAAAAGAAATTAATAGAACCAATAAAATCTGCCACAAACGGATTGGCTGGTCTTTGGTAAATCTCCTCTGGTGTTCCAATCTGCATAATTTCCGCATGATTCATTACAACAATTTTATCAGCCATCGTTAATGCCTCTTCTTGATCATGCGTTACCATAATAGTTGTTACTCCGACTTTTTCTTGCAAATCACGCATTTCTCTACGCAACTTTTCACGCACTTTTGCATCTAAAGCAGATAACGGCTCATCTAGTAACAAAATATCGGGAGACAGAGCGAGCGCACGTGCAAGTGCTACTCGCTGCTGTTGTCCACCAGATATTTGAGCAGGATATTTATCTTTTACATTCAGTAAGTCAACAAGTTCTAACGCCAATAGCGCTTTCTCTTTTACTTCTGCTTTTCCATATTTTTTTGTCTTTAAGCCGTATTCAATGTTTTCAAGCGCCGTTAAATTCGGAAATAATGCATACGATTGAAAAACCATTCCGAAATTCCGCTTACCAGGCGGCAATGCTGTAATATCTTTCCCATTCACAGCTATACTACCTGTTGTCGCTTCTTCTAACCCTGCTAAAATGCGAAGCAACGTCGTTTTCCCACAACCACTCGGGCCTAATAAACAAACAAACTCATTTTTTTTCACTGTAAAAGAAATATCTTTTAACGCTGTAAATGCATCAAACTGTTTTTGAATGTGTTGAATTGATAAATATTCGCTCATTTTTCTCTCTCCCACTCACTTACTTTTTCGGTTCTGCTTTTTGACCAAACTCTTTTTCCCAACGCTCTAAAATTTTGTCGCGATTTTCTGCTGCCCATTTAAAGTCATTCTTTTTGTATAACTTTTCTGTCACATCTTTCGGGAATCCATCTGGAAGTTTATAGTCATTTTTAATTGTCGCAAATCCATTTTTCTCGAAGTATAACTTCATTACATCATCTGTAATTGCCCAGTCTAAAAACGCTTGTGCTAATTTATCATTTTTCGCATTTTCTTTCTTAATAAGTGCGTTCGCTTCTACTTCCCAGCCTAGTCCTTCTTTCGGCAGTACAACTTCAACTGGTGCACCTTTTTGTTTCTCTTTTAAAGCGCTATAAACCATTGACACACCAACTGGATATTCACCTGCACCTGCTAATTTCGCTGGTTTTGAACCGGAATGCGTATAAGATGCCATATTATCATGAAGTTTTTTCATGTAATCCCAGCCCTTATCTTCACCCATAATTTGCAACCATGCAGAAACTGTTAAAAATCCTGTTCCAGAAGAAGCTGGATGTGGCATAACAAGTGTTCCTTTATATTCTGGTTTCGTTAAATCTTCATATGATTCTGGCATCGGTAAATTTTTCTTCTTTAATTCTTCTTTATTTACAGCAATCCCCGTCATAAACGCAGTATTACCTACCCATTTTTCAGGTTTCTTATCATCTTTAAATTGCGGAAGGACACGATCCGATCCTTTTGGAGAGTATTCTTTTAACATATCTTTTTTCTCTAAAGCTAATAGACTAGACGCCGCAGTTCCCCACACAACATCTGCTTGTGTATTTTTTCCTTCAGCTAGCAATTTCGCTGTAATAACTCCTGTTGAATCACGAACAATGTTCAACTTCACATCCGGGTATTTCTTTTTGAAAGAATCAAGATAAATCGGTACAAGCTCTTCTTCAATCGCTGTGTAAACAGTTAACGATCCAGATAATTTATCATCTTTCACTTTTGCTCCAGCACTTTCTTCTTTCTTTGCACCACACCCCATTAATAACGAAAATACCATTCCAGTTGCTACAGCTTTAAAGATTGTTTTTTTCACTGTCTCTCTCTCCTTTTACAAATCTTATGTACAACTCAAATATAAACAATTAGTGTAAAAGCAGTATTAAACCAACATTAATCTTTTGTTTGTTGTTTGTTTTTGTGTAATACGTTGCTACTTCTATGTTTTTTCACATTTTTCTGCTAATAGAAAATATTAAATTTACAAATAATTAAAAAAACCTTTATAATCCCACAAAAAAATGAGGCGTTTGTAAAAAACGCCTCATTTTTGTTTACCTTTTTTTGAATTTCGATTTGCATACTTTGCACTGTTTTCTCCTTCATACTCTAATGCAAATTCTGCATCTGGTAAGCTTTCTTTCGGAGTTTTATTATTGTTAATTGCCGCATTTTGTTTCACTTTTCTTTTTACCAATACGTTCACCTGCTTTCAAGAAATTACTTTCTACTCTAGTTTGGAGCAATCTGAAATAACTATTACTGGCAAGTGTTAACAAGTACATAAGAGCTTATAGATGGAAATACTACATACGAACAAACCATTACAAAAAGGAGCGATTACTTTGAAAGAGAAAGAAACAATCCAATCGCCAATTTTAGACGAGACGCTCCCTCATCAAATGAACTTCCCTTCTTTTAAAGGAACAGGAAAAAAGATGCAACAACCTTTTGTAAATCAATATGATGTTGTAATTGGAGACAGTAAATACAATTCCGAGAACAGCCCCTTAAACAATTGGAGTGATGAGGTAGACCCTGCCATTATGGCTGGGGATGAATGGATCCATCCTACAAATGATATCGGGTGGATTGCAGAAGAAAATCAAGAATTACTTAAAAAAGAAGTTGATAATAAAAATGACGCTTTTATGCATCCCCAATTCGGAATTAACGATTAAAAAAACCATTCTACCTAACGCAGGTAGAATGGCTTCATGCTATCCAATAATAATTCTTTCTTTCGGATATTTATAGCGAGGTGGTTGTTCTCTTCCACCACTAGCTAATATAAATGTTAAAATACCGACGCGTCCGATAAACATGAGTACAATAAGTACAAGTTTACCAACAGTTGTTAAATCTGGCGTAATACCTGTCGATAAACCTGTCGTCCCGAAAGCAGAACAAACTTCAACAATCAAACTCATAAGCGGTACATTTTCCGTAATGGATAAAATAAATAGTGCCGTGGCACATAATAATATTCCCATTGTCATAACGACAGATGCTTTTAATACATCCTCTTCATGTAGCTGTCTTTTAAAGACTCGAACCGTTCTACCGCCCCTTGCAAATGTATATAACGATAATATACTAACCGCAAATGTTGTCGTACGTATCCCGCCCCCAACCGAACTTGGAGATGCTCCAATAAACATTAATATACTCATAAACAAAAGCGTTGGTTGTGACAATTCACGTATATCCATTGTAGCGAGTCCACCGCTTCGCGTTGTCACAGATTGGAATAACGTATAGAAAACCGTTTCATGCCATGACTTTCCTACTAAAAAATGATTTCGTTCTAGTAAAAAAATCATGATGGTTCCAACAACAACAAGTGCAAAAAATGTTGTTGTCGTCAATTTTGTAAATAACGAAAAACGAAAAAGTTGTTCTCTCTTCTTACTAAGAAATTGCTTCACTTCCATTAACACAGGGAAGCCAATCGCTCCTAAAATAATGAGTAACATATGAATCATTTGAACGATATAATCTTTTTTGTACGGGATTAGCGATTGTCCTGTTAAATCGAATCCACCGTTCGTCGTTGCACTAACAGCGGCAAAGAAACCGTGAAAATAAGCTTCTTGCCAAGTCGGAAAGTACAGTAAAAATCTTGTACCTAACAGGATCGCTCCAATGATTTCTATCGAAATAATTACAATTAAAATAGAACGCATTAATTCTACAAGACCCGATAAATTTCCTTGATTATGGTCTGCCATAATTAATCTTCTTCGCTGCAAACCAATCTTTTTACCCGTTATAATCCAAACGAATGTGCCAAGTGCCATGATGCCTAATCCGCCTAATTGTAAAATTAGAGCTAATACAATAATTCCTGCTGTTGTAAACGTATCTGAAATCGTAACAACTGAAAGTCCTGTAACACTTACCGCACTAACAGATGTAAATAGGGCATCGATAAATGTCCATTTCACATCAGCCTTCGTAACAAACGGTAAACTAAGTAATATTACCGATACGACTACTGCTAATAAATAAAACAAAACAATAAGTTGTACGGGACGTAATTTTTGTAAAAACTTTTTTATATCTCTCATTCCATCACTTCGCTACCTTTTTTCTATCGATTAAATAAAGAAAAATCATCACTTTCTTTATTTGTAAATAACTGCTGAAATAGTTTTGCAAATACCATTCCGTATACAGTTCCATTTCCCCCATATGGCAGTGCGTAATATAAATTATGTATCTTTTTATCTTCTTTTAAAATAGGAAGACCATCATGACTACCACCAAATGCTGCTGCCCAATAGTACTCTGCCTGTATATTATTAAATTGCGGGAACATTTCTTTTACAATATTAATAAGGATATCACGCTTATGCAATAATTTCGAATCACCGATATTTTGAATTTTCAGCACCTCATCTAACCCGCCTACAATAATGCGGTTTTGATACGTTCGAAAATATAGGTAAGGCCGTGCCGTTTCCCAAATTAATGATTGCTCATGCCAACCTTCGAACTGATCTATCTTATTTGTAACAACTGCATAAGACGTTTCTACTATTGTATTTTTTTCTTTCTTTCCAAAAAGCGCTTCATAACCTGTCGCCATAATAATATTCTTTGCTGCTATTTTATTTCCTGTCTTCGTGTAACAAATTAGATCATTTTGCATTCGTTTAATATGTATTGCCTCTGTATATTCATATATAGTAGCACCCATTTGCTTTGCTTTATGCAAAAGACTATGTGCTAACAAATATGGATTCACTTCTGCGTCACCGCTTGTATATAATGCTGCTTGTTTTGCAAATGAATAACGTTTCTTAATATCAGACTCTGTAAAATATTCAACCGGAAATTCATAATAGCGTAACGTATTATATTCTTCTTGTAAAAATGAAATATCCTCATCTCTACTCGCATAATACAAACTATTTCGCGGAATAAAATGGGGATTAATATCGAGAGTCGGTACAACCTTCTCCATTGTTCTAAGGGCTTCATAACAAAGCCTATATGCTCGTACCCCTTTTACTTTCCCAAATGTATGAATAAGAGAGGTTAACGATTTATCATGAAGAAATTGTAATAAACCTGTATTGGCAGCTGTGCTACCACATGCAATTGCTCTTTTTTCAATGAGCGTAACACGCATTCCTATCTTCGCTAATGAATACGCTATATGAGCACCCGCTTCGCCACTTCCGACTACGAGCACATCACATATCATATCATTTTCTAACGTTGGATAACAAGGTACAGAAACTCCTCTATTCCAAAACAACTTACCAGTCATAAGCTTCATAATTATACTCCTAAAATGTAAATTTCTCCTTTCTATGTTTTGTTATTTTCCATAAAAAAATCCAACTAACACAACGCTAGTTGGATTTTTTATTTTTAATTGGAACGCTCTTCAAGCCAATTTCCAATCGTCGGATATGTTTGTTTTACAGCTGTTCCACCGTAAACGATAGACATATGCCCTGTTGGTAAACATACATATTGTTTATCTGTGCTAGAAATATGATCTAGTAAAGCTTCCACTTGACATGGCAGAGCGATATGATCACGTTTCCCGGAAATATTTAAGACATTCGCCTTAATATTTGCAAGGTCTACCTTTTGTCCACGAATAACGAGTTCACCTTTAACCAATTTATTATTTTGATAAAAATCACGAATCCACTGTCTGTATGATTCACCCGGGAACGGAATGCCATCGCCAACCCACTTTTGAACTAATTTCCAGCTTTCGACGAAGCGCTCATTTTCTGAACGATCAACTAAAGCAACGTATGGACCAACAAAATTCGTAATTGGTTTTAACATCTTATTTCCGAAATCAATCATTTCTGGCGGAATATTTCCGAATGTATCAACCGCCTTATCTAAATTGAAATATTTCTCATCTAATAAAGGACCATATAATCCTGTTTCAGAGAAATCGAAAGGACTTGTCATAAAAATTAAGTTACGAATTGGCATATGCGGATGAAGTGCCGCATAAATAGACGTTAGCGTTCCACCCATGCAATAACCAAGTAAAGAAATCTCGTCCGATTTTGCAGTTCGCATTACTTTTTTCACTGCTTTTGCAATATAATCGAACACGAAATCATCAAATTTCAAATGACTATCTTCTAAACCAAATGTGCCCCAATCAAGCATATACACATCAAAACCACGATCTACTAAATATTCCACTAAACTATTTCCAGGAGTTAAATCCATAATATATGGCTTATTAATAAGAGCATATATTAATAAGATTGGGACTCTCTGTGTTTTTTCTTGTTTTGGAATGTAACGATAAAGCTTCGTTTTATTCTTCGTCCAAATAACCTCTTTCGGTGTTAAACCAACTTGTGGTTCTGGTTCGCGTAATAAAATTTCGCTCGCTCTTTTCACACGGCGATATGCTTTGCGATATTCTTCTGGGTACAACTCCAATTGCTTTTCCCATTCTGTTACGAATGTAGTCATTTTTCTATCTCCTTTTCGGTCGATTTCTTTCTAAAAAAAGAAGTGCATTCCTGATATGGATATGCACTTTTTTCTTACTTCATTACATGTATAATCCACCGTTAATGTTTAATTGCTGACCAGTGATATACGCACCGTCACGGCATAGGTATACTACACCTTTTGCAATTTCATCAGCTTGTCCAAAACGTTTTTTCGGGATTTTCGCAACGATTTTTTGACGCACTTCTTCTGGTACCTCTGCTACCATTTCAGTATCGATAAATCCTGGGCAAATTGCGTTTACAGTTACATTTGTTTTTGCAAGTTCTAACGCTAATGATTTTGTAAATCCTAGCATACCTGCTTTTGCTGCTGAGTAGTTTGTTTGTCCAAATCCACCAGCTTGACCAATAATAGAAGAAATACTAATGATTCTTCCTTCTTCTGCTTCCGATATGTATGGAAGTACCGCACTTGTCGTATTAAATACACTACTTAAGTTCACGTCAATTACGCGTTCCCAATCTTCACGATTTAATTTTTTGAATGTACGATCTCTTGTAATACCAGCATTATTAACAAGAATATCCACTTTACCAAAATGATTCACAGCTTCTTCTACAAGTCGGTTTGCATCTTCTACTTTAGAAACATCCGCTTGAACTGCATAAACGTCATGCCCTTCTTTTCCTAGTTCATTTACTAAGTTTTCAGCTGCTTCTTTACTGCTGTTATAGTTAATAACTACTTTTGCTCCCTCTTGTGCTAATGCTACTGTAATTGCTTTTCCAATTCCTTTTGCCCCACCTGTTACGATTGCTACTTTGCCATTTAATTGAACCATTTCTTTTCCCCCTTAAATGAATTTGTGAACGATTATTATGAATCATTTTGGTACTCATACTAATAGAGTCCATATATTAATTATGTTTCGTTGTTTATACGTGAAAAAGAGATTCTCCCTCTCTCTTTTACACGTTGTAAACAAACGC
The DNA here is from genome assembly GCF_016483245.1 of Bacillus cereus group sp. N31. Taxonomy (NCBI): domain Bacteria; kingdom Bacillati; phylum Bacillota; class Bacilli; order Caryophanales; family Bacillaceae; genus Bacillus; species Bacillus cereus group sp. N31. Next base: position 40,850 of record NZ_JAEHCH010000021.1, on the reverse strand, counting down.
TATTATCATTTTTTATTTTCTGGCTTATTCGCCGGCTTTACTTCTTCTTTTACAGGTACTTGTAGTTTAGCTAGTACTGCATTTTGCTTTTCTAGCAATTCTAAAATTTGATCAACTTTCGCTTCTAACGTGCGAATATCTTGTTTTACTTTCGTAACATCACGCTTTAATGTAGGAGCTTGTCCTAACGAATCCACTTTCTCTTCTAGAACTTCCTCAATATTATCAACTTTATTTTCTAAGTTAATAACAAGCGTAGCTACTCTAGCGATATCCTCTTTCGTTGGCACGTTCACTTGTTCTAAATAACTTTTTGTCGTATCATTTAATGCTTTTTGATAAAACAAATTCAAGTCTAGAACGCTGCCCATCCAAGCAGAATATTCTTCTGTTTTAATTGTTTCATTGAGCGCTTTTCCCCAAAATGTTTCGGTTTGTTCATAAGCATTTTTCCATGCTTGCAATGGATCGAATTTTTGATCAATCACTTCGCCTACACTCCCTTTTTTGTTTTTGAAACAATTCAACCTATTCACTATTTTCTAATATTCTGAATAAAACTTCAAGTCTATATTTTATTTTTCTTTATTTTCCAACAAATGTATTGACATTAAAAACAGATAGGTGTAAATTGCACTTATAAGCAAAAAATTCCATCTAACTGATTCATGAGGTGATGCACAATCATGCTACATAATGAACCAGAACACCCAGAAAGTTTGGAAAAAAACCAAGCGAAACAACCAAACTCCATGCCAAAAAACTTCTTAGTTCCTTTCTTACTTCTCTGTCTAAAAGACTGGAGTCTTCATGGTTACAAACTCATTCAAATGCTAATGGACATCGGCTTTTCTTCTGTTGACCAAGGTAATGTTTATAGAACACTACGCAAGTTAGAAAAAGAAAACCTTATTTCTTCTACTTGGGATACAAGCGATGGAGGGCCAGCAAAAAGAATTTATTCTTTAACTGAATATGGAGAGCAATATTTATCAACATGTGCGACTTCTTTTGAACATTATCAAAATATGTTGCGGACGTTTTTCACGTTATACACCAATGCATTCTTTCCATTTTCTACTTCTCCAGAAAAGGATGAAAAGGATTCTTCATCTTCACCTGGTGGTACAGCAGAGTAATCTGCGTTCACAATATGCAAAAAAACATTTGGAGGTCAAACAATGGAAACTAAACCATACGAATTAGTCGATGCATTTTGGAAAAACTGGTCTCAATCTCTTTCCCTCTTCTCTTCAGCTGGGAAACAATTAGAGCAACTTACTTTAGAAACGTTAAAACAACAACAAGACGCTTTGCATAAATTAACATCAGGAGTAAATGAACTAGAAAAAGAACTACAACAATTCACAGCTCAGTTCAATAACCAATATACAGATTACGTGAAGCAATTAACTGGAAACTCCTTAAATGATCAAATTAACGAGTGGCAAGGGAAATGGAATGAGCTTTCTACTCAAATGCATCAACTTACTGTTTCTCCTACAAAAACATCTTTGTCTATTCTTACTCAAACTAGCGGTCAATTTGAAGAAACAACAAAACACTTTATAGAACAACAACAATCGCAACGCGAAGAGGTTCAAAAACAGTTAGAAGTTTTTTTGGGAGAGTTCAAGTCCAAACAACTAGAACTCGCAAAGCAGTTCGAGGAAAACTCAAAAAATCTATTTACTTCCATCAAGTAAGAAAAATGTGGCAACTAACTGCAGCACAAACAAAACTCTTTCTTCCTCCTACTACATCAAGATGGCTTACATTTTTCGATATGGAAAAGAAGGAGGACAAAATGAATCCATTCCAAGAAGCACAAACTGTTCCGGAGCTTCGTTATGATGAGATTCAAGTCGGTGATCAAGCATCTCTAACAAAAACAATTACGGATGAGGACGTTATCAATTTTGCAAAATTGACTGGAGATGTAAATCCTATTCATATTTTAGACTCTTTTGCAAAAACGACAATGTTTAAAGAACGTATTGCTCACGGTATGCTCGTTTCAAGTTTTATTTCTACCGTTCTTGGAACGAAACTCCCAGGCAAAAATACGATTTATTTATCCCAAAACGTTTCATTCCGTGCTCCTGTCAAAATCGGCGATACACTTCGTGTAGTGGCAGAAGTCATTAAAAAACGGGATGATAAAAAAATCATTACATTACAAACAAACATCTACAATCAATCCAATGATATTGTCGTGGAAGGTACAGCGACAATACTGAAAAAAGAGTAGCAATTTTGCTACTCTTTTTTCTATCCAAGAACTTCTAATCACACCGATTACTTCCGGGTATGAGTACATCGTTTCCACATAAAATAACATTACCAGTTTAGATAGTACTTAACTTAGCTGAACTGGACTACTCAAAAGGATGTGTGTCAACATGGTAAAAACAAACAAATTACTAGTTCCAGGTGCAGAACAAGCACTTGAACAATTTAAATATGAAATTGCACAAGAATTCGGTGTTAGCTTAGGCTCAGATACAGCATCTCGTTCTAACGGTTCAGTTGGCGGCGAAGTAACAAAACGTCTTGTTTCTTTAGCTCAACAACAATTACGCGGATAATACTATAACATTTGGCTTAGAGGCAGATATTCTCTGCCTCTTTCTATTTGCAACATACATAATAGTGCTTTTTCACATACTAGTAAGAACAAACTGAAAGGAACGATATGTGAGATGAAACGGATTAATATTAGCATGAGCCCTCCTCGTGTTCTTACTTTATCTTTTATTGTATTATCACTTGTCGGCACATGCTTATTAAAACTACCAATTGCTACAACAACATCTATTTCATGGCTCGATGCCTTATTTACAACGGTTTCTGCTTGTACAGTTACAGGGCTTGGTGTTGTGGACACTGGAAAAGTATTTACCTTATTTGGCCAATGTGTAATTTTAACACTTATACAAGTTGGCGGTCTTGGCATTATGAGCTTTGCTGTTTTAATTGCAATTATGCTTGGCAGAAAAATCGGTCTTCAGAACCGAATTTTGTTACAACAAGCACTAAATCAAACGAATATTGGCGGTGTCATTCGTCTTGCCAAAGCATTATTTCTATTCTCTTTTACAGTAGAATGTATTGCTACTTTGCTCCTCTCTTTTGAATGGGTACCAAAATACGGAATTGCTAAAGGGTTCTATTATAGTTTTTTTCATTCGATCTCTGCCTTTAACAACGCCGGTTTTTCTGTGTGGAGCGATAATTTAATGTCCCATTCTCATAGTATTCTCGTCAATCTCGTTATTTCTTCTCTCATTATTTTAGGTGGAATCGGTTTTACAGTGATCATAGATATAAAACGAAAAAAGAACTTTAAAAACCTTACATTACATTCAAAACTCATGCTCTCTTCTACTCTAATCGTCAATATTATTGCTACCGTTTTTATTTTCATATTCGAGTTTCATAATTCTTTTTCTATGAGAGGTTTTACCCCATTTGAAGAAGGAATGGCTGCTTATTTCCAAGCAATTTCAACGCGCACTGCCGGATTTAATACCGTTGATATTTCTGCATTAACAAAACCTTCCCTTTTATTAATGATGCTTCTTATGTTTATTGGTGCTGGTAGTGCTTCAACTGGTGGTGGAATTAAGTTAACAACATTTTTAATTATGTTTTTTGGCGTATTTAAATTTTTACAAGAACAAGATGATATTGTTGTGTTTAAAAAATCCATTAAAGATACGCTCATTGTCAAATCATTGACCATTACTATTATTTCCATTTCATTTATCTTTGCTGCTATTTTAATTTTAAGTATTACTGAGCGAGTTCCTCTATTGATGAGTGCTTTCGAAGTATTTTCAGCATTTGGAACAGTCGGTCTCAGTATGAATTTAACACCACACTTAACGATAATTGGAAAAGCTATTATTATCTTTATGATGTTTTTTGGAAAAATGGGACCGTTAACATTGGCTTTTTCATTTGCACGTAAAAAGAACCGGAAAATAAAATATCCGAACGAAGATATTTTAACAGGTTGACAACCGTATAAATTATCCATATAATGAGAGTACAATAGCATATCTCCAAAGGGGAGTAGCGTCCAAGAATATTTCTTGGAAACAAAGTCGTCATTACGTAGAACTTAGTTCTTCCGGCTTTGTTGGCATTTTTATTACATATGTCTAGCAAGACCTTTGCCTATTAACGGCAGAGGTCTTTTTTGTATTCATTACCAAATTCTTCCAAAGTTAATAGGCAGGAGTATGGGGAAACTAAATAGTGGGGAAATTCTTCACTTATTTAGTACTTATAGAAATGAGAGGAGAATGTACATGGATGTATCATTATTATTGGAGTATGGTTGGGTATTACTCATCCTGATTGCACTTGAGGGGATTTTAGCGGCTGATAACGCGCTTGTTCTTGCAATTATGGTAAAACATTTACCAGAAGAAAAACGTAAAAAAGCACTATTTTACGGATTAGCGGGGGCATTTGTTTTCCGATTCGGATCGTTATTTATGATTTCGTTCTTAGTCGATGTATGGCAAGTGCAAGCAATCGGTGCTATTTACCTTATGTTTATCGCTGGTAATCACTTATTTAAAACGTATGTTAAAAAGAATACGGATGAAGACACAGAAGAAAAAGAAGCAAAGAAAAAACAAGAGAATTTTTGGTGGACTGTATTTAAAGTCGAGGTTGCTGATATCGCCTTTGCAGTTGATTCAATTTTAGCTGCTGTTGCATTAGCAATGACTTTACCGAAAACAGGACTAGGTACAATTGGTAGTCTTGATACTGGGCAATTCGTTGTTATCTTTGTAGGTGGACTTATTGGATTAATCATTATGCGATTTGCAGCAACTGCTTTCGTACAAATATTAAAACGTAAACCAGGACTTGAAACTGCAGCATTCTTAATTGTAGGTTGGGTTGGTGTGAAGTTAGCAATCTATACATTAGCACACCCTGCATTAAATGTAATTCCGCATTCATTCCCAGAATCTACTCCGTGGAAACTTACATTCTGGATTGTATTAGTTGGAATCGCAGTTGGCGGTTGGTTCTTCTCGAAAGAAGTAGAAGTAAAAGTAGAAAAGAATTTAGACGAAAAAGCGCTGTAATTACAGCGCTTTTTCTTTTTTATTTCAATTCCCTCTCTATTTTTAGAAAAAATTCCATTATACTACCTTTTGTAATCGCTTTCTTATTTTATGTATGTCCTTTTTGTGAAACATTGCACAAACTTATTGAAACTGTGAACGAATCCATGTACTTTATTCATATAAGGAGTATTTATAGAAGATTTACTAAAGGAGCGTATGACTCATGCTAGAACAAGGATTAGATTATGTTGTCAAACTGGCTAAGAGCAAAAAGAAAATGCTAGATATAAATCCGATGCAATATTTCATTCGTGCTGCACTTGCGGGCATTTATATCGGTTTTATTATTGTACTATGTTTTAAATTAGGTAACTTTTTTCACATTGCAGATTCACCAGCAACTTATTTAGCTGCTTCCATGTTTTTCGGGATTGCCCTCGTACTTATTATATATGGTGGTGCTGAATTATTTACTGGAAATACAATGTACTTCACAGTAGCAACTTTAAGAAAAGAAACAACGATTTCTGATACACTTCGCAACTGGATTGCATGTTATGCAGGTAACTTAGCGGGCGCTTTATTCTTTGCCTTACTATTTTACGCAACTGGCATTTTCGAAGCGATTGATCACGGTCATTTAATGAATAAAGTAGTTGAAGGAAAGATGAATACACCTACAATGCAATTATTCTTTAAAGCAATTTTATGTAACTGGCTTGTCTGTCTTGCCTGCTTCTTACCTTCTCAAGTGAAAGGTGACACAGCCAAAATATTAATGATGATGATGCTCGTTTTCACTTTCTTTTTATCTGGTTATGAGCATAGCATTGCAAACTTATCACTGTTTGCTTTATCTTTAGTATCACCACATCCTGAGACAATTTCTTTTGCAGGCGCTATTCATAACTTAATTCCAGTTACAATCGGTAACATTATTGGCGGGTCCGTATTTGTCGGTATGGTATATCACTACTTAACAAAGAAAACACCTGATGTTAAACAGGAAGAGACTGTAATCGCAGCAGCTCAACAAGAAGAGATTATTCCTTTACAAGCACATATGAAACATTAAAAACTCCAAAGTTAAACTTTGGAGTTTTTAGCTCCCCACATATTTCACAATAATACTTGCTTCAATCTCTCCTTGTTCTTTTCCACCCTCTATTCTTTGTTTCATCTTATCCATACCAATGACATCATTTGTGTGAAAGTGGATTTCCTTAACATATAATCCCTCTTTACAAAAAATATTTACGAAATCAAATCCATTACTCTGCCGCCATCCCATATTAAAGTCGAGAGAAATAATATTTACCTCATTCTCCCTAACAAATTGCAAGGCAGTTTCTACTGTAGTTGCGGGCACATATCCGAACGGACAACTTCTTTGATCATCCATATATATATTCATTCTCTATCCCCCTCTATTTTGAATACACAATTAATACATAACATATTGCTCCAAGACTAATAAAAGGGCCAAATGGAATTGGTTTACTTGCTTCTATACGCTTTAATAAAATACCCATCCCGAAAAAACAAAGACTAAAATAAGACGCTAAAAATAAAATAATAAAAACCCCTTTCAATCCCACTATAAATCCAAGTAGCGAGAGTAATTTTATATCCCCTCCACCAAGCCCTTCTGGATATATCTTTTGCATACAATATAACAAAAAGAGTATAACCCCACTACCAACTATACTATCTATCCACGTAACTAACGGTACAAAAATGCATTCTAAAATAAGCAGAAAAGCAAACGAAATTAAAATACGATCAGGAATTAACATATATATATAATCTGTAACGGAAATAATAAGAAGTAACGAAAAAAGCGATAAAATGATGAGAAGCTCTCGTTCTACTCCAATCATATATACAGTAAGAAAAAATATTGTACCGGTTACAAATTCAAATACTACGTACAGAATCGGAATTCCCCTCTTACAATTCGTACAGCGCCCTCTTTGTATACAAAATGAAATGATTGGAATTAGTTCTTTTGGCTTTAGTACATACTTACAATAATGACAATGCGAACGCGGTGTAATAATAGACTCGCCTAAAGGAACCCTTATTGCGATTAGCATAAAAAAAGAACCAAACACCATACCCACTAACAATGCATATATATAAGTGAACATCCCTTCCTCTCCTTTCCAAAAGAACATAACAAAAAAAGGAGAGAACTTCTACTTCATATTATCCTTTATTCTACTAAAAAAGCAGGCCATTTTCTGGCCTGCTTTCCCCTCTTTTATACGATGAAATATACCGCTTTTAATGGTCCGTGTACTCCGACAACAAGATTCATTTCAATGTCAGCAGAGTTACTAGGTCCTGTAATAAAATTAATACAAGATGCCGCTGTCTCGCCATTTTCTACACGTGAGTTCATATCCTGAACTGCTTGCGTAATACGAGGCACAAGTGTTTCACGTGGAATAATAGCAAAGTATACAGTCGGTAAAAAGTGTAAAGAACGTCCTTGCCCTTTATGACTTTGTACAACAATTGTACCAGATTCAGCTAATGTATAATCACTAAATGCAATACCGATATTCGCTTTTTCAGCTATACGCATATTTTCGTCTTTTCTCTCTGGATCCCATACGTTTACTTCAATATCTCGCTTTGGAAGTTCTTCTTTAAATAAAGATGTTAAACCATATGCATCAAAGCGTTCATCTGCTGATAATAAAATAGGTCCCCCGCCGTTTTCCATGATTACTTTTTGAAGGTCTTCATACAAACAGTCATTTGTCGTTTCTACTACAGTTGTATGAATGTTTGTACATTGCTTTTTAAATACTTCTAGTAATTCTTCTTGTGAATAATCTTTTAACGTTTCTATATTCACATTACTTTTCCATACTGGACGCTCGACACCTTCTCTTTTACGCGCACGCCCAAGTTCTTTTGCAATGTTATCTAGAAAGGAATCACGGTTTTGAATTAGTCCTGCCATTATTTATTCCCGCCTTTCTTATGATCTTTATACCAATCACGGAATCTTTCTTTACTTGGCGCTGGGAATTCACGAATATCCGTCCAGTTTTTAAGTGGTCCAACACCTTTTGATACACGGTTACCAGATGTGAATGGACTCATTGCTGCTGGTGCCATTTTTGATCCCATTTTGTATAATGCAGCTGAAGAAGCACCCATACTAAACATTTTCATCGCTAATTTTTCTGCAAGTGGCGCACGTCCTTCTTGTTCAACAATTACTTGGCGATGCTTTAATAATAAATCATGTAATGGAATTTTTACTGGACAAGCCTCTGTACATGCTCCGCATAAACTAGATGCATAAGGAAGCTCTTTGTAATCATCATATCCACCTAAAAGTGGTGTTAATACCGCACCGATTGGTCCTGAGTAAATCGATCCATATGAATGTCCACCAACGTGACGATATACAGGACATACATTTACACAAGCTGCGCAACGAATACATTGCAATACTGAACGGAATTCAGATCCAAGAATTTGAGAACGACCATTATCAACAACAACTAAATGGAACTCTTCAGGTCCATCAACTTCCTCTTCTTGAATTGGTCCTGCTACTGTTACATAACTTGTTAACTTTTGACCTACCGCACTACGGCATAGTAAACCAACTAAAACATCTAACTCTTCCATCGTCGGAACCATACGTTCCATACCCATTACTGCTATTTGTGTTTTCGGAATCGACATAACAAGATCCGCATTACCTTCGTTCGTTACTAAACAAAGAGATCCCGTATTTGCAACAGCGAAGTTACAACCCGTCACACCAATTTCTGCATCCATAAATTTCTCACGAAGTTGTTTACGAACAAACTTTGTCATCTCATATGGATCATCAGAATTTTCATAGCCAAGTTTTTCTTTAAATACATCGCGAATTTGCGTTCTATTTTTATGAAGTGCAGGCGCAATAATATGTGAAGGTGGATCGTTATCTACTTGCAAGATATACTCTCCTAAGTCACTTTCTAACACTTCACAACCAATTTCTTCAAGCGCATGGTTCATACTAATTTCTTCTGTTACCATCGACTTTGATTTCACTACTTTTTTCGCTTGTTTCTTTTTCGCGACGTCTTGAATATACTTTGCTGCTTCTTCTTTCGTTTTCGCAAAGTACACATGGCCGCCTCTTTTTGATACATTTTCACTTAACTGCATTAAGTAATAATCAAGATTTTCTAACGTATGTTGACGAATTTGTTCACCTAGTTCACGCCACTCTTCCCAGTTTCCCAATTCGTCCGCTGCTTTTAATCGATTCGTATATAAACGCGTTTGTGCAGAAGATACTGCTCCGCGCATAAACGAATCTTGAATTCCATCGCCTACGCGATCATTAAATTTTTTCTCACTGATTTTCATAGACATAGCTTATGTTCCCCCTTCATGAGCGACTATTCAGTACCTCAGCAATATGCATTACTTTTACTTCTTTTCCTAAACGCTCAATTCGTCCGCCAATGTTTAACAAACACCCACAATCTGCACCGATTAAATAATCAGCACCTGTTTCCATTACACTATCTACTTTTTCATCTACCATTTGCTCAGAAATCGGAGTCATCTTAACTGAAAACGTTCCCCCAAACCCACAACAATTTTGCACGTTTGGCAGTTCTCTCACAGTTAATCCTTTTACATTAGACAATAAAATTCCTGGTGCCTCTTTTACTCCAAGCAGGCGTGTCATATGACAAGACTTATGAATAGTAGCTATTCCTGGTAAACTTGCACCCACATCTGTCACTTTTAAAACATCTACAATAAATTGTGTAAATTCATATGTTTTATCAGCAACCTTTTGTGCACGTTTAGCCCATTTCGGGTCATCTTTAAAAACATGCGGATACTCATGAAACATTGTCGCACAAGAGCCAGATGGCGTAACGATATATTCTGCATCTTCGAAAGTCTCAATCATATGTTTCATCGCTTCTTTTGCTGCTTCTACATGGCCGCTATTATAAGCAGGCTGACCACAACAAACTTGTGCTTCCGGAAATTCAATTTCACAACCTAAACGCTCCAATACTTCAACTGTTGCTTTACCGACATTTGTTTCAAACATATCGACTAAACAAGTAACAAATAAAGTAACTTTCATAATTATTACTCCCCCTCTTTACAACTTCGCCAACAAACATATGGTCATCAGATGACTTAAGAGAAAAGAAATAGGCTCAACCATGACCTATCCTCTCCCTTTTCTAAAGAAAACGCTTACTTAATCTTTCTCTATTTTATCAGAAAATTAGATTTTTTAAAGATTAAATTACGAATTTATATCGTTTCTACCTGTGACAATATGTTCTACATTTGTTAAATGATCTAGCATTGCTTGCTGCGCTAATTCTACATCTTGTTTTAAAACCGCATCATATATAACTTGATGCTCTTCTATAAGTCGTTCTGATGTCGTTTGTTCACCATATAAAATAATGCGTCTTGATTCACCAATCGTTTCAGCAATCATCTCTGAAACATGATTCATGAGTTCAAGCAAAATGCTATTATGCGAAGACTCTGCAATTCCCATATGGAACTGAAAATCTGCTTTTTCGCCAGCCTTTTCATCTCCAATGCTCTTTGCCATTTCATCTAACCAATGTTTCATATTTTGCAAATTATCTTCCGTACGTTTTGCCGCTGCTGCTCGAACTGCCCCCACTTCAAGCACCTTTCGCACTTCTAATAAATTCAAAATATCTTCTTTCTTCATTAATAATCTATTGTTTAATGATTTTGTTAATGAAGAAGAATCAAAGTTCTTCACATATGTGCCTTCTCCTTGCTTCATTTCAATTAAGCCCATCGCTCTTAGCGCACTTAACGCTTCACGAACAGCAGATCTGCCAACTTGAAACTGCTCAGCTAATTGATGCACAGGAAGTAGCTTGTCACCAGGTTTTAACGTACCATTTTTAATCATTGTTAAAATAGCTTCAGATACTTCTTCGTAAATTTTTTTCGGTTTAATAGATTTGTACTCCAGTTAAATCACCTCAGTATCTTCCAAACAACAATTGAAACGATTTATAAGAACTTAGCATCCATACCTATTTTAGAACGAATTGGTAAGAAGTACAAATGTTTTGTTCATAAAATAGTCAAATTTTTAATATTTATTTGCTATTAATTTATATCTATTCCTATATTCATTTACATTCAATTGAAAAAGCATGTCCTTCACATTAGAACATGCTTTCTTCATCTTGTATTTTTAATTTAATAAATACTGTTGTTCCCTTACCTTTTTCACTTTCTATTTTCCACTCACCATCATGTATATGAACAATTTGCCTTACAATCGCAAGACCTAAACCTGTTCCACCATGTTGGCGACTTCTCGCTTTATCAACTCGGTAAAAACGCTCACCAAGATTCTCTAAATGCTCTGCATCAATACCTATTCCTGTATCCTTTATTTTCAACTCACAGTAATCGTCTATTTGCTCTAGCGTTATTATGATATTCCCGTTTTGATTTGTATACCGTATCGCATTATCTAACACGTTATGAAGAACTTGTTGCATACGATCTTCATCAATCATTACGATAATTTCAGGATTTAAATTCGTTGAAATACGAAGTTTTTTTTCTATAAACTTTAGTTCATACGTATCTAACACATCTTCAATAAGCTGCGAGAACACAATAGGTTGCTTCTTTAGAGGAAAATGTTCACCTTCTAGTTGCGCTAAATCTAATAAATCATGAACGAGACGCTGCATACGATCCGCTTCTTTATGAATAAGCTGCGTCACTTTTTCTTGCTGCGGTCCCTTTGCTACACCATCTAAGATAGCTTCACTATATCCTTTTATATAACTAAGCGGTGTTCTAAGTTCATGCGAAACGTTAGCCAAAAATTCCTTACGCTTTACATCTTCTGTTTCTAAAGAATGCGCCATTTTATTAAATGCTTTTCCTAATCGTCCAATTTCATCTTCTGAAGAAATGGTAATCCGCTCCGAGAAATCTCCAGTAGCGAAATGATTGGCAACCCGCTCCATTTGCGAAAGCGGCTTCGTAATCGCTATAATAATTTTTCTCCCAATCCATATCGTAATTAAAATCATAGCAATTGCTAGCGGGGCTAAAATAAGACCCATATCATATATTAAGTCTTTTATACTTTTTAAAGGAATATAAGAATATACAATTCCAACTAACTTTTTATTATCTAAAACAGGGATAACAACACCCATAATATTCCGATCAAAATGTTCTTCATATCCTACCTTTGTCACCGTTTTACCATCTAGTAGTGTTTGTCTATCCCCTTCACTTATAAGAGAATGATGATGCACATCAAAAGGCAAACATGCGCTTAGATCACGTGGATTGGAAACGAAAAGAACGTCTGAACTAGATATTTGATCAAATGCTCTTACTTTCTCTTCAAAAGTTGACATTCCTTCATTCTTATCATATTGCGTTGCAAGACGCTTTCCTTCCATTACTAATGAGTCTTTTAAATTATCAACGTATAACTTTTCATACGAGTATAAAGATACAAAATAAAGAAAGGAAACTGTTACACATACTGCACATACTACTGTAAGCCAAAGCTTTTGTACCATCGTAAACATACGTTACACCTCAAATTTATAGCCTACACCCCAAACAGTTTGAATGTAGTTTCCACTTTCTCCAAGTTTCAAACGCATCGTTTTCACATGTGTGTCTACTGTTCTTGTACTTCCCGCATAATCATACCCCCACACCTTTTCAAGCAATTGTTCCCGGCTAAATACTTGTCCTGTATGTTGGCAAAGGAAATATAGTAAATCAAACTCCTTTACTGTAAGAGAAATCGGATCGCCATCTGCCTCAATCCTCCTACTTTTTTCATTAATAAGAATGGGACCAAATTGAATCTCCTCTTGCTGTTCTTGCTTTGTATAACGTCTTAGTACAGCTTCCATACGAGCAATTAATTCACCTGGACTAAACGGCTTTACAATATAATCATCTGCTCCCATGCGTAAACCGTTCACCCTATTCCACTCTTCACCTTTTGCCGTTAAAAATATAATTGGCACATCTGACGTTTTTCGAATCTCTTTGCAAACTGAAAGTCCATCCATCTCTGGCATCATAATATCTAATACAACGAAATCATAATGATCTGACTCTAATTTTTTAAGAGCCTCTTTTCCATTTTCAGCTTCTCCCCACTCGTATCCGAAGTTATCTAAGTACATTCCGACAAGTTGCCTCATGTCACTTTCATCATCTACAACTAGCACTCTATATTTACCCATTGTCCTTCCCTTCCCTCTCTATGAGTTGAAATGGTCCTTTTCCGACTTTAATTGTTTGTTTTATTTTCATACTCTTCATATCCATGACGCACACTTCATCACTATCATAACTTGCTACATATCCTTCTGCCCTGCTTTTCAAAAATGCAAATGGATTTGAGCCTACTTCAACGGAAGCTACCTCTTTATACGTACTAATATCAAATTTTCTAAGCGTATTCGAACCATGGCTTAATGCATATACGTACTTATTATCTTTCGTTATGTTCACAGGCATAAACGGGGCGTGTAAAGAACGTACCATTTCGCCGCTCTGTAAAGAATACACTAATACTTTCTCATTCACTTGATTTCCATCACCATGTCCGCCAATCCATATCTCTTTTCCATCCGGACTAATCGTTGCTCCTGTTGATGCTGGTGGAATCATAAAGGATTGTATAACCTCTTTTTTCTTTGTATCAATTGTCGTTAGCTTCGTATCATAAAAGTTTAGTACAGATAACTGGTTATGATACTCTACCAGGGTTATCGGTCCTTTTCCTGTTGAAACACTTCCTGTCTCTTTCCCTTCTATCGTAAAGAACCTTACCTTTTGTGCATTTTGATCGGCGGCAAACAATTGTTTTTTATCTTCTGATACAACCACATTTACAATGCCTTTTCCAGTTTTATATTTTTCCACTTGCCTTCCTTCTGCTAGTGAATATACATACATGTATTCTAACTGCTTACCATATACAAGTATGTCCTCGCCGTTTGGAAGTAGTGCAATTCCTGCCATCGGTTCATTTAATTCCCATGTCGTAATTAATTTATTAGTTTTTTTATCAATAAAACTAATACTGCCTTCTTTTATATTCGTTGTTATAATAATACTTTTATCTTCAGTAATTGGTGTATATGAACTTCCTTGACACCCTACTAATAGAAATAAAAAACAGAGAAGAAAAACATAATTTCTCAAAAGATTCCCTCCATTTTCGAATGATTTCGTTATAATTGTAAAATAACAAATAAATGTGTGGAAAGTGTGAAATCTTCCTTTCTTATTCAACTTACATATATAATGTACAACAAATCGAATTTGAGGTGTGCAAATTATGCTTTTTCCTGATTTAGCGAATAAAATTGTACGGGAAGTACGCAGACTAATTACAGAAAATATTATTATCATTAATATACAAGGTGTTATTATCGCCAGTACAGATGCAAAAAGAATCGGTCAATTTCATGAGGGAGCACTCCGCTGCGCGAAACAAAAGAAAACCGTCATCATTACAAAAGAAGATGAACGACGGTTGCAAGGTGTAAAAGCCGGGATGAATCTTCCTTTACTATTTCATGACGAAGTAATTGGTGTTATTGGAATTACAGGAGAACCCGACAATATTTCACAATACGGAGAAATATTACGGAAGATGACCGAATTATTAATTCATGAAAACTACTTTTTAGAGCAATTAGAACTTGAACACCGTTCTTATGAAGCATTTGTCTTTGATTGGCTTCAAAATACAGACTGGTCTTCAAGTTTTCTCGATCGTGCAAAAACACTTGGCGTTGATTTATATAAGAAGAAACAACTTATTTTGTTTTCGATTGATCAAAATGATACGATGCTCCAGCGTAAAGTTTGGCAACATATTCGCAATCTATTAGCAAAAGAACATCTATTTGTTCGCTGGGGGAATGATCGATTTATTTTATTTTCAGCGATGAGCTCTAAAGAACAAACTTACCTATTTTTAAAACGGTTAAAACATGACTGTGAAACTTTATTTTCTATCCCTTTATATATCGGGATTGGGCAAACCGTTACGCCAAGCAAGATGTACATATCATATGAACAAGCACTACGAGCGCTTTCTGTGTCACTTGAAACGAAAAAAATTGTATTTAATGAAGATTTACGTTTAGAAATGTGCTTACAAGATATTTCTATCGAAACGCGAGAACAGTTTCTAGAGCGTACCATTGAAAACTTATTACAATCTCCTGAGCTCATGCACACTTTACGTTTATTTATCGATTATAACCAATCTTATAAACAGACAGCTGAGCAATTACATATACACATTAATACATTGCATTACCGACTAAAAAAAATTGAAGAACATACCGGACTTGATCCGAAACAATTCAAAGATTTAAATGTTTTATACTTCGCACTCCTTTTATTAGATAATCATACAAAAAAGAACGATAAAACAGATTAATCTTCAGATGATTATACATAGAAAGAATCCTCCAACTTTTTTATCATTATAATGAAAGCACTGTTACAACGTTTTTATTATGACTAAACACGTTAACAGTTTGAGGGGGATTTCCAATGTTAGAAAAGCAAATTATTCATTCATTCGTATCCATTGTTGGCGAAGATAATGTAGATACATCCAATATGGGGCGCTTAACTTATAGTTATGATGCCACTCCAAACTTCCAAGCAATGCCTGATGCAGTCATTGCTCCTCGTAATACAAATGAAGTAGCTGAAGTGTTAAAAGTATGTAACTCTCACAAAATCCCTGTGTATGTTCGTGGTTCTGGAACAAACCTTTGCGCAGGAACTTGTCCACTAGAAGGCGGTATCGTCCTTATTTTCCGCCATATGAACAATATTTTAGAGATTGATGAAGAAAATTTAACAATTGCCGTACAAGCTGGTGTCATTACACTTGATATTATTAAAGCAGTAGAAGAAAAGGGATTATTTTATCCGCCAGATCCAAGCTCGATGAAAATTTCTACAATCGGCGGTAATATTAATGAAAACTCAGGCGGATTACGTGGGTTAAAATATGGTGTAACACGTGATTATGTAATGGGTCTTGAACTTGTCTTACCAAATGGTGATATCATTCGTACTGGTGGTAAATTAGCAAAAGATGTTGCTGGTTACGATTTAACTCGTCTATTTATCGGTTCTGAAGGAACACTTGGAGTAGTAACAGAAGCCATATTAAAACTTGTTCCTATGCCTGAAACGAAGAAAACAATGCTGGCACTCTACGAAGATATTAATGAAGCTGCACGTGCTGTTTCTTCTATTATTGCAAATAAAATTATTCCAGCGACACTTGAGTTTTTAGACCAACCGACAATTGAAGTTGTAGAAGAGTTTGCACAAATCGGTTTACCAACTGACGTAAAAGCAATTTTATTAATTGAACAAGATGGTCCACCCGAAGTGGTCGATCGAGATATTGAAAAAATGGCTAACGTTTGCCACTCTATGAATGCAGTTGATGTTCGCGTTGCAAAAGATGAAGCGGAAGCAGATGCACTTCGTACAGCACGCCGTAGCGCACTATCAGCACTTGCAAGATTAAAACCGACGACAATATTAGAAGATGCAACAGTACCTCGTTCACAAATTGCTCCGATGGTTGAAGCTATTAATGCCATCGCAAAAAAATTTAATATTCCTATTTGTACGTTTGGACACGCTGGTGATGGAAACCTACATCCAACTTGTATGACAGATGCCCGTAATGAAGAAGAAATGCACCGTGCTGAACAAGCTTTTGCTGAAATATTTGCGAAAGCAATTGAGCTTGGTGGTACGATTACTGGTGAACATGGTGTTGGTGCGATGAAAGCTCCCTATTTAGAAATGAAATTAGGTAAAGAAGGTATTGCCGCTATGCAAGGGATTAAACAAGCCTTCGATCCAAATAACATTATGAATCCTGGAAAGATGTTCGCGAAAGACACTCGTAAAAGAGTGGTGGTTGAGCGATGACAACATTAAATAAAGAAAACATTCAAAAGGAATTTAAAGAACGATTAAGTGAAGATGAGCTACTAAACTGTATGCGCTGCGGGTTCTGCTTACCTACTTGCCCTACTTACATTCAATCTGGGTATAAAGAATCACATTCGCCGCGCGGACGTATCGCATTAATGAAAGCTGTCGTTGATGGTTTAATCGAGCCAGATGAAGATGTTGAAAATACTTTAAACGTTTGCCTTGGCTGTCGTGCTTGTGAACCTGTTTGTCCATCTGGTGTGAATTATGGACATTTATTAGAAGAAGCTCGTGATATTATTAATCAAAATAAAAAATTCTCTATGCCAGTGAAAGCCGTTCGTAAAATCGTTTTTGAAGGATTATTCCCACATCAAAATCGAATGAGAACTTTAACTGGACTTATCGGATTTTACCAACGTTCCGGCTTACAAATGTTAACTCATAAAACAGGTATTATAAAGTTATTCCCTGAAACACTTGCAACGATGGATCTCGTTTTACCAAAAGTCCCTAAAATGAAAGCAATGAAAGATCGTCCTACATTTTTATCTGCTGAAAGTACAAAGAAAAAACAAGTTGCATTCTTCACAGGCTGTTTAATGGATACGATGTTTTTAGAAACAAATAACGCAACGATGAAACTTCTTCAATTAGCCGGTTGTGATATCGTTATCCCGCAAACACAAAGTTGCTGCGGTGCATTACATGGACATGCTGGTGAAAAGAGTGGAGCAAAAGAATTAGCGAAACGAAATATAAAAGCATTCGAAGACTTAAACATCGACTATATTATTACGAATGCAGGTGGTTGCGGGGCTTACCTCGTAGACTATGATTATCTTCTAAAAGATGATCCAGAATGGGCTGAACGTGCAAAGCAGTTTGTTTCTAAAATTAAAGACATTACCGCGATTCTAGTAGAACTAGATTTCCATAAACGAACTGACTTACGACTCACGCCGCAAATTATTACGTATCAAGATTCTTGCCATTTACGTAACGTTATGCAAACATCTTCTGAACCTCGTATGCTACTAGAAGCCATTCAAGGCGCAACATACCGTGAAATGAAAGATGCGGATCGCTGCTGTGGTTCGGCTGGTATATACAACATTGTACACTCAGAATTATCAATGGAATTTCTAGATTATAAAATGGACCGTGTACATGAAACAGATGCAGCAACAATTGTCACTGCAAATCCAGGGTGCCTATTACAAATGAAACTAGGTATTGAACGTGAAGGTCTTTCTCATAAAATGAGAGGAATTCACATTGTAGATTTATTATTAGAAGCAATTGAAACTAACTCGTAATAACTCGTAACATACGTAATAATAGGAAAACGGCTATCTCCTTCGTCTATGTAAAGAGATAGCCGCTTTTTTGTCTGCTACAACATTAAAAATATGTTACTTTATTATAAAAAAGAACAACAGAAACATTACAGTTTTGTAAAAAACAATCCAGTATATTCCTTAAAAAAACGTTCAAACCATTGATACAATAGGATTCTTCATTTTCAATATAGGTACATTTATCCAAAAACCTCCTATTAAAACGAAGTATAAAAATGCTGAAAATTCCTTTTACACTCTACGTTTCTCTTATTTCTCTCCTTTTCTCTCCTTAGGATAAATTAGGTAAATTTTAAGTCTATGAATTTTTTTCCATCTTTTTTCTCGTAAATTGTATGCTACGATGGATTTGTCAGTCAGACAGGCTGTCAAAAACAAATCGTGTGAAAACAAATTAAAACTTTATATAGGGGGACACACATCATGAAAAAGCGTGTTTTATTATCTGTAGCTGCTGCAACAGCTCTTACTTTAGGAGTATCTTCTTTAGATGCACAAGCTGCAACAGTACAACCATCTAACATAAAGGTTCAAAATATTCAGCATTCAAAAGTGATGATGAAGCAAATGAACCAACAAGAGTTACAAGCATTCTTACAATCTATGGGAGTTGAATCATTAGCACAATGGCAACAAGGAAACTTCCAACCAAATTGCTTCGTTCCTGGTCAACAACCTACTGAAAATGTTGTAACTGAGCAACCAACAGCTAAGCCAGAAACTCAAAAGCCTGTTGAACAAAAACCAGCTGAGCAAAAACCTGCTGAAGAGGTTCAAAAACCAGAAACTCAAAAGCCTGCTGAAAACAACAATACGCAAAAACCTACAGAACAAAAACCAGCTGAGCAAAAGCCTGCTGAAGAAGCAAAATCTTTAAGCGAGTTCGAACAACGTGTTGTTGAATTAACAAACGCTGAGCGTACAAAACAAGGCTTACCAGCACTAAAAATCGATACTGAATTAAGCAAAGTAGCCCGTGTTAAATCTGAAGATATGCAAAAAAATAACTACTTTGATCATAACAGCCCTACATACGGGTCTCCGTTTGACATGATGAAGAAATTTGGTATTTCTTATACATCTGCAGGTGAAAACATCGCTCAAGGCCAACGTACACCTGAAGAGGTAGTACAAGCTTGGATGAACAGTGCTGGACACCGTGCAAACATCTTAAATAACGGCTTCACTCACATCGGTGTTGGTTATGTAGAAAGCGGTAACTACTGGACACAACAATTTATTACGAAGTAAATAGATAAAAAGAGTCTTCTCATAATGAGAAGACTCTTTTTAAGTTTCGTAACTTTCTATTATATATGAATATAAAATGTAGGACATAAACAAAATAGATCCGCAACTTATTACGCTAAGCAATACATAAAATCCCCACTTCAAGTTCAAAAACAAGGAAAACAGTATACCACATGTCATCACTTGAAAAATTCGTCTACTCACTAAACGAATTTTTTGTAATTTAATTGGATCTTTTTCTTTACCCTTTATCTTTTTAAAATCTTTGCTAAGCATAAAAAGAAACATACTAATCCCGATCGTTAATCCTGTCTGAAAGGATATAAAACTTCCAAAATTAATAACGAGAATAAGCATATGAATAAACAACATAAATAAAGTAATCGTCTTTATAAATCCGCCTATAATGAAATGCTCTCCTCCATTAAACTTATATATATTATGTGAAATAATATACACAAATCCATGTAAAAAAATAATAAGAACCGGAATAAATGCAACAACAACTTGTTTACTCATAAATTCGTTCGGCCCACCATTTTCGTTCCAATGTACTGCCAAACGTTCTGGTAAATATGGATAGATGCATAGGGTAAATAAAAGACAAGCGAAAAATATTCCTAGTATATATTTATATTTGACCAAGTAATTCTCACCTCTCTTTTCTCTTTACGGCTTCGCTTCTTTTAGAGAAATTCCTGCAAAAATTTACTTTTCTCAAATTAAAACTTACACTTTACACATTTTCCCTTTGAAATTCTTTCATTATATTGTTTAATTTTGTAGGAAACGGTACATCAATTTCGATCTCTTCTTTCGTAATTGGATGCAAGAAATTAATTTTCATTGCATGTAACGCTTGCCCTGACATATATGTTGTTTGTCCACCATATAACACATCCCCAACTAGCGGATTACCATTATGGCTCATATGCACACGAATTTGATGCGTTCTACCTGTTTCTAATTGTAAGGTTACAAAGGTTGTATTGTGCTTTTTAAAATACTTTTCTACTTTATAGTATGTAATAGCTTCATCACCCTTTGGGGAAACACGACGTCTCGTAGCATGATGTCGATCCCTTCCAATAGCAGCGTCAATTGTACCCTTCTTCTTTTTCACTTTCCCTTCAACAAGCGCAGCATACGTTCTTTTTATTTTTCGTTCCATTAATAAACGATCCATAATCGCGCCAGCAATTCTATGTTTAGCAAACACGACACCACCTGTCGTATCTTTATCTAAACGATGAATATGGCGAACCTTCGTCTCTAAACCTTGCATTTGAAAATGAAAAGCAACAAGGTTTGCAAGTGTTCCCGTTCCACCTTTTTCGGCAGGGTGCGTGTCCATTTTCTCTGGTTTATTTACGATAAGTACGTGATCATCTTCATATACTACATGTAACTCACCATATTCTGGCTCTACACCGTACTCTTCCTCCATAAACATGTGAACTTGGAATTTATCGCCCTCTTTTAAAAGCTCATTCCATCTTCTCTGTTCACCGTTAACAGTAACACCTTTTTCCATACGAAGCTGATGTAATAACTTTTTCGGTAGTTCCCATTCTACTTTTAATAACGATTCGATACTTATACCATTCCATTTAGCCGGTACAGTAATTTCGCACCATTCGCCCTTCTTCTTTGTTTCCATACTATATCACCTTATTTCTATTGATTCTCTCATTGTAACGGAAAACACGCTTTGATGCATCGTCAAAAATAGAGGACAGCCTTATAATCGACTGCCCCTCACGCTCTAAGCCTTTTCATTTCCTGCAATACTTCTTCAGCTTTTTGCTCATACGATAAATCTTTGAAGAAATCCGCCAATCGTTTATAGTCGTTGTATGTATCTAATAAGTCGTCTATTTTCTCTCCTTTCATAACTTGCTGCTTTTGCTTCATTTTTACTGGATACCGATAGCCCGATAGCTCTTGTATTTTGTAATACTCATCCTCTACTTGAATAACCTTTACAAGTTCCTCCTCTTCCGCGTCCATCGTATATCCATCAAACTCTCTAAGCAGTTCATAAATGATATGAGTCCATTCATCTTTTGGATAAAATCCTTTTTCTAATCGATAACCGACAATGCGATACATATGCCCATCGTTTTCTGAAAATTGTACTGTATCATTTAGCTTAAATTTGAAATAACGAAACATTGCCTTCACCTACTTATATGTAATGTTCTTATCACATACTATTTGCAAAATGTAGGCCTTGCTATTCATAAAAAAATACTCATCTATATGATGAGTATTTTTTATGATGATTTTTCTCGTTTTTTCCGAAATGGCAGCCACCAATTCCAGTCTCCAAACAACTTCATTAAGCTTGGTACAAGCATAAGACGAATAACGGTTGCATCAAGGAATATCGCTAATGCCACGCCAAGACCCATTTGCTTTACTGGTAAAATATCAGTAAATGCGAACGCACCCGTTACAACGATCATAATTAAAGCAGCTGACGTTATAATTCTACTCGTTGAAACGAGCCCTTCTAACGTTGCTTGATCATTATCTCCTGTTTCTTCATAAAGCTCATGAATACGTGAAATAAGAAATACTTCATAATCCATGCTAAGCCCAAATACAAGGCCGAAAATGAAGATTGGTAATACAAATAAAACAGGACTCGCTTCTAAACCAAAATGACCACCCTCAAATAACCAAACGACAATTCCAATTGTTGCACTTAAACTAAGTACGTTCATAATAATTGCCTTAATTGGAATGAGTATAGAACGGAATGCGAATAATAAAATGACAAAGGTTGATCCGAATATAACTGACATACCAATTGCAACTTTATCTTTAATTTCATCTTCTAACTCTTTTTGGAACGTCGTCATTCCGCCTAGGTAGTACGTAACATCATTTTCTTTATAATTACTTTTGAAATCACGAACCCACTGTTTCGCAGTTTCTGTACGAGGCTTCGTATCCAAAAAGACTTCTATTATTGTCTTATTTCCTTTTGAGTACGCTTCAAATACAGGAGCTATTTTTGCCGCTTCTGGCGACTGCAATATACCAGCCACTTGATCTGCTTTCATTCCGGTTAACCCATCGTATAAACTTCTTACCTCATATACTTTCTCATCATCTTTTAACTTTTGAACAACTTCTTCTATCTTTTGTAAACTCTCTTTTTCTTTTATATTTTTTTTCGTCTCTACTACTAATGTAACATCAGCATGTGTTTGGACCGTTTTATTAAATGCTTCTTCATATTTCTCATAAGCAACTCTAGTGTCACTCTTTTCAGGTAACGCTTCAACACCAGGAAACTGCAAATTAGCTGTACGTAGCGGTAATAAACAAATAACAATAAATGTTGTAACAGCAATAATCATTATGATTGGATGTTTCATTACAAATTGTGCAAATTTACGCCATGCCTTTGCCGGTGTATGTGCTACTTGATTCTTTTTTAATATTCGTTTTCCAATTAAAGATAATAGTGCTGGAAGAAGTGTAAGTGAGAATAAAATACTCATAATCACAACAATCATCCCGCTTATGGCAACAGACTGAATATAATCAATTTTAAAGAAAAATAAGCCTGATAAACCAACGAATACGCATAATCCTGAAAATACGATCGCACGTCCTGCCGTTTGATACGTAATCGCTATCGCTTCTTTCACCGTTCTCTTCGCAACTTCCTCTCGAAAACGATTCACAAATAACAGTGCAAAATCAATGGATAGTGCAAGTCCAATCATCGGTGCAACATTTAATACGAAAATAGATAACTCTTTGTCGCTACCTATAAAATATAAAATCCCCATCGTACTAATGACACTAAGCGCGCCATTTACAATCGGTAAAATAGATGCCAAAAGGCTACCAAATGAAAATAGTAATACGAGAAATGCAATTGGTAAACCAATCATCTCTGCTACTTTTAAATCATTTTGTGTTCTTTCATTAATCTCTTGATTAATTTTTGGAAATCCTGTAGGTGTTACTTTTAATGCTGTATTACTTTCCTTCTCAATAGTATCAGCGAACTGTAATGTCTTTTCCATACGTTCTTTATTTGTTTTCCCAGAAAATAATATTGTCGCATAACCGATATTATCTTGTAACATTTCTTTATTTTGCACTGGATGATGGAAAGATTCATATTTCTCGTTCTCTTCAATCTTCTTTACAATGCCCTCTATTTGCTTTTTAAAATCCTCATGTGAAGCATCCTTATTCCTTTCAAAAACGAGTAGGAGCGTATCTTGAGACCTCTTAAAATCTTTATCTAAAATTTCTTTCGTCTTTTGATAGTCCCCTTCCGTTTGAAAACCATCACCACCTAATACTCCCGGTAGCTTTGGAGCAAAAATACCGAGTGCTATCGCAAGCAATAGTAGCGCTACAATTACTGTATAACGAAACTGATACAAAAAAGTTCCTAACTTCCCCCACTTATCCACTTTATGTACATTTGTCTTCACACATTTTCACCTACTTTAAATAATTCAATTATCACTTATACTGTATCACATCTTCATACAAACAAAAAACGTCTGGAAACACTATAATGATAGTTTTTCCAGACGTTTTTTATCTCTCTTTATTGAGCTGAAGCCTCTTAGTAAGTAAACGATGATAATAAATCGCGATAATTAACAAAATACCACCTATGCAATAACCTGCTAAAATATCAGTTGGATAATGTACATTTAAAATAACTCTACTTAATCCAATCGATACAATTAATATACCCATCAAAATGGTTATAACATATTTCCCAGTTACACTCTTCAAATTTGCCGCAATGATATAAGTAAGAAAACCGAATGTCATAATAGATAACATTGCATGCCCACTAGGGAAGCTATACCCAAGTGCATCTAATGCTTCATTTAACGACGGACGCTCCCTTTTCACAATTTCTTTTATTCCTTTATTAACGAGATGTGTGATCAAAATCCCCATTGGATACACGATCATTGCAGCATAATAACGTTTCTGCCAAAAAACAAGCAAACTTATAATAAGTATAGTTACAATTCCAATTGCTGATCCTAACTTTGTAAAGTATGAGAAAAAAGTAAGTGAGCTCTCCGTTTGTAACCCCTTTACTAATCCGCGGACATATGTATCCATCACTGTAACGCCACCTGCATGTACGCGCCAAGCAATAATACTAAATACCGTAAGTAATAAAATAACACATATTACCTCATACTGATGTAACTTCTTCTTCAAACGATTTCCTCCTACTATGAAAAAATGCGATTTCTACTTTAGAAACCGCATTTCCTTACTTATTTACCTTTTGTTTTTAATTCTGTCCAGTAACGATCATAGTCTTTTAACTTATCGTCTACATCAACAAGCCATTCTGTGCGATCTAATTCTTCTTTCGTTAAGAAGATCATATGGTTCTCACGATATTCTTTACTATGAAGAGGGTGAGCTTTTTCATTTGGATTACTGTACCCAATTGACTCGTAGTTTTTCACACTTACTTTCTCATCTAATAAATAGTTCATAAACTTCTCTGCAAGCTCTTTGTTTTTTGCACCTTTTGGAATTGCTAACGTGTCGGCCCAAATTGTGCCGCCTTCTTTTGGTACAACGTACTCTACATCTTTATTATCTTTTGCGATAAATGCTGCATCTCCAGACCAAACTGTTCCGATCCAAGCATCTTCTGTAATGAACTTTTGTTTAATGTTATCTGTATCAAATGCTAATAAATTTGGAAGTAGCTTCTGTAAATCAGTAGCTGCTGTCTTTAACTCTGCATCGTCTTTCGTGCTGTTTGAGAATCCATGCTTCTTAAGACCCATTCCTAATACTTCACGAGAATCATTTAGTAATGTTACATGTCCTTTATATTTCTCGTTCCATAAGTCAGCCCAGCTTGTAGGTGCTTCTTTCACATACTTTTTATTGTATGCAATCCCCGTTACGCCCCAAGTGTATACTAAAGAATATTTATTCTCTGGGTCAAATGCTGGCGTTTTGAAATTAGAAATCATATTTTCGATGTTCGGGATATTCTTCTTATCTAACGGCGCTAATAAATCCATTTTCGCCATTGTCTTAACCATGTAATCAGACGGCTGAATTAAGTCATACTTTGCGCCACCAGCTTGTAATTTCGCAAGCATTTCTTCGTTACTTGCATACTTATCATAGTTAATTTTTACGTTATATTTCTTTTCAAAATCTCTTAGCACTTGCTCATCAAAATTGTCAGCCCAGCTATAAATGTTTAACTCTTCTTTCTTTTCACCACAACCGGCAAGTACACCAGCAACAAGGCTAAAGCTAATTGCTGCGCCAGCTATTCTTTTCATTAATTTCATCGGTTTTACCCCCTCGTACTTTTTATATCGTTCGTATTATAAAGGAAGGTGTCCTCCAGAGTTTTCTTCACCATCTGCACCTTTGTTACGGAAGATTTCCGATAGCACCATTAATCCTACAATAACAACAATTAAAATTGTAGAAAGGGCATTAATTTCAGGTGATACTCCGCGCTTAACCATACTGTAAATGTATAATGGCAATGTTGTTGATCCTGGTCCTGATACGAAGAAACTAATTACAAAATCATCAATTGATAATGTGAATGTTAATAACGCTGCTGAAACAACTCCCGGTGCAATTGCCGGAAACGTCACATGGCGAAACGTTTGCCATGGCGTTGCTCCTAAATCATTTGCAGCCTCTTCTAAATCACGTCCCATGCTAGAAAGACGGGCCGCTAAAATAACAACAACAAATGAAATACTAAATGTAATATGTGCGATAATAATTGTTGTTTGTCCAAGTTCCATACCTAATTGACTAAATAGGATAAGTAAAGATAATCCCATTAATATATCAGGAATTAAAATAGGTAAATATACAAGACCATTAATGGCCCCTTCAAAACGATATTTGTAACGATGTAATGCTATCGCAAAAAACATACCAAGTACCGTTGTTACAACTGTTGTTATAACTGCAATCGTCATACTATTTACAAACGCATCAATAACATCTTGTTTTTGAAATAAATCTGTATACCAATGGAATGTAAAGCCTTCCCATTCCGCATTAATTCGAGAATCATTGAAGGAATATACCATTAAAACCATCATTGGAAAATACAAGAACAATAAAATTAACCAAGAATAAGAAACTAAAAACTTTTTCATTTTTGCCTATTCCCCTCCGTTCCCATCATATTTATATACTTTCGTTGCACGATAATATAAGTAAATTAACAGAACAGAGAATAGAACAACAATCATAGATAACGCAGATCCAAACGGCCAGTCACGCGCACCTAAGAATTGGTTTTGGATTACGTTTCCGATCAATGCTACTTTCGATCCACCCATCACGTCTGATACAACAAACATTCCGATAGAAGAAACGAATACTAAAATAGAACCAGTAGCAATTCCTGACATCGTCATTGGTACTGTTACATTCCAAAATGCTTTTACTGGTGTTGCACCTAAATCATAAGCTGCTTCTAGCTTACGCTTATCCAGCTGCTCAATTGCTGCATACACTGGTAAAATCATAAATGGTAATAAAGAATATACCATTCCAAGTATTACAGAAGGCGTATTATATAGTAAATTTAACGGTTCACTAATAATACCTAATTTTAATAACAGTGTGTTCACAAGACCTTGTGAACGTAAAATAACAATCCACGCATATGAACGAACAAGGAAGTTAATCCAAAACGGTATCGTTGCCAATAATAAAAGAATAGAACGATATTTACGATCAACAATTGTAATTGTATACGCAAATGGATAACCAATTAATAAACAAAGTACTGTTGTAATAACAGCAATCTTTACTGTTTCCCATAATGTTCCCATATACAATGGGTCAAACACACGTACTATATTATCTAACGTAAATTGCATTTCCACTGTTCCGTATGCTCCGCGCTGCATGAAGGCAAAACCCAATACGAATACAAGTGGAACTAGGAAGAAGATTAACAGCCACGCGACTGTAGGTAGTGCGAGTAATTTCCCTTTTTTCAATTTAAGGTCACCTCGTCCTCTTGCTCCCATCCTACATATACATTATCTCCAATGCTCCACTGTGCTGCTTCTTCAGCTGTTTGATACGCCATCAATAATTCTGCTGTTTTCTCATCACGTACATAAAGCTTTTCCATATTTCCAACAAACTCAATGTCTTCAATATGTCCAAGATGGTAATCTTCTAAAATTGGTTCTTCAACCGAACGTACCTTTACATTTTCAGGGCGAATTGCTACGTAGTCTTCCCCGTTTTTCACAATATTATTTTCACCGATAAATGTCGCAACGAACAACGTTTTCGGCTTATTATAAATTTCTTTCGGTGTTCCGATTTGTTCAATATGTCCTTTATTCATAACGACAATACGGTCACTCATGCTCATCGCTTCTTCTTGATCATGCGTTACGTATATGAACGTAATTCCTAAATTGCGTTGTAAGTTTTTCAATTCACGTTGCAAATCTTTTCTTAGCTTAAAGTCAAGCGCTCCAAGTGGCTCATCCAATAGTAATACACGTGGGTTATTTACAATCGCTCTCGCAATTGCTACACGCTGCTGCTGCCCACCAGACAGCTTCATAGGTTTACGATTACGGAACTCTAGTAACTGCGTTAAACGCATTGCCTCTTCAGCACGTTCTTTCTGTTCTGCCGCTGGTACTTTTTGCATTTTCATACCGAAACAAATATTTTTCTCCACATTCATATGCGGGAATAGTGCATAATGTTGGAACACTAAGTTCATATGACGCTTATATGGCGGCAAATCGTTAATCTTTTCATCATCTAATAAAAGATTCCCTTTAGTTGGAGTTTCAAATCCTGCGATCATACGAAGTAACGTCGTTTTCCCGCAACCACTCGGCCCTAAAATTGTTAAAAACTCTCCTTCTTTAATATCTAAAGAAAGCGGTGGGATAATCACTTGATTTCCAAAATGTTTTTCTACTGCTTCAACTTTAATAATTTTTTTCATTTTCCCGTCCTATCTACCTTAAATTTTAATTTTTATATTCATGAATAAATATTTATATTTTATAGACTATTTTTTGTTTCGATCCAAACAAAATGGTTATTTAGCAAGCGTTCACTTCTATTCTTTATGTAGTATGTTTGATTCATTTTTTCATGATACATAATGTCGAACAGAAAAACCCCTTCCATTGCGAAGGGGCTATTATCATACGGCTACGCCTACTGATAAACACCATCATCATTTTAACAACTTTCGTATGAATTTTAAAGCACTTTTTGTAGAAGAGTAACGAATTTTCATATCGAATGCCGTAGATTGGGCTAAAATGCTTTTATAATGTGAAAAAGTCCGAAAACTTTCTTCCCCATGATAACTACCTAATCCACTACTTCCAACGCCCCCAAAAGGTAAATATGGCGTTGCAAGATGATAGACAACATCATTAATGCACCCTCCGCCATATGAAATATTACTCGTCACTTTCTTTTGCACTTCTTTATTTTCAGAAAACACATATAGCGCTAACGGCTTCGGATGTTGCTGAATTGTGACAATAACATCTTCTATTTTGTCATACTCTATAATCGGTAAAATCGGACCAAAAATTTCATCTTCCATAACAGCATCTTGCCACGTGATATCTGTTACTATTGTCGGCTCAATATGTAATGTATCTTTTTTATAGTTCCCGCCAATTACGACTTGACCATCTTGTAAGAATCGACATAATCGTTCAAAATGACGCTCGCTCACAATTTTTACGTAATTGTCATTGTTCAGTGGCTCTTTTCCATACTGCTCCGTAATTTCATGTCTTAACGCCTCGATTAACTGTTCTTTCACAGAAGAATGAACGTACATATAATCCGGTGCTACACATGTCTGCCCTGCATTTAAAAACTTACCCCAAACAATCCGCCTTGCTGTTACATCTATTTTTGCATCTTTATGTACAATACATGGGCTTTTTCCGCCAAGTTCTAACGTAAGCGGCGTTAACTCTTTGGCTGCTGCTTCCATCACAACTTTTCCAACACCAACACTACCTGTAAAGAAAATATAATCAAACCTTTCCTTTAACAATGCCGTACTCTCTTCTATCCCGCCTTCTATTACCGCTACAAGCTCTTCTTGGAATAATTCCTCTAACATTCTCGTAAGCACTTTTGAAACGTTAGGCGTTAACTCTGACGGCTTTAAAACAACTGTATTCCCAGCTGCCAGCGCTCCTACTAGAGGTGCAATTGCTAACTGAAACGGATAGTTCCATGGCGCAATAATAAGCGTCACACCATACGGTTCTGGTACTACCTTCCCCTTCGATCCGAAATGAGTTAATGCTGTTCGAACTCGCTTCGGTTTACTCCACGATGACATATGTTTCAATTGAAAAGAAATTTCTTTTAATGCATATCCCACTTCCGTTGTAAACGACTCATGAACTGACTTATTTAAATCTAATTTCAATGCTTGAAATATCTCTTCTTCAAAACGCTGAATTCCATCATAAAGCTTTTTTAAATTATTTTTTCTTGTTTCTATACTTCTCGTATATCCATTATAAAAATATTGCTTTTGTTTATTTACAATAGAAGAAATGCTCATCTATTCACCTTCTCCCACTATTTTTATCCAATTCTTTCATTATTTATATAGAACTTTTTTACTCGTAAAATTACATTATATATAATTTTTTCTTTTATATAAAATTCATTGCTCACAAAAAACTACCGAAAGAAAATCTCTCGGTAGTTTTACGGTATTAACGGTATAAACGAACAGCACCTGCAGAATTATCATCAGCTTGTCCTACTACTTCAAACTTCAGACCAAGCTGCGGTAAAATACGTCCTGCATCTGGAATCTGTTGATTAATATACGTTTTAGAATCATCAAACTTCGGTACACCCGCTAAGCCATCATACGTAAATGTTCCACGCGTTGGAGATACAACCTTCCAAGCTGGCGTTTTGTCGAATGAGAACGCCGCATCAGCAATTTGGAATCGTGTACTACTTTTCACTGTTGGTTTACCATTTAAAGTTCCTACAATTGCTTCTGGATGAGAATCAACTACGCCAAGGAAACCGTGTCCTGGATGTACACCAACCCAGTTATCAGTGTAAGCTGAATCCGCATACCATACAACCATACCAGTGTTAAATACTGGACCACGAGCAAATTTCAATGCGTTATCTGCCCCAGCATAGTTTCTCCACTCTACATAATAGTTATGTTTTTTCTTCTCAGTTCCGTTAGAAACCGCGAAACCATCTAATTTAAATTGTGGTGTACCTTCTGCATCATCAGAGAATACCACTTTACCATCCACTGTTAGTGAAGCATTATCAAGCGCAAAACCGTTTAATGCTAGACCACCATCAGTAATGTAATCAAATGTTAATTTTACTTTCTTACCTTTGAATTGACTTAAATCATATGATTTGTCAATCCATTTTCCATTTGTCGAATCTGCATTTCCGCTATTTGCTTTCTCACCAAGTCTTTCAATTAACGTTTGTTGTCCATCTTCTGTTACAGCATGTACTTCAAGGAAATCGTACTCTGCTTCAATTTCATATAATGATTTGAAATCGAATTTTGCAGTCGTTGCATTCGTTAAATCGAACAGTGGCGTTTCCATCTTTGTATGAAGATCGTCACCTTTTGTGCTGTAGTAATACTGTTTACCAAATGCTGGTGCAATTGTTTTTACATCTTTATCTGGTAAGTTAACACGAATCATACCTGGTCGATCTGATTTCGTAACACTTTGGTCTAAATATGTCGCTAGGCCGATACCTTTATTTAATTTCTCGTAATCTACTTCTACGATATTTGCCCAGTTACCACCGATTGTTTTTTGGAAAAATTCTTTATTTTGTGGTGAGAAACTCGTTGGCGTCGTTCCAGCGATTTTACCAGCCCAGCTTCCGCCACTCATAATAGACCAAGCTTCAATCGGCTCACCCTGACCGCTATATTGTGTATCATACTCATCTGGAAGGCCTAAATCATGACCATATTCATGTGCGAATACACCAACTGCGCCATCTTCTGGTTCAATTGTGTAGTCAAATGCTGCCATCTTTCCGCCCCAATATGGAACTTTCGCTTGCGTACCTTCAATTGCGAATGGTTTTGGTCCAACTGTCCAGCGATGTGACCAAATTGCATCATCACCTAATTTACCACCGCCAGCTTCTTGTCCAACACCCGCATGAATAATCATTAAATGATCGATTAAACCGTCCGGTTGATTTTGATTTCCATCACCATTTACATCGTATTGATCGAACTGATCGAACTGTGATAAATCAAGGCCGCTATCTACAGCTGCTTTTAATGCATCTTTTACTAGATCACGCGGTCCTTTTGGTCCTTTATTATCATGACCTGTAGCAGCATCTGCACCGTAATCAGCAGCTTTACCAGGAACTGTTAACCATTTTGTAACTGTTCCGTCCACTGTGTAACTACCACCGGATTGTTCTTCGTAATATTGTTTAAACGTTTCAATTTTGCTTCCATCATCTAATGTGAATGGTTCATTACCAAATAACATTTTTTCATAGTGTTCTTTGTTAAAATCATTAGAATACATGTATCCAGGCTCTTTATCGATATTGTTATGTTTAAAGTCAGCGTACTCTACAAGTAAAACAAGTACCTTATCTTTACGAACTTCACCGTTATATGCTTTTTGCTTTGCTGGAGAAGTTGGTACTTTACCATTTAGTCCACCTTTAACTGGGCCTGTCGCTGCAGGTGTACCCGCTGCTGGTTGATTTACTTTGTCTTTCGTATCTGCTTTTGCATCTTTCACTTTCTTTAAAAAGTCAGATGCTTCTTTCGTAAGTGGGTCCCCATTCGCTGCTTCTTTTCCAGGATTTTCACCCTTTTTGTTCTCTACATACTTTTCGACAGCTTTCTTTGTTTCTTTCTCTGAAGCTGACGAATCAATTACCCCACGTTTTTTCAGTGCATCTGCTAAACGCTCTTCTGGAATTAAATGGTCATCAACTGGGCTCGTAGCTGCTTTATTCCCAGGCGTTTCAGCGTACACAGACTGAGTGCCCGCGCTAAATGAAAGACCTAATACAGCTGTCAAAGCAATTGATGATAATACTTTGAATGGTTTCTTGTTCATCCCTTATTTCCTCCCCTAATAAATAATATGTATTACAATTTGAATTTTATTAAAAATTCAATATTTTTTCAATATTTAGTTATATTATGTAATTTTTTTAATATATTTGTAAAAATTTCATAGTTAGTATACGGATATATCACAATTCAACAATGTTTTCTGAAAATATTGAAAGTTTTTATCGAACAATTTATAATTATTTCCATCGAGGGAGTTTAATGGGGATTTTATCTTTGTTTTACCTACACAATATTTGATAATTCGATACATAAAATAAAAAATTCGGTTTTATTATCATTTATTCTGTAGCAGCAGTTATGACCGATAATTAGGGAGGAATTACAATTGTACAAAGATAAGACGGACACACTGGATCAAGAATGGATTGATTTAATACTTGAAGCTCTAGATGCTGGTATCGCCCTACAAGATATCGAACACTTTTTCCAACGTATGAAGCCATCAAGTCAAGCTCAATAGCCTTGTTCTTTTTAACGAAGTTTATGTTATAATAATGACATCATAAGACGACGACATATTGATAGAAAGGTGCGCAAACATGATTGGAGAACGTATAAAACGCCTTCGTTTACAAAAAGGTATTTCATTAACTGAACTTGCCGAAAAAGCTGGTGTTGCTAAATCTTACATTAGTTCTATAGAACGAAATTTACAAAAAAACCCTTCCATTCAGTTTCTTGAAAAAATCGCAGCAGTTCTACAAATTCCAGTTGATACTTTACTTCATGACGAAACAGAAAAGGAAGCTCGCCTAGACTCCGAATGGACACAGCTCGTTAAAGACGCAATGAACTCTGGTGTCTCTAAAGAACAGTTTCGTGAATTTCTTGAATTTACACAGTGGAAGAAAAATCAAAAATAACATATATAGGAAGGAGCGCATAAGACTAGCGCTCCTTTTTTCTTTATAAAAAAAAGCGGGTATCTCCCGCTTTTTTTATTTATTATTTCTCTTCGCCCTCTGTTTGGCTTGCATTGAATGTCCATTCTAAGTTCAATGTATCGCCTTGGAATTTGTTTTGATCTTTACCGTCATCTACGAATTCAAACTGTACCCATAGATAGTCTTCTGAATTCGGTGCTAGACCACCATTCTCTGCCCACTCTGGAGCAAAGATGTCTTTAGCTAAAACGTCTGGATCCACATTTTGTAAATCTGCTAAAGTTGTTTCATATACAGGCTCACTTTGTTTATCCCAGTTCCAAAGGAATTTCACTTTAATATGCTTACCGAAGTCTTCGCCAGCATTATCTTTTTTTGCATCTGTAACAGTGTACTTTGTCGCTAATTTAACATCTTTAATTGCTAACGTACCGTCGTTCTTTAATAAGAACTCTTTCTTAACAGAATCCCCTGGTTTTAAATCTTTAATATCTACAAGCGTTTTAGGGTTTAATGTAAGATCTAACGTCCCAGCTGCAAATGTATTATTTGACACTTCTTTATCGCTAAAGAATGCAAATGTTCCTCCACCAATTAAAGATAACCCCAATGCTGCTGATGCAACTCCCATACCTAATTTCTTTTTCAGACTCACAATCAATTCCCCCTAGCTGTTTTTTTGTATTTTTATCTCTTATTTCAAAATAAGAGGTGTAACTAAAACTATATTAGCGAAGCTAATATTTGTTCTTTTTCAAAAACCTTAAGTTCATTATAACGAACAAACTTATGTAAATACAACAACATTTTTTAGTATTTTCAATTATTTTTATTTCTCAATATTGTTTTGATTTTTCAGAAAATAATATATGCTAATTTATAACTTTTTTCACACGCAAATACATTTCATATTATAAGAAAAAAGAAAGACAAAGAGGTGAGGGCTAACGTTCCCTCACACTCCTATAAAACATTAATCGTTTTGCTTATTCGCTCGTTATCTCTTGCACCACATTCTTGTTTTCCAGCTGTTTCACTAAAGCAGTTACCCCGCTTTTATCTGTTTCTATTTTTTCTGTTCCTCTGCTTTCTTCTGCTCTTCTAGCTTTTTCTGTTCTTCTACTTTCTTTTGTTCTTCTGCCTTCTTTTGTTCTTCTGCTTTCTTTTGTTCTTCTGCTTTCTTCTGTTCTTCTACTTTCTTTTGTTCTTCTGCTTTCTTCTGTTCTTCTACTTTCTTTTGTTCTTCTGCTTCAAGTGCAACGTTTAATTGTTGCTGTAGAGCCTGAATTTGCTCATCAATAGCTTTCAAACTAACTTCTTTCTCAATATAATCTCGCTTCTCTTTTATAATCTGAAAGCCTTCATTCACATATAAGGCTACTTTTTGAATCGACTCATCTTTAGTTACTTTTAATTCTTCCTGTATTTGGTTGTAAGGAGCTTCTATTTCAGTATATACATTTTGCAAGGCTTCCTTCTCAGAAACAATTTTCTCACGACCTTGTTGCCATACAGAAATTGCCTGTTTTATTTCTTCAATAGAAGTTACTTTCAGTTTCCCCTTCATTGTTCCATACTCATGCTCAATAAACTTTTTATGTTGCTCAGCCTGTTCTTTTAATGTAGTAACTGTTTTCGGAAATATAATTGCTGTAGAAATACTCGCTTCTACTTTCGTTTCATGAATGAATGCCGCTTCTGTATGCGTCATAACTTGAGATCCTAAATAAAACGTAATAGAGCACATACACGGCAATATAAGCATCTTTTTTAAATTACGTGGTCTTTTCAGCATCTTAATCTCTCCCATCGAACATTCCGTTCTTTATACAGAACATTATCTTTATTATAATAAAGAACTATATAAAATGATAGCTATATACTAGAAAAATAGAAAAAGGGCTATCCATATGATAGCCCTTTTTTTATTATTATCTTTCTTCACCTGCTGTTTGTTGTGCATCAAACGTCCAATTTAATTGTAACTTATCGCCTTGGAATTGATTTTGATCTTTTCCATTATCAACGAACTCAAATTTAACTTTGAATTTATCAGATTTACCTGCAGAAATACCTTTTTCATCCCAGAACCAAGCAGCTAAATCATTATCTACGGCTGTAAGTGTGTCACCCTTCAATTTATCTAATGTAGTTTGTTTCACAATTGTCTCATGCTTATCTACATTTTTTAAGAATGTTACTTTAATATGTTTACCAAAATCATCTTTATTATCTTTCTTTACATCTTCTACATTATAATCTGTTTTCAGTAGAACCTTTTTAATATTTAAAGAGCCTTTATTTTCTAGTTTAAATTCTTTTTCAATTGTATCACCAGGTTTTAAATTCGATACATTAACAACTGTTGATGGATTTAATGCTAAATCAAGTGTACCAGCCGCAAATGTATTGTTTGACACTTCTTTATCACTGAAAAACGCAAATGTTCCTCCACCAACTAATGCTGCTCCTAGTACTGCTGATGTGATACCCATTCCTAACTTTTTCTTTAAAGTCATGTCCATATCCCCTTAATATATATATTTGTTAACTTCCTAAACGGAAAGTATAACCAAACGAACTAGACGGATTGTTCTACTTTTTTATCTTTCTTTTCTCCGTCAATGCTACGAATAGCGCCAAAAATAGAAATCGCAGAATAACCAAGTAAAAAGACACCTGGAATAATAAGAAGTAATGCTGCTCCCGCTTTTGAATTCGCATAATTCAGTAAATAACCAACGTACGGAACTGTAATATCTGCATATTTCCCAACTACATTTTCTGCAAGTACTGGTTCTAAATCTGGTCCGTTGTTGTTATCTCCTTTTGTTTCATACATTACTTTTCCATTTGTATCTTTCACACCGATAATACGGTGAGTGATAATTTTTTGATCTTTCTCTTTAAAGGTAATAACATCACCTTTTTCATATTTAGAACCATCTTTCTTTGGTTCTATTGCAATGATTGATCCTGTTAAAAACGTCGGTTCCATCGATCCTGAAAGAACGCTCTTAAACTGATATCCCATCACTGTCGGATCCCCACCGCTCGCTTTTGAAGAAATGACTACAAAAGCTAAGAAAACCATCAATGCAAATAAAACAAATGAGATCGCGTTGCTAATTATCTTCCAAATTAATTTCATCGTCTCTCTCCCTCTCCGTTGTTTTATATTATTTGAAGTATGCAATGTTTCGTTTGTTCTTTAACAAGAACACAAGTAAATGATATAACGAACTTTGAGTTATTGCAATAAGAAAATTTACAATTATTAGTTAAACTTCTTTTCCGTATATAAAAAAGACTGTGACAAAATCTCTTCACAGTCCTCATGCTTTTTTTACTTTTCTTCTGATTTTATTCCTTGTCTATTATGGCGCACCACAGCATATAAAATGACTCCAACTAATACAATCGCACCTATCCCAATACTTATCACTTTCACATTTGACTCTTTTATTTCAGGCTCAATTGTATCTTTTTTAGGCATCGCAAAAGTAACATCTTCTTTTGAAAGAACATTTATCGTCGCAATTGTTTGATTATTTTTCGTAATATCAACTGCACCAACTACCTCACCACGATGGATTCCCTTATGATACAAAGAGTCTTTATCTAATGAAGCGGCCCGAAAAATAGTTTTCACATTTTTCCCTTCATCTTTCTTAAGCACAAGCTCTGCACTTTTTTCAAGTTCGCTATCAATATCTTTATTTAAATACGTTGTCTTTTGATGCCAACTATGTTTATCTAGCACCGTTTGTTTCGTAAATTGCCCAAAAGAATATTCCGCCATCTGCTTTAAATCCTCATAGATTTCAGGTCTTTGAGAAGCCATTACTACATTTATAATACGATTTCCATCTTTCTCATTTAATAAAACGAGCGTATTACGTGCCTCATTCGTAAACCCCGTCTTACCGCCGATACTATATGGGTTCTCAAAATAAATAGATTTATTAAAAATAGACACCGTCTGCCTAGATGTAGTAACTGTCGTTCTTTTCGTATTCATGGCTTGCAAAATTTCAGGATACTTTTGCACACCTCTCGTAATCATAGCGATATCATACGGCGTCGTATAATGGTTCGGATCATGCAGTCCATTTGGTGTTACAAAGTGACTATCTGTAGCACCTAACTGTTTTGCCTTTTCATTCATCA
This sequence comes from Bacillus cereus group sp. N31, assembly GCF_016483245.1. NCBI lineage: Bacteria > Bacillati > Bacillota > Bacilli > Caryophanales > Bacillaceae > Bacillus > Bacillus cereus group sp. N31. Next base: position 2,866 of record NZ_JAEHCH010000021.1, on the reverse strand, counting down.
TATTAGCAAAATTCTCAACACTTCCACCAATATGCTCTGCAATCGCATACGACACATCATTCGCACTTAACACCATTAAAATCATAAGCGCGGTATTTCTATTCACCGTCTCACCGGGTTGAAACTCAATTTGATAATTGCTCTTCTCTTGATCTAATGCTAATTGCGAAAATGTAAACTGATCCTCTGGCTTCGTATGCTCCATTAACAAAATCGCTGTTAACACTTTCGTCACACTAGCTGGATACGCACGATGATGTGCATTTTTGTCATACAACAAATCACCTGTTTTCGCATCAATCGTAGCTGCAAACTGACTAAAAACATTTGGCCCTTCCTTAGGTGGTGGTGCCACTTGCTCCGGATTCACTCCAATATTCGTCTCAGCACGCAACGTCATAGGTGTCAATAAAAACAAACTAATAACTGTAATAAAAGCCAAAATCTTCTTAAAATTTACCATATGACTCTCCCTTTTCACTTTACTCCTACAAATAAAAAATGAATCTACCAATCTATATGTAATTTGTATTAAATTGGAAGAAAAATCACTATTTTTTACTATATCATATTTTTACGATGAAGGACATAATTATACAATAAAAAATAAGAAGGAATTACTCTTTCTTATCCTTCTCATCAATCAACGAATCTATTAACTTCTGACTTGCTTCCTCAGGCGTAATCTCATCCGTCATCCCCATAAATGACCAACCTTTAGAATCGACCCACTCAACAAGCTCTTGCAAAAACTCATCATGCGTAACATCTACATCAAGAATCGAGCCATTAATCGAAATCGTTCTATTTCTAGAAACACGCATCTTGAACGTTTTTCTTACCATTACAATAATTCTCCCTCTACTCTTGAATATTTATAAAGTGAAACTTTAATCCGTGGGGGTTTTCTTCATCCCCCACGGATTATTAGCCTTCACCAATCGGGCTTTTACGGGCAGTTGATCTCCCACCTAACTTCTTTGCTTTCGCCGAATTTTGAGCGGGGATCTTACTGCCCGTTAATGCGGGGTAAAAAAATCTTGTACTTCTGTTATACATGATTTTAAGTAAATTGTAAAAAGGATATATTGGCCAATTTGAATATCGAAAGTGAAAATCCCTTATTCTACATAGCCATCACACGTTATACAATTTGTCATACATTACTAAATACATCCGTATAAAAACAACACAACTTACATTTTATCACATCAAATACACTTTGCTTTCGTACAATTAAATGGAATATATTAAAAAAACTAAAAATGAGGAGGAATTCTATGGCACATTGTACATATTGTAAGACGAAGTGGAAAATAAAAGATGTATGGTCGATACTTGTGACATTTGAAAAAGATTGTCCGTATTGTTTTGGAAGGCAATACCTTTCTAACGATACCTTTCATCATGCTAATGCTGCTTTACCTTTGCTATTCCTATGTCCTTTACTTGTTGATTTAAGCGATGAAAACCCTTTGGATAAATATTGTAAATAATATAACCTCTACATTTAAAACCTACTTTCTATTCAGTTTCCTTCTTATTAATTATTCCTTTATTCACTTCTAGCATGATTGTACAAGATCCATCTTTAAAAACTTCCTGTGTGAACATTGTAAAATTTCAGTTAATTATATATAATTGCTTTAGCATTATTATTAAAGATGCTATTACATACGTATTTTGAAGATCCCGTAGCTCAGCAGGGAGAGCGCCACCTTGACAGGGTGGAGGTCGTGAGTTCGAGCCTCTCCGGGATCATATCCTTTTGTATCAACTGTTGATAATTTCATATTTTGAGCAAAACTAACGGTGAGTACCGCTCAAGTTTTGATCGAAACTCCTCCTTTAACTCTAAATGAGAATGCAGGAGTTTTTTTTATGTCTTTAACATACTTCACAGAAAAAGAAATCGTAAAAAAACGACAACCCCACAAACGGAAAACTAGCAAAATTTCAAAAGAATATTCTGTTGAACGCGTATTCGAAAGATTTATTGATAGTAAAGTAAAACAGAATTCACGCCCCAAAATCATTGAATCAATTCCTTCTTATGTTTAATAGTATAAAAGCATTTCATGGAACACAAAATGCTCAAATATTCTATATGACCGATATTACAACAAATTTTATTTATGACTGGGTTTATTGATTAAAAAATGAATGTGTATGCTTTGATGGCCATATTTAGGTGCATCAAGATACAGAAATAGGAATCAGAACAATGGAGCGCTATGTAGAAATGGGGCTGTTAGAAGATGCAAGTTTGGTAGCGGAAATTCTCAAGGAAACGAGATGCTGTGATTTACTGCATGTAATAAAATTGTTTGATTTTCAATCCGCTGAGCAAATTGAACATATCTCACGAGGTAACCCAAGCACTTACTCAGCACAATGGTATACAACGGTCTATGTTTAACATAGGCCCATTTTTTATAAGGAGTAATTGCTATGATCGACGTATATATAATGCAACCATTCGATAAAAGGGAATTTGCCAAAACAGAAATTTTATTGACTTCGGAAGTGACTGAAATATTGAGGATTTCAATGGCTCGTATGAATGCGCTATTGAAAAAGGGACAAATCAAACCCATCAGACGGACGAAAGGCACGAGTATATTTCTACGTGAAGAATGGTTAAAGGATATGGAATGAGGGTACAAATCTATAATTGAAGATGTTAAAAAATCGTATCATCAAAAAATTAAAGAAAATGTTAATGAGACTTTATCAGGCTTAGCATGATGAAAAACGAACTATAGTATTGAAGTGACCCCTAAAAGTTAGACACGGTTATTTCATTAGGCAGCTTGATCCAAATGAGTCCGGTATTGCACCGGGCTCATTTTTAATTTTGCCTTTA
>NZ_JAEHCH010000020.1:0-112444 GCF_016483245.1 Bacillus cereus group sp. N31 | reverse complement strand
TAAGTAGATGCAAATCGATCCGGCACTTGAAATGTTGTAGAATCAAGGATAAGAATACGCTCAAAGTGAGCAGAAAGAGCATGAGAAATCTTAGATACTCCTCCAATTTTAGCTTGTAGAAGTATAGTAAATACAGTTCGAAAGAAGGATACAGAAGCCGAGTTAAATCGCCGATTAAGTCCCTCAGGACTTAACAACACTCCTGTTGAAGTTTCTAATTGACTACAAAGTTGAGTAAGAGAGGTAGTAGCGATTTGTTGATTTAACCATACACACAAAGATAAGAAATGGTGCCCGTGGCACTTGCGTTTTCGTTTCATTCCGCCTGCTTCTATAGCTAATTGATTAAGTGTAGCGGGAGACATATATCGATATAACTCTTCAGCAAATAAAGACAACTCTTGTTTTTGATGAATATTCATAAAAAGCACGTCACCCTTTCTCATTAATATAAGAAAATAGTAATGCGCTTTTAATTTCAAGAATAGTCCGAATGTAGATTTGAAATAAAATTGTACTGTTTATAAAAAAGTCCTACCGTTTTGAAAAAAGTTAAACCGTTTGAAAAAATGGATTTAATTGTATTTTTTTGAACAGTCGTGCTAAAATATAAACATGAATACAAAAAATAAAACGAACAATCAAAAAGAAAAGTCATTTATTGAAAAAGCCCGGAGGGCTCAAATTATGGAATGTGCAATTGAAACACTTGCTGAAGTAGGTTATGTAAAAGCCTCTTTAGGACAAATCGCTAAACGTGCAAAAATAAGTAAGGGGGTTATTTCTTATTACTTTACAAACAAAGAGGAACTTCTAGAGCAAGTTATAATCGATTATTATATAGCTTGCCAGTCCTTTAGTTGTCCGCAAATTGAAGCTCAAACGACCCCAGAAGGAATGCTCCAAACGTATATTGAATCAAATCTGAAATTTATAGATAAACATCGAAAGCATGTATTCGCTGTTATAGAAATTGTTTCAAATGAAAGAACAGATGAAGGGAAACTTCGGTTTGCAGCAGACCATGATGAAACTATTTTTCTTCCCATTAAAAATATTTTACGTTTAGGGATGCAAGAGGGGGTGTTTCGAAAATTTTCCGAAACGGCCTTAAGGGTGATGGCGTTAACAATCAGGCATGCCATAGACGGATTTAGCCTCGAGCTAATGAGGAACCCCGATCTAAGCGTTAAAGATTACACTAAAGAACTTATTACAATCTTTGAGCGGACAACTCAAGAGTAACATATCACCCTGATAAGGGGGAAGGTCATGATATTTTATGAGGTTATTTGTTTTTGCTGTAAAAGTGTATTTCGAGTAAATGAAGGAACTGAAAAATATAAGCAATTCAAGGAAAATCCAAAAGGGAAATATTGCTGTGACGAATGCAGTCATAAAATAAGACTTGAAGCAATTAAACATTTTTTAGATAGGGGCATCTACTTCTTATTTTTACTAGTTTATAATGTCTAACATAATTCGTCTTAAAATAATTAAATTTATTTATAAATATTGTTTATATATTCATAAAGGAAAACTCCATTTTAATCAATCTTTTGACAAAATGGAGTTTTTTTATTTGTTGTTAAATAGGGATAGGAGGATATTTTTTAATCCATCTTTATTTTAAAGCTACACCGAATCCTTAAGTTGATGGATGTGGGGTAGCGTCCGGAGTAGCGTTAGGAAAATGGGGATTTACAACGTTAGGTATATTCCAGTATTAAAAATCCCAATTTCTCATTTATATCACTGAGAGATTGGGAATTATTCAACAATCGCGTCTGATTACATAATATTGAAATATGCAAAGAAGCAGTAAAAGTGTTCTTTAGTTATTTTGCGAGTAACACCCTGAGTCCAAAACCAAATTTATTCATCAATCTCCAACTTTTCCCACTCACTTAAATACATGACATCATGTACCACATTTTGTTTCTTTTCAGGAAGTAAACAAAGGAACTCTAATGAATTGCCGTCAGGATCGTTAAAATAAAGATTAGCAGTAGGTGTCCAGGTTTGTACCATGGGCTCAGTAGGTTCAAGACCAAAAGCCGATCTTGGACATATACCTTTATTGAGTAGCCATTCTCTTGCATTAATTATATCTTCATAGTTAATTTTGAATGCAAAGTGGCTTTTATGAAATTCTTCTTCTGAAACCTCCCAAACGCCCAGCATTTGTTCTCTCTTTTTATTTTTATCAAACCAAAAAAATGCTACACGGCGCTCTTCAATATAATGGGCTAGATCTAATCCTAGTTTATTATAAAATTCTATTGCTGTTTCTAAATTTTTTGTTTGAACATGTGTTTCATATAAAGATCCTGGGAACATAGTATATCCTCCTTAGTTTTTTTTTTTTTGAAAATTCTTACTATCAAGGACCATTTTAACAAATTAGAAATAGAAGTGATATCGTATAATTGGCTGAGCATGTATACATTGAATAAAAAGAACCATGTCGTTCAAGAAAAACTGATCAATTTAACAAGAGGATTTCTGATAACAAAACAGAATACATAAACGATTGGAACGTTAGGTAGAGCTGCATCAATATCAATCCCAACAGTAAAACAATAGACAATACGGTAGTTTGGAAAGATCATTAACAAAGTATTAGCTCAAAAAACATTTGGAGGAATATATGTTTAATGGGATTACATTAAGGTACATGGAGATGGTGTAAATGACATTGGAAAAGAAAAAGTATGATGCTGCCGTAATTGGAGGAGGATTGTCAGGAATGACTGCGGCTATTTATCTAGCAAAGGCAGGCAAATCGGTCATTGTTTTTGAAAAAGCAAGAAAACTGGGCGGAATGGCTCAAACAACAAATATAAATGGTGCCCTATTCAACTTTGGTCCGCATGCTATGTATGAAGGAGGCGGAGCGCTTCAAATCCTTAACGAACTCAACTGCATTCCAAAGGGAGGGTATGCTTCCAAAGGTAGACTAATTGGGATTTGGCAAGAGGGTATGGTCCAAATTCCAACAGATTTGTCTCAAGAAGAAAATATGGAGTGGAGTAAACTCATGAGTGGTTTAGGTCAAGTCGATACAGAATCGATTCGATCGATTAACTTAATGGATTGGGCAAAGAACCACATATTTTATGATCGTGTCCGTCTATTTTTTCTAGCAATGTGCAGGCAATGGTCGTATTGTGACAATCCGAGTGTTTTAAGTGCTGGTTTTGTGATCAAGCAAGGACAGCTAGCTGGACAGGGTGTCAAATATATTGATGGAGGCTGGCAAACCGTTGTGGATGATCTGCATGGACTAGCCGTGAAAGCTGGGGTAACCTTTGCCACCGGATGTAAAGTGAATCAAATTCTGCATAGCTCTGGTACTGTTCGTGCCTTATCGCTATCAGATGGTAATACAGTCTTAACGTCTTCAGTTGTCATTACTGCAGGACCAAATGAAGCTTGCCGGCTTGTTGAGGGAGCAGATCATATGTCGCTTGGAAGGTGGAAGAATGAATCTCGTCCCCTATATGCAGCATGTTTAGATGTAGCGTTGAATCGTCTGCCAAATTCGGAGAGAGCTTTCGCACTTGGCTTGGATCAACCATTCTATTTTTCGATTCAGTCGCTATCTTCTAAATTAAGTAAAAATGGAGCGTACGTACTTCATGTCATGAAATATAACGATAATCGGAGTCAGACAGATCCAAAAGAGGACAAGAAGCAATTGACTAATCTACTGGATCTTTTACAGCCTGGATGGGATAAGGAAGTTGACTCCATACGTTTCTTACCTAAAATAATGGTCGCCCACGATTCACGTACGATTTACCACGATGGAGCTGGTTCGGCTCCGGGTGTATTCGTTCCAGAAGTAAATGGGCTTTATGTTGCTGGGGATTGGGTCGGCTTAGAAGGGCGGCTGGCCGACGCGGCAATGATCAGCGCAAAACTTGCTGCACAGGGGGTTATTAACAATTCACATTAACGACATGGTAAATCGGAAGGGTCTCAATGAGCATGAAAAAGTTAGTGATTATTTCGATGTATGTTACGATACGAAGCGAAACAAAAATTACTAAGCAAAGGGGCGTTAAAATAATGAAGAAGCTTGTGTTAGCGACATTAGGATTAGCTATAGCATTATCATTTAGTAACAATACAGGTGATACACAACATGCTCTAAAAAAGGAAGAAATTATACAATACTCACATGCTGATCATTTTTAATAGCTAATTAACGAAGGGACTCCAATTATGGAGTCCCTTCGTTAATGGGGTAATGCTTTAGTTTATCTAATTATAACAATATTTGTAAAAAGTGTAAAGGGGTTCTAAATGTATAGAGGGGTTCATTTGGCTTTTTCATTTAATAAAAAATTATGTTTATACTTAATTTAATAATTTCATCTACGCTATATTTCATGAGCTCTTCAATCTGTGTATCTAGATTTTATTCTTGTGCACTTACAAGAGCGTACCCATAGACCATTTTTAGCCCTCTTTATATATTCTTTTTGATAAGTGTTATTGAGAGTATAAGATGAAAACTGTTTTAGCTGGTGAGGAAAAAGCGGGTTATCCAATATTAGAAGTACGAGAGGGGAAAGAATTCTGGAAAACGTCAAAAGAAAAAAGGAGTCGAATAACGACTCCTTTTTAAATGGGATAGATTTATTATCGGAAATATTACCTACTGAAATACTTTTTCAATTGTAGGCATAACAGCGATTGGTGGTAGAGATTTAGTCCATGCAGCTGCATATATATTTAACTTTTCACCTAAAGTGTAATCTTCTCCATTGGAAACAGGAACTCTTAGAATCTTATTCTGGGAAACTAGTTCCCACCAATCAGTTTGATAAGCAAGTGCTTCATCTTTTGTAGAAGTAGCTGCAACTACTAAATAATTGTTGTCTACCGAAATAACATATCCAGTAAACGGTTCTTGCTCTTGGTTTTGAATAGAGTGAACAGGTGTAGCGCTTCCAGAAGAATTATTTGAATCTGCAAAGGCTGGTGTTAATCCGAAAGTGAATCCACATCCTAATGTTAAAGCTGTTACGGTTGTTACTAATTTTTGATTGTTTGTAAACATGATAGATCCCCCTTATATTTTATCCCTACACTATTCACTTTCTAGTTGTATACATATAAAGCCTTTTAATATTAAGATATTTAACAATTATGTCACAAACATCCCATAAATGTTAATATTATCTATTAATAGGGATGGATTTATGTTATAATTCACTAGGTGAACTATTATTGTTCCTTTCATCTCTTGATGAATGTATACCCTTCCTTAATTTTAAATATGTTCAATTTTATTGGTGAAGAGGAGAGAGATCCCTCTTCTTTTTTCTGTTCATAACATAAGATTTTATATTATGAACAGAAAAAGAACCCTATGGGGTTCTTTTTCCAGGCATATTAACAGTAAGGAGAGTAATGAAGTGCTAATTTCAAATCTTTATTAGGTGAAAGATTTGAAAAAGCTTATGTTATTATTTTTACACATATGTAATATATAGTAAATTGATAATGTTTTGACTTACTATTGCTAATATTCAATTAAGATAGTTAACAATATTTTTATGTTGTTAACTATCTTGTTTGGCATGGAATGCTTTAAAATCTTTCTTTGAAGAATTTATTGTTGGCTATAAACAAATTAAAAATAAAACTAATAAATAAACCCAGTAGAAAATATAGAGTTAATGGATAACATAGCTTCTTATCAACGCAGTAGCATATATTTTTTAAGGGCTTTACTAAGTTTTTTGAAAGATTTAAGAACAAGAAGAAAGTTTTTAATGTTAGAATTCTGGAAACATTAGGGTAGAAATTTAATGTTTTCGGAAAAAAGAATTGACTTCTATATTAGCTGTAACTAGAATGGTTACATAAAGATGTAATCAATTCAGTTACAACTAATGACTGCTTAAAATAAAAATATGATTTATATATTTAATTAAGAATGGTGGTACACACGTTGCCACCCGGTGTAGAAAGTTACTAACGCATTCAAAATGCATAATCCCAACTTTAGTAATTTCTAATACTGGGTAATAATGTGCAACGTTATCTTTTGTTAAAAACCTTGGTTAATCTTTCTTTGGAAAGATTAGTTTTTGGGGAATATAGTAAGGTATCTCAAAAAGAACAAGGTATAAAAAGATGTACTTATATAAACCAAAAAGTTAGCTAAGCTGGATAATAAAAATAAAGGTAGGAGATTTAAATGGAGACGAAACAAGATAACCTTATTTACGTATGGGACGCATATTGTGGATGGTGCTATGGCTTTTCAGAAAATATTAAAGGATTTTACAAAAACCACACTGAAGTACCATTAACAGTTTTATGTGGAGGGTTATTTTTAGATAATTTACCAATGAAAAACTTCTCATATATAGAAGAGGGAAATAAAAGAATTAATCAACTTACAGGTGCAGAATTTGGTCCTTCATATCAAAAATTGGTGGAAGAGGGTACTTTTAAAATGAATTCGCAAGATGCTGCAATTGGCTTTTCAGCTTTACGATCATTAGCTCCAGACCGTTTGTTAGAATTCACTTCGGCTATGCAAAAAGCGTTTTATTATGAGGGGCAAAGTCTAAGTGATCCTGAAACATATCGTAAGATTGCAATTGAGCATGGTTTGGACCCTGAACAAGTATTAGAGCGTTTAAACGCTCAAGAAACACTATTAGATGTCCAAAATGATTTCAATAAAGTTCGACAGCTTGGTGTTAATAGTTATCCTTCATTACTTTTACAAAAGGAGAATCAAATTATTCCTATTGGTGGTGGGGTGATGACACCAGATAAAATCGAAGCGCGTTTTAAAAGTTTATATTAATCAATCTTAAGCAACAGTATCTTGCATTTAACGTTTTAAAAAAGGCTAGAAGTGGATGGACTTAAACCTTTTTATAACAGTTGGTTTCAATTTGTTCTTAAAAAGAGTCTAATTTAAATTCTACTATAAGCTAAAGTAGCAAACATGTTATCTTACGCCAACTGATATTCATCTCTGTCCTATTTGATGGTGCTATCACGCTTTCAGGTGAATGGAAGAGGGAGCTTCTACCGGAATAAGATAAAAATATGTTAACTAGTTAATAACTTTAACAAAAGGAGAATAACATTCTATGTTTAAAACAATCGATACAAATCAAAAAGATGTGAAATTAACGGTGTTTAGTTCGGACGAAAAAAGCTTTATGGTTACTGCAACCTTAGTTGAGAAAGCGGGACATGCATTTTTAATAAACTCAAAATTTACGCAGTCTGATTCTAAAGAAATAATTGATTATCTGAAAAAAAACAATTTATCTCTAGATAAAATCTTTATTATTCATGGGGATCCAGACTACTACTTTGGATTAGAGAGTATTAAAGCGGCTTACCCAGAAGCCATAGCGTATGCTACAGAGTCTACTGTTGAACATATTGTTCATTCTGTCTTAGGTAAATTAAAAGTTTGGAAAGACGCCCTAGGAGAAAACGCACCAAGTAACGTAGTATTACCTCAAGTGTTTAAAGAAAAAGCTATTGATTTTCAAGGGTTAACATTTGAACTAGTAGGTTTAGATCATTACAGAACTAGCTTATTTAATAAAGAGCTAAAATTATTAATTGGTGGTATTGATGTATTTAACGAAATACATGTATTCTTAGCGGATACTAGCTCAAAAGCGGCAATGGAGGCATGGATTGAAAACTTGAAAGTATTACAAGCATTACATGCTGACATAATTGTACCTAGCCATGGATCAATTGAAAAATCTTTAAATAATCAGGCACTTACTGCAACTATGGATTACCTAAGAACTGCGGTTCAAGCTTCTGAGGAAAGTAAAACTTCAAAAGATTTTGTGGCAAAACTTGAAGCAGCATATCCAGGTTATGCAAATAAAGGTGTATTAGAATTAAGTGCAAAAGTTGTAACAAAAGAAATGCCTTGGGGCTAATGCCATGAATAAATATCAAAAAATATTACATGAAACGTATGTGTTAACTGGCGAAGGTAAATTGGACGCGTTCAAAACGTATTTAAGTGAAAATGTATCTTGGACAGAAGCTGCTGGGTTTCCATATGCAGGTACTTATATAGGTCCAGATGAAGTAGTGAAAAATGTACATGAACGCCTTGGCACGGAATGGGATAATTATAGCGCTAAAGATGAAATTTATGCATTTAATAACAATACTGTTATCGTTTATGGAAAATATAGTGGAACATATACAGCTACAGGGAAATCGTTCATAGCAGATTTTTGTCACCTTTATGAGTTTGATGAGAACGATAAGGTTAAGAAGTTTATTCAAATTGTGGACAGTGCAACTGTTAATGAGGTATTGAGTTAGAGTTAATAGCTTCTTGCATACCTTGTATAAAGAGTAATGTTAGGATAAACAGGTTTTACTAACATTACCCCTCAGATCATATTTTGGGGAAGGTTTCACCTTTTTCAAACGTGTTATGGAAGATAATTTAGAAGAGGTAGGTATATATGAAATTAGAGAAAAATTTAATCATAACAATTATTTCTGTATTTATTTTAGGAGTAGTTTCGACTTTGGTATATCAAGCTTCCACCGGTAATAACAAAGGTAACTCAATCAAGAGCGAGAATGGCGCTTCTGTATCAAAAGAAGTAAAAGAAAATGAAAAGAATAAAAAGATGGTAGTTGATTTCTATAATGAAGTTTTTAATAAACACAATATCGATATTATCCCTAAATATGTTAGCGAGGATTATAAGCAACATAATCCTTTTGTTGCTGATGGACGAAAAGCCTTCATGGATTTCTTTAAGGAGGATTTTGTTAAAAATCCTAATTCCTCTGCAGAGATTAAACGTGTAGTAGCTGAAGGGGATACAGTTGCTCTTCATGTACATTCTCGTACTAATTCTCAAGATAAGGGAGTCGCTATAGTGGATTTATTTCGTATAAAGGATGGTAAGATTGTCGAACATTGGGATGTAATTCAGGAGATCCCAAGTGAAGCGGCTAATGATAATACGATGTTTTAGGTAGAATATATATCTAATAATTGTTTAATTTGTAGTGCTGTATAGAATTTAGAAATGTAGATAAGTAAAGGAGATGTCCTAGGCATGGTACTAGGATATCCCTTTTTATTTTAACGAGATTAAATTTACTATTATTAGTAGAGTGTTTATTTCGCGTATTTATTGATAACTTAACACTAAAACTACACCGCTATGAAATTAGATAACCGTATCAGTTTGTAAGAAAGGAAAAACGTGGTCCAGCATGCCATGAATCTATACGATCTACATGAACTTTTGTAAATCTAACCATAGTATCTTCATTAACATAATTCATATAGTTTATAAATATATCGCCATTGGGTCCATAGTTACAAAAAATGACGTTCTATTTTGGTGATTTAACAGGATTTTATAATTCAGATTTTTATATGTCACTAATAGTTTATAAAAAAGTGTTGAATAATTGTGATCCTGGTGTTGCGATTAGTGGGAATCTGCTAGAAGAAGAGGCACAAATTGATGATCGTATTCAAATTTATGCGAAACGTGATGTGGATTTAGATAGAGATGCTGAGGAGAGTACCTATGAAACACTATTTGATGGAGATCTGGCAAAATGCCGATTTCAGGAGAATTTGCTTTAATGCTGGTCTTATCTAAGATTGGTAGTAAATTTGTATTAAAAGAGCTTCCTATCTTAGATAGTTTTGGAAAATTAACTTATAATAAGGAAAAAATTTTGAACTTCTTCTGGTGTACTTGAATACACTTAGGGTAGCGTTGATGGGAATAGAGTGAAGCATGTATTAGCACATACTAAATCGAATCTGCATAAACCTACGCATTCAGTAATTAATGTAGAAAAAACAAAGTTATTAGAACTATTAGATGAAGCCTGGTCCACAAAAGGAGAGCAGTTACCAAAGGATGCATGTATCCTTTGGTAACTATGGGAGAGTTGTAGGAACTGCAGGAGAAATTTCAATTAGAATTGTTGTACGAACTAATACAAATAAAGTTATAACAGCAAACATTATTAATTTAGGATACGATTGGTATAAAGAATAATTCAAAGATTTGCTATTATTGCTTTAAAAGCCTTTTTTCTAAGATGAAGTGAACCATGAAAATAGGACACATATCAAAACACCTTCTGAATTTGTATACTTAGTATGCGAATTCAGAAGGTGTTTTTTTATGTACTACTATTCGAGTACACATCATTTCAGGCGGTTTTCTTTTATGCTTCTATTTCTTTCTCCTTTGCTACCACTGTATCTCTCCACAACACAAGTAGTTTTCTAAATTCAGAGGTCTCAATTTTACATTGGTTATTTGGGGCACTCATAAAGAAGTTAATAGCACTGGTATAATTAGGTTTAATATAGACTGCTGCTACGTTCCCTTCTATTTCATATTGCGGAACTGTTTGGTCAACTACATTATCCAAAACCTGTATATACTCATCTGCCTCATCATCTAAAATATCTTCTAAAAAATGAGAAATTATAGAAATCTCCTTTGGCAAACGTATTCTCAATCCACCAAGTCCATCACGATAAAATTCGTATGTATATTTCATTTTTTACCTCCTAGTATAAACCGGATATGCAGTTATTATCTCATTATTTTTGATAATCATTTCTACTTTAAATTCGTGAGATGTTTGTCCTACATATCTAACTATCTCTCCTCCACCCATCATACTTTCATAGTGATATCCAACAGCTTTTAATCCCTACCCTTTTTGTCTTAGTTCTCCGTGAAAAAGGTACTTAATAAGTGATGAGTCAAATCTATACGGGAATTTCCCACCATTAATTCTTCCACCATTAGCAAATTGATAGGTTGAGAGTTTTTCTTCAGCTTGTTTAAAATCTGGTGAATCAAATCTAGATCGTAAACCATCTCCACCAGCAAAAGCAAATCAGATAAAAATGTAGGGCTTAAGTAACTAGAATAAAGAAAAAAGCCATACAAGTAGTATGACTTTCTTTGCGAAACAATTAAGCTTGTGGTGCAGGCGGTCTTCCATGGTCGTAAGCAGGTGCACCAGTATTACCATCAGCTATACCCCAAGGTTCTCCGTGTGTGTAAGAGGGAGACCAACCTTCTCCATGTGTATATTCAGGTGCACTGCCACCATCACCTATATTTAACGCTAAATCTGGTCTTTGTGGTGCAGGTGTATCACCTTTATTTAATGCCGAAAATTCTAAGATGTTACTTATACCAAAAGTCATGATTCCAGCTAACGTTAAACCTGCTATTGTTAATCCAATCTTTTTCATTACTTTAACGCCCCTTTAGCTAATAGTTTTTTCTTTGCTTCATTACTCATATAAAAATATTTACTAGCCTTCGCATGATGTTTCTCTGCATAAAATTTATTCGCTAATCGTTCTGCATATTCTTCAATGCAATCCCATAACTCTTCTTTTTTAAAGTATGAAACTCCTGCTAATACAACAGTTTCTAATTCTGTAGTGTTAGATGTGTTTTTCAATTTTTCTAAGATTTTAAAGCGATATTGATATTCTTTATTTGCTAATTCATTGCAAATGTTTAAGCCTTTTTCGATGAGTTGAGATGCTACTTCCGTTTCGCCTAATTTTAAATTTTCATCTGCTTGTAAATATAGGGCTTTAAAGTGATTTGGCATATTTTCTGTAACCTCTGATAAGTGACGAATTGCTAAAGAGGAAAGATTTTGATTTGCATATAATAGTCCGATGTTATTTCTAACACGTAGTAACAATGTTCTTTCATTTTTACTTTTTAGAATATCTATGGCAGTGTTAAAACTTTCTTCGGCTTGTTCAAATTGCCTTAAATCTATACAAGATAATCCAAAAACATTGTCACATAGTGCTACATTAATTTTATAGTCTGTGTGTTTAGAGAAAATATCTTTTGCTATTCGTATGTAATCAATAGCTAAAAGCGGTTTATAGATTTGATAGTAAAATGAAGCTAAACGATAATTAAATTCAGATTCTTCTACTTCATTCATTGCGTACATTAAAAGTTTTTTCGCCTTCTCAAAATGTTCTTTTGCTTCATTATAGTCTGCAAGAATTGTGCTGTGAATAGCTTTGAAGAAGTGATAATAATAGGATAAAAAACTGCTATCAGGTATATCAAAAGAGTTAATTTCATTAAAGCTATCTTTTGTAATATAAAGTCCATCGGTTAGTACTTTATATCTAAAGTCTAATAATGAATAGTATAATAATAAATTTTTATCTTCTTTTATACTGGAAAGTTTATCTTCAACTTCTTGTTTTAAGTTTGTTGCTTGTATATTTTGGAATTGTAGTATAGCTTGATACCAGTCATTAAGTAACTTTGTAACTTGTTCATTCCCCTTCACTGGAACGTGCATGTAATCCCTTCCTTTTCTGAATAGTCTTACATTAAATGATAACAAGAATAGAATATAATGGAAATTGAATTTTGATATTTCTCAACATTTGTTTAACAATTTTATTTTCAATTATATAACTAATCGTATTCATTCTACCTGCTTAGTAAATTCAAATACTTGGTACAGTGAAATAATTCTACATGGTATAATTTTCTTGTGAAATACTGTATAAAGAAGGAAGGGCAAGGCATGAGTTTAAACATGTATCTAGGAGAAGTACAACGCCAAACTCAAAGTATGAATGCTGTATGTAACGCTACCATTCAAGGTATGGAACAAGTTATTCAGTCGATTGACACCTTTGCAATTGATACTGTTCTACAAGGACAAACTTATAGCAGTGCAAAATCATTTTTTGTACAAACTTTTCGTCCTTTAGCACAAGGAATCATTTATCTGTGTGAAGAGTTAATTCGTCAGAATGATGCTTTTCCAAGTCAATTTCAATCACAAGTCGCTTCCACAGATGTAATCGAACAAGAAATATTAGAACAAATTCGAGAAATTGACCGAATGAAAGCAAGTATGGAAGCCATCAGTCAAGCTATGCCAATCCCAGGTATGGACGCTATGGCGAATCTTTTTACTGTCATGAGGAAAAAACTGCAAGAAAAATTAGAACATCTATATGAATTTAATTATACTTCTAGTAATAATTATGATACTGCACTCCAACTAGCCGCTAGCATTGCGACAGGTTTAGCAGAGGTACAAAGTGGAAAAGGCTTTAGTCCTGCAAGTGGTACATTTAGTACACAAGGGTTGAATATGGAGTGGACAACTGCTATTCAAGCGATTGGAGAAGATAGGGCACGCCAAGCTAGCAATCTTCTAAATGACAATTTATCAGATGATAATATCGAAGAAGGGGCAATGTATGGTGATACCTCCCCTGAAAAATCTATGCTTAGAAAAGTTTGGGATGGTATATACGTTGGTTCTGGGCAAGTTATCGGAGAGATTGTAGAAGGTTTCAATTCACTAGACGATACAGTAACAAAAGAAAATATCAAGTATGCTATAGGTCACCCTCTAGAAACGGCATATACTATGTGTAATACTTTTTCGGATTCATTTATGAATGATGTTTGGCATGGTGATTTAGAAAGTGGCACAAAGTGGGGAACAAGTATTTTTATGGAATTTGGGTTAGGGTGGATTGGGGATAAAGGGATAAGCAATGTAGGGAAAGTAACTACACTCGGTGAAGGTGTAAATCTAACAAAGTTTTCTACAGGAATCTCTTCTGTTACGAATAAATTACCGTTGACAGAACGCTTTGCATTCGCAGGTGCTAGTGGCTTTGGAAGTGCACAGAGAAAAGCTTCTGAAATGTTACAAGAAGCCCGTGATACATTTATGTTTTCCAAAACTGGTGGAAGAAGTATGATCAAAGATGTTCAAGAAGTAATAAAGGATTATGCAGATAAAGTTCTTGATAGAGTAGATGTAAAAAATGATTATCCCGATTCGTATACAGCATCCAAAGTATTACGTGAAGAACTTAAGGCTGCAGGGATTGAACCACCCCCATATTCTAATGCAGCACATCACATTGTACCTTGGAATGATAGCAGGGCAGTGGAAGCACAGGAATTATTAAAAGAGATTGAGATACATCATGATTCTGCTTCCAATGGGGTATTTTTACCGTATAAAGTGAATGAATATGTGACCACTGAAGTCTTACATATAGGTAGCCATTCTAAAGAGTATATAAGAGAGGTAACAGAAAGACTAAATAGTGTTATAGAAATGGGTGGTACACAAGCTGATGTAGCTGAAGTTTTGCACAAAATAAGACAAGATTTATTAGAAGGTAAGATAAGATTAAATGAACCAAAGAAATAACTATATGTCAATAAATGGTGAAGGAGAATATACATATGAAGATTTGGCAATTAAAAAGTTCAACTAGTGATTATCAAACTTTTCAATTATTAAATTATGAAGAGGACAAAAAATATTTTAAAAATGATTTTAACTCTACAGTGAGTTTGTCAGATTCATGGACAGTTAAATTTATTGAGATTATAGATGAAGGGTATCAAAGTGATTGTCCTATTTTTTGGGGGAAATCTGGTGTACAAATAATTAGTGAGAAAGCTAAAGGAGTATTAGAACCCTTAGTAGGCAATAATGTTGAATTTTTACCATTAATTCATAAAACAACCAACGAAAAGTACTATGCTATTCACGTTTTATGTGTGTTAGATGCACTTGATATTAATAACACAATATTTGAAAAATTAAGTTCAGGTTTAATAATAGGCTGTGAAAAATTTGTATTTATTCCTAGTGTTGTTCAAAATGAAATGTTTTTTAAATTGTATATAAATGGAAAGATTCACCCGAACTATATTTTAGTATCAGATGAATTTAGAAATGCAGTTTTAGAAAGTGATTTAAAAGGTTTTGAATTTGTAGAGATATGGGATTCAGAAGCAAATATGTAGTTAAATTGACTTTCAAAAGCTGACAGACATTATAAAAAAGCAGAACCTCAGCTTTCATCGGGTTCTGCTTTTTTGCTACCTACTACCTCACATATACATAGGCTTCATTTGCTGTTACATAGTATGTTTTGCCATTGTAAATGGTGAATTAAAATTAAATAAACCGAAGAAAGAGTAACCTTATTTATACTAGAAAAATAGCAAAGGAGAGTAAAAATGAAAATTTGGGAATTAAAGAGTTCATTTGATGGTTATCAATCCTTTCAACTATTGAGTTTAGAAGAAGATTCTAAAAAGTACTTTGAAGGGAAAATTGACTCGGCAGTAAAAGCATCTCATTCATGGGGAGAAATACGTATTAAATGTGTAGAAGAAGGAAATCAAAGTGATTTTCCTCATTTTTGGGGAGAAGTTGGTACACCAATGGTTAGTGAGAAAGCTAAACAATTCTTAGAGTCTATGCTTGGTAATAATGTAGAATTTCTTCCCCTAATTCATAATGTGACGGGAGAAGTGTATTATATAATTAACGTTTTAAATGCAATAGATGCTATTGACTATGAAAAAGCTATACTAAAGAAACTACGATCTGGCTTAGTAATAGATTTCAAAAAATACGCATTCTTACCTAATATGGTTAAGAACCAAACAATATTTAAAGTTTACTTAAATGAAATATTACATATTCCTTCTGTTTTCGTATCAGATGAATTTAGAAATGCAGTTTTAAAAAGTGATTTAAAAGGTTTCGAATTTGTAGAGGTATGGGATTCAGAGGCAAATATGTAAAAGAAAGTCCTAAAATAATTAAATGGGATTATTGATGTGAACTAATACCTAAGACATTATTAAATATAAGATTAAGAAGCTTATGTACTTTTATGAGCTTTTTATTATGGATAAGTGTAGAAAAGCATAGTAATCAATATTCTATATATATTTTGGGTTCACAAAATAAGTTGTAAATCCTGCTCGAAGAAATAAAAATATAGCTGCTGATAATCAAATACAATTGCATCATCCTATATAAAATGAATGGGCTATAAAGGGTGATACGATTAGAACGAAAAGAAAGCTCAAGAAAAATTTTCACCATCAAGTCCTGGTTTGCCTTATACCAAAATTTATACTATGCAAAGAAAGTAAAGAAGACTTGAGGTATACAAAACTGATATAGATAATGAACTTAATGTAGGCTATAGAGAAATGATTGAGGCAGAGCATAATCCAAAAACTAAAAAAGGTATTAATGGATGCTTATAAATATTTTGATAGTTTTAAGGGATGAAAAATGGAAGAAATGTTTGTTAGTTTATTCATTCAAGCGAATTCCAATAATATAGAGAAGATGAACACGTATAAAGAAAAGAATAATGAAAGTATAAGAGATTTGACAATAAGCATGAACCTTCTTTTTAGTGCATGCTATGCGAAGAGTGGGAGTCAGGATTGGACAGTAACATGGGGTTTGTGTAGATAGTGAGGAGGGAAGAAGTGAATAGAAAAAACCATCTCAAATAGAGACGGCTTTTTTAGTGCTATCTTTTTGATGCTCTATATCCTGCAGCTTGTGCTTCAGCTGCTGAACAAAACATTTCTTCAGCATTCGTTTTATCATAAAACTGTTGACCAGGCATATGATAAATCTTCTCGCCTTTACTATTTTTATTACCTTTAATATTACAAGTACCATTCTGTTCTGATGCTTGATTAGTTTTTGGCTGAGGAGTTGCTTCTTTTTGTTTATTTTGATTTTGTTGCTCTTGTTGTTTCTTTAACTCTTGTTGTTTTTGTTGATCTTTTTGTTGCTTCTGAAGTTCTTGTTGTCTTTTTTGTTCAGCTTCTTGTTTCTTTTGTTCTTCTTGTTGCTTCTGAAGTTCTTGCTGTTTTTTTTGTTCAGTTTCTTCTTTCTTTTGCTCTTCTTGTTGTTTTTTCTCTTCTTCTTTTACTTCCTCTGCTTTTTTGGATTCCTCTTGCTTTGTAACAGTAGTGGCTTTTTCAGTTTTATCATCATCTGAACCTTTAGCACAAGAACCTATTAAAATAATTAATAAAATAATAATGCCTAAACACCCAAAGCATCCGCACCCTCGGCGTTTTTTTTCTTCTTTCTCATTTGCTGACTTTGCCATTTTTATCCCCCTATGTACTGTAAATTCAAGATTTAGTATATCAGATATCGAAAGGGAATTTTACATAAAGTTTATTGATAAAAGTAACTTTTGTAAGAAATACTATCTCTATGGAGGTGTGTCTATGTTATATGTTTTTCTAATCATAACAGGAGTACTTTACATTTCATGGTATGTCTACAAAAGAAGAAAAGACCCTCATTTATACCAGCTCATCGCGCGTTTTAATAAAGATGAAGAGTTTAAACGTACTTTAGCAATGGGGCCTTATTATCGATTTATGACGCCATTAGAAAATGAAAAGTGCTCATCAGTATTTATACGTCAAACACCATTGGAATTTGAAGCTTTTGTTGCTGATGAGGAAGGACAAACATAATAACAAACTAGTAAAGATCCTACTATTAATAGTTACCTACGGATTACTTGCTATGCTATTGCTGATGAGTATCTAGAAAGCACAATACCCTGAGAGCGATTCTGAGGAAATTAACTTTACTTAGTAAGGTCTAGGTAGGCTAACTCTCGAGAATCAACTCTCAGGGTATTTTTGTTTTACTTAGATATAACTCGTCGTGTACCTTGGACAGTATCTGTGCAGTAATATCGTATTCTTCTGGTGAATCATACCAGGCCTGTGCTAAGCGATCACAAGAGGGGGTGACTCGTCTAGTAATCTGCTGAGCTTCTTCCTCTATAGTTTTGTCTAGCTTGTCCAACTCGCAGGTAGCATTAAGTTGTTCGTCCTCAGCGGCTAATAACTCTGAGGTCGCTTCTGTAATGATGTCATCCGTTAGTTCATCATATTGAGCTGGCAACTCCTGGAGTAACAGGTAATCTGCATCTGCGATAGCTTCTTCTATTTGTTGTTCTACTTCTGGTGAATCTGCTGCAAACACCTTTAGAGTTGTTACGATACCTGCTAGTCTGCTTACCTTGATTTCCTACGTAGTTAATGTTTTCATTTGAACATATCCCCTTTAGTTTTAGTTTAGTTGTACCTATGAGACGGCTTACTTACCGATAGTAGAAACTACCTCGGCGATAAACTTACGGTGCTTCTTCTTGAAAATCAGAGAGTTTTCTTGAGAGGCAAGTCCGACCTTACCTTTCTTATAGCCTGTTCTTGGTGTAAACTTGAAGCTAATAACTCCTCGTGTGAACAGTGATGGCTTACGAACATCCACCATAGTAATATCCTCGAAGTAAATATCTATCGTTCTTTTACCTAGAAGTCTATTCATCATATTAGGTTTGAGTGTTACTTTCTCGTTGTCTACTGTTAATTTCCCTGTTACTAATTTAACTGATTTCATTTTACATACCCCTTTAGTTTCATTTGTTTTGTTACTTCTATTTTAGCTAAGTTTTAAAATAAGACACAAGATATATCTATAAGTTATGGATCATTCCACCTCGATAACATCGAAGAATAATGTATTGCTATATTGCTTACTTCTGAGATAGACTATGTAGAATCCTCCGGCAGTTATAACATCTACAATTGCACCCCCTCCAGTCAACTTACTAATCAAATCTCGATAATTACTTACGAGACCGTCAATCTCCTGCATTAAACCATCCAGCTTGCTTACCCCAATAGTGTTTGTTTTCATAATTATTCCTCTTTAGTATTAACTACTCTTTACGTTAAATGTATTTCAAAATTTTTTTCAAATATCTCTTCACATGTATTAATACTTTTTAGGACAGTACAGTAGTAACTTCTTTAGTTGCAATTTCCTAAAATAAAAGTCGTTTGAAGCAACTTTTTCTTGCAAATGTTTTAAGTCATTTAAGACTGATTCCCCTAGTGCTGTGAAATAGAAAAATAATAGATTTTATTCTGAGGGAATCTAGAATATAGTCTATTATAGATTTTAAAACATTAATTCAGGGATTTTTAATTGATTTTTAAGTAAGTTCCAAGTCTCATCTAGAATAGGTTTTTGTGGTATGTAAATAATTGTTCCATCTCGCCCTCTTGTTAAAATAACTCTATATGCATTGAGTTTAATTTGGAATGGATCTTCGACACCCCATTGATAGTGTTGTCCTTTCCAAGCCCCATTCTGTAGATAAAGATCATCATCCCAATGAACGAGCGCCATATCTAGTTCAAGTCCTTGTGTTTGAAATTCAGTTGCGCTGTAGTTGAGATTTTTACAATAGTATTGAGACCCTGGATAGTTAAAGTATTGAGCGATCTTACTAGGCTTTTCATATCGTTCATTTCGTGGTAGAACAGGGACTTCTTTTTGACGATCAGCGCCACCAGCACAGACGACACCAACTGTTTTTGTATCATCCTGATAAAGCTGATTTAAAGTGATTTTTGCTTTGTCTAAATCACGCGTAATAAAAAGCTGATAATGTTCCTTTGGTAGGTTATGAATAAGCTGTTTCGTTTGTTCAAAATTAACATCTAATAAAGTATTAATAATTTCATAGTATTTTAAAGCTGCATGAGCACGGAAAGATGAATTTAAATGTAGCTGAGAATGAGTTCTATAATGTGCTGCATTTGTAAATACAGAATTAGGGTGTTTTGAGTGAACAGTAACGTTTTTTCCAGCGATCGCAGTATTCCACAGAGGGAGACCGCCTTCTTCCCCAGAATAGATCTCTTGGCCTTCCCCAATTAAGCCAATTGTTACACTCCACGGCTTATTATTTGTCGTAATATTCATTATAATATCCGGTTCACTTAAGTGTTGGGCTTCTCGCTTTCTTCGAGGAAATCCATTTTATATCCATTTCTATTACAAATGAAACCAAAGTTAAGCAATTAATTGTTACAAAAATAGGCTCAGTATCAGCATTACTTTGCCCTTGATTACAGCAACGCTGATACTGGTCCAAGTAAATGAAAAAACATAAAATTCACGTTAAGACATTGTTGGGTTAGCTCAATCCCGTAAAGAAAAGACACTTTAAAGTGTCTTTAAAATAAAGCTATAAGATATCCACGGAAATTCCATCCTGCATATAAGATTCCACATATTATAAAAGGGGCAATTATGGGCCTTAATTTATTTGGTATGTAATGTGAAATCGCTAAAAGTGCTGCATAAACAGCCAGTATTATAACGAATATTTTTATTGCTGAATGTAGTAAACCTGCTACTTGTGATTGTATTTCTGGTGTATTAAAATTCAAACTATCTCGCCTTTCTAATACAAATCTTTTTATCTATATAATAAATTATTTATTGTAAAAAGAAAAGACACCTTAAATGAGTGGTTTTATTTTATAATTACAAAGCTAATAGTAGTATCATATAAGTTATAAATATTTGAGACTCCCACGACAGACCATATAGATTCGTGGGCTAAGGTACTGTTACCATACCGTACAGATGTTGGTTTGCATATGTTTTTGGGTGTTGTACTTCACAATACATTGTTTGTGGTGTTGAAGGGAAGATAAAGATGACATGTTCTTGGTTTCAAAAAGAGTGATATACATAAAAGGTTTGGATATAAAACAAAAAGCCTCCAATATATTATTGAGGTTTTTTGTTTTGAAATGGAGATGTTATTTGTTTTGAATTTTATATATTATTTGTTTTGATGTTGATATTTTTATATGTTTTGTTATAATTATAACAAATGAAACATATTGTTTTTAGGGGGTAATATAGTGTTTGAAATTAATAGAGAGAAAGTTGGAGAACGGATTAATGATATAAGAGAGTCGGGAGGCTGGACTCTTGAAGCGTTTGGGACTCTTATTAATAATACGTCTAGAGGGAATGTAAGCAATTGGATTAGTGGAAAGAATATTCCTACTAAAGAAAAGTTGAATTTAATTGCAGTGCTGGGAAGAGTTAAACCTGAATTTCTTTTGTATGGTGATATGGAGGAGTATTCAAAAGAATTTTTCGGAGATTACAAAGGTACAAAGCTGGATGAAGAATTTTGGAAGTCTTTTAGAGGAATACTAACGAAAAAAGGGATTCCTTATGGAGAAAAAGAACGAATGATTCAATATGCGATTATGGCTAAAGAAACATTAAGAGAAGATGCTGAATTTCGCAAATTCAGTCAGTGTAAGGGAGTAATGGTAGAAACGGTGAGTTACTACGATGTGGAAAAAAATGCACAATATAGAAGAAACTATTTGCCTTTATTAGACGACATGTTAAGGATTGATAATGAACAAGAATATGTTGAGCCTACAAACAATAAAGCAATTCTTCATACTTTAGATATGTTAAGAAGAATTGATGATGAAATGATAAAACAAGACGTTTTGTCTATAATTATTAGTCTATCCCGAATATCTAACCGAAACATACTAATGACCGATAATACTTATCTTCCTAAGGTTTCTGATCATCCGAGTTTCGGGGGATATACTTCCCAGAGTCGTGGTTTAACAGAACAGAAACGTAGTGAAAAAGAAATCAAACAGGATTATAAAGAATTAAAAGAACAAATTAATGCGACACTTGATAGTATTATTAGAAGGAATATAGCAATACTTTAAGTATAGAAGATTAAAAAAAGTATAAGAAACATATTATGATTACAGATTGGCTGAAGTTATGAATCTACCAAAATAAAAATAGGTATTTTCAAAATTAAAAAGGAAATATAAAAAAGAGTGATCTATTTAGATCACTCTTTTTTATGTTCTGGTGCATAGATTATATCTATTCTATGCAGCCGTTTCGAATAGTTGATGAATAAACTTCATTTCATTTTGGAAAGACTTGTCCCGTAAAATAAGTTGACCTTTTTAATGATATGCATTACTTCTATTCCTAAAAGAATAGATCTAGCTGTACGAAAAAATTTCAATCCCAACATTGAACGAACTCTCTTTTTAATAAAACGATGATCTTGCTCTACAATGTTATTAAGGTATTTTATCTGCCTTATTTAGATGCCTAAAGGCATCTTTTTCTTCAATGCTTCAACCGCTATAGGATAGGCCGGATTTTTGTCTACTGTAATCTCATGGAGCTTTGAAACATGAAAAAGTTTTGTTGCCCTAAGATCCCTTGTTTTGCTTAGTGGAATAAGAGTATACCAAAGGAATAATGAATAAAAAAATAGGGTTTAAATCTTAAAGTGTATAGTTTTTTTGTTTTATTAACCAGTAAATAATCCCCCATATAGTTGATCCTTTCATAAATTGAGTAATAAAAATGGTAATATTGAACAGTAAATGTTTTATATCAATAATTCAAAAACTGTAATTTTTAATATAATAATATTCACTTGCCAACTATGTATTCTTTATTTAAATTTGCTATGCACAAGTTATAAATATAAATAATAAAAAAGGAGAAATTCTTAATTTAATTGAAAGTTTGTATTTTACATTGAAAGAGTAGAAGGAATGTAGGAATTCCATATAAATCCTAGAGGGGGTGTTAATAATTAAAAAATAATCTTACATTAAATTCGTGTTTAATTGATAATTAATTTAAAGGTGTTATAAAGGAAAAATGTTAATATATAAATTGTTCATAAATACGATCTTGAAAATTTCTATCTAGTCATGTGAATTTTTTTACCTCAAGATTGTAGGATAAGTTATATTTAAATTAGATTTTAAGATTTTTTGGAGGTATAGAAATGATAGTTGGGTGTAAAAATTGTTGCGAACCAGATTTATTTAGAGCATTTGAGATTTTAAACGAAGATTATATTCCAGGTGCTTCTACAGTACAAGAATATGATGATGAATTGGATACATGTCCAAAGTGTAGGCAACAAATATTAATAAATGACTACATAATTCTTGATAAGGAAGACTTTATTTCAGTAGCTACTGATTTTCTTGCGAATGTGATAAGTAGTAATATTAAAGAATGCCAGAATTGTAACTGGACTATCATCCCACATGAACAGCAACATGGTGATTCACTTAATTTAAAAATGGTGAGTAATTTAGTGTCTGAATATGAATTATCTCCTGAATTAGAGGGGGTATTGTATGAAAAAATATACTGTTCTTGTGGAAACAGTTTAAATTCTGATGATCCTTATGTCTCAGAAGATGACCTCAAAGATTGGTTTGGTGAAGAGGAAATTGAATTCATTATCAATACATTTGATATATCAGCGCAAGATACTGAAGACTTTATTACTTTTTTACAACGCCACCCAATGCTGGGACTTGAGCATCATGTCGGAAGAACAATTCTCAATAAAATAAAGAAAGAATCCCTTAAAGAAACTGAAATATTTAAGGAGGGATCAATATTTTATAGAGGGCGTAATAGGAATAAATTCGAGAGGTTAGTCCCATTTATAGAAAAAGAACTTTGGCATCCTCCTATAGGACTTCCTAGACAAGGAAGGTATAATCCACCAGGTGTACCTTATTTGTATCTTGCTAATAGCATTAATACTGTACTGAATGAAATTAACCCATCTAAAAATGATGTTGTAGATGTTGGTGAATTGGTAACTTTAAAAGAATTTAAGGTGTTTAATTCAACACTGGCAGATATGGATATATTTGCATCAATGGAAAATGAGCACGAACACCATGCTTTTTCGTATGAGTACATATTTACAAATTTTTTATCACAATGCTTAGCATATTGTGGTTTTAACGGAATTGCATATAAAAGTGTAAAATCTAAAGAAGGGTTAAATTTATGTCTATTTAATTTTACTCCGGATACAGATATTGAAATGAAAAGTATTCATACAAATGTAAATATAGAATATAAAGAAGATCCATTTGGCATTCTGTCTAAGTCAGAGATTATTGAAATTGAAAAAAAAGATCCTAGTTTGTTATTTTAAAAATTTGTAATTAATTGGTTTTCCGTATAAAAAGGAAGAGGGAACAATTTTATCCAGATTAAGCTATTACTAGGCAAGAAGCAGTATGGATTACCTGAAAGTATTTAGAAAATATAGGAGCGCCACTTACAGACGCAACCGCATTATTATGTTATCTAGTTGATTTGTTTTAATTCTAGTATAAACATACTGGAAAATCCGACTCTTAATAGAGTTAAATAATGAAATAAGAGATACGTTGGCAAAGGAAAAATAGAATTGTAAGGAATGTATCTTTTTTCATTCTTTTAAAGCTGGGATCTGTTAAAAGAAATTATTGTTTCTTGGAGCCCTTTTTTAATATTTTTAATACGATCTAAAACAAGGAGTACTAAATAATTCTTGAATAAAGCTAATATTAAAAAGTGTGGGTTAGTAAGTGGTTTTGGGAACAGCAAAGAATGATAGTAAATGTTCAAGGTTGTATTACTAAATAGGAAAGTTGGAGATTGTTAAGCGTATTAGAGTTATTTTGTGAAAAGAGAACTGGAACAACAGATTAAACGAAAAATCCTCTTGTTCATCTAACAAGAGGATTTTTCGTTTTCACTTTACAACACATATACAAAAGGTATTTACGACAATCGTTGGAATAAGGATATATTACACAGGGGATGGGCCAAGAAGGAGATCAAGTCTTAGAAAAGGGGAACAAAATAAAACTCTATATTTATCTAGAGAAAACGGAATAGATGCTTACTTATTTTTGATATAGGAAAGCCTGTCTCTATCAGGAGAGTAGAGCTTGTAAGCATCCTTTTCAAGAAATTCCAGAGGATATACAAGGAATAGCATGAAAAGAATCCGAATGATATTTTCAATACTCGCTACGAACATCTTGTATTTGAGTGTTCGCATAAACAACGTATTAAACGACAGGAGGTAAAACAAGAGCAACTATTCTCTTAAGGTTTAATCAAAAAGAAATACGATGACCGAACTTTGGAAGAAGTGTATTCAACAAATGTAGGTGTTTTTTAACTCATAAGTTGGCCAGAAATGGAAGCATAAATTGGCCGTAAACTAAAAGAAGTATAAGTTGACCAGAACGGCCATCTTATGCTTCTTGTTACAAAAATACTCAGAAAAAACAATAAAAATATTTATATTTTACGATATTTTTACTATCATTTAATTAAAAGTAAAAATTGTAACGACAAATTTTAGGAGGGATTAGAACTACTCATAATCATCGGTAGTAAGGTCGTCTTTCCAGTGCCAATAGAACCTACTAATTAATGATTTAGGAGTAAAACATATGAAATTCAATAAAAATTCACATGACTATGTGGAAATTTTTCGATTTGATAATAAAGGTTTTTTTTGCAAACCTTATAACTCTGATGCATATGATCATATTTTTGAATTTATAGATGTCGAGGTAACAGATCTCACATTATTTAATCAATCTATACTGAAAGAAAAAGTCCATAAACCACAGATTAATGATGCCAACTGGTCAGGCTGTTTTTGTTTTCTAAGTGAATTTGCGAAAAATATTACCAAGGATGATGGTCCATTATCAATGAGAAAAGGCCACAAACTGAATATGGCTCTATTACCTAGAAACACAATAATTTGGGTTAGAAATTGCAGTTACTTGGGTGAGGCAGATACTTTTTATAACGAATTCACCTATCAAATTGAACATGAAGGAAATTTATTTTGGACCTCCAATAGTCAAAGCTATAATTGTTATTGTTGGGTGCGAATGAGCGTTGAATTAGCGTTAGAACGAATTAAATTATGGAAAACAAATCATGAAGGGTATGAACCACCTGAATGGTTAACAGAATTCTATCTAATGGAAGAACAATTAGAGATACTCTACCCTCTTTCCTTATGGGATAGGCTAACTTTGTCTGTACAAAAATTCAAAAAGTCTATTATAAAAAAATAAACTAAACAAATGTTTTTTAACTCATAAGTTGGCCGTGAATTAATTATTAACCCATAAGCTGGTCGTAAATTTTACAAAATAAAAAAGTATTTTATTAGTGTTTATGTTGACTGATATGAATTGGCTGAGTGACTTGGGACGTAGATTTTGTTTCACTTTGGTATCAATGAAACGGTTAAATACACGCTCAACAGAATTTTCTTTTGAAATTTTGCTAGTTTTTCGTTTGTGGGGTTGTCGTTTTTTTACAGTGGGTTTTTCAGTGAAGTAATTGATAGACATAAAACAACCTCCTTCATTCTGAATCAGAATTAAAGGAGGAGTTTCAATCAAAACTTGAGCGGTGCTCAACATTAGTTTTGGTCAAAAATAAGATTTTTCAACACTTGATACATAAAGGTATGATCTCGACTGGGTTCGAACTCACGACCTCCACCCTGTCAAGGTGGCGCTAGGGATCGTTAGTCTAACGTAAGTCAAATCGTAAGCCAATGCTAGTCGGAAATGCTTTCATATCAACGTTTGTCGCTAAATAGTTATACGTCCTGCTCGTTTTCTAATAACTATTATAGCGTGCAGCAACGCCAAACTGCAAGGCATAGGGGCGCAGTATTGTATTTAATCTATGCTTCGTCTGAATGAGTCCCTATCTCTTCCTTTAGCTCATCCTTAAATCCTTTATCTTCATAGCGCTCAGATACCAACATCTTTAGGTCCTTCCAATGTTGTAGGGCGTTTCTTATGTGCTGATGCCCTTGATTTGTACCTCCGTGATTATGAAGAACCCTATATGCTGTTATCTGTTGTTCTGTACCTAGGAAGTTCATTTTAGCCAGTTCTTTTACGTTATCTGGATCTGATACTGTAATAAAATTTTCTGAGCCATTTCCTACCTCGCTGTAAAAAGAATTGAATAGATCATTAAGTTTATAATCATAAAATGGAGGAACTTGTAGTATTGCATAATAACTAAGTGTGTCGTGTAATAATCCCCAACCATCATGAATTCTCTGTTGATGATTGGCAATATGATCACATCTATGTAGCTCAATAATGATTTTATTAATTTGTAGAAAAGTATTATATTCTGCATTTGCTAGATCTTTAATCGCATTTTTTGCTATGTCACTATCCATAGTAGGTAAATTCTTTCTTTTTTCTATAAAATACTTTGCTTTCATTTCACTAACAGTCTTTTCTAAATAATTTAAATCTTTTTTTCCAATCGTTGTGATTACAAAACCAAAAGCTAATAATGTCACAAAATCAGTAGGTGTTTTTAGTAATTTATCAAAATCAATGTTAATTTTTGCGCACACAAACGGGAGAATAAAAACTAGAAGAGCAATTTTATCTAAAATTTTAATTTTTTGCATCCACCATTTATTCTGTGTTTCTGAAATAAGGTCGACAGCTGCAAACAGGCATGCTGAAACTGAAAAAGAAAATAGCCAGAGCGAATTGGGTTCAAAAAGCCCTGTTAATCTAAAAAGAGATATTGTTATTAATATAATACCCAAAAAGTAGGTAAGTTGTCTCATGGTCTCTCAAGTTCTCCTTTTGTATTAATTAAGTGATTGTTAAGTGTTAATTTATCTATCCTACCGTTCCCATAGACAACTATTCTTTTTCGTCTATTAAACTCTTCTACTGCCTTATGAACGATTCGATGATGGTCTGGGAATAGAATCATAATGTTATCAGGTGAATTATTCTGAGTAATCGATAACTCTTCAATAGGATGTCTTTCGACGATGGGCACTCCATGGTCATCCATCGAGGAACGTCCACATATTAGGATAGAAATAATATAGAATAATGTCCCATATAACGTGATATTAATTGCTAAGTTACTTACAGTTTCATTAAGTAAGAAATTAGCTGAAATCATAATTAACAATGTAGATATCGAAACCTGAAAATAATAGGATAATGGTTTGTAACCTAAAATTGTATTTTTCATCTGCTCACTAATCGTTTTTTCAGTAATATTAATACTTAAAATTAAAATAGATACTAATATACCTAATATGGAGCTTAATGAACCAATTGCAATTGATATAATATTTCGCAAAATATTTTCATTTATATTAAGATGTATGAGTGAGAATTTACTTAATAAAAACTGTATGAAATACCCCAATAAGATTATTAATGAAACCCAGTACTTATTATTTTTAAACATCGAAACAACCCCTATATAATTAAGAACTTTTATTTCCTCTATCCAGAACGAACATTGGCTAAATAAGTAAAACTTACAATAAGATTTATCGTACTATGTTCGAGGCGAATGTAAACTAATGCAAGCTTAGGTGCAAAGAGTAAACCTACATCGTATGATATTGAATGTAGGTTTGAATAAATTTTTGATTTTATTATGAGGTTTTTAAAGTATATTGATTACGTTTGAGTGGAGTTAGATTATTACTTCAGTTCTCCACCTATTAAAGGAAGATTATCTAAATTAACTGTTAAATCTTCCAATTTTAATTCGTCTGCGCAATACATAAATAATGATAAAAATAAGTGAGCCAACATGAAGATATAGTTGCTCGCATTTACAGAACTTCCATCCGCATTTTCGCTGTTAAGACGTGACGCAATACTTCCGTGAAAACTGTTATTTCTTATTGCATAAATGATAGCTCTAAATATAAAGTTGAGATATTCATAATCATTATCAATAGAGATGGTTTCAAGAATCTTCTTATCTTGGTTATCCTTTTTATCATATATAATAACACTTCTATTCTTAACTAAATGTCTTAACTTCTTTGCTAAACTAGTTGGAATTGTTCGTGCTTTTTCTCTTTTTTCTTCATCAGTCCCATCAATCTGTAAATTCACCTCTAAAAAATTTTCTGTTATTTTTGGGTCGCAAATGTTCTTAAATCCCTCACTATAAGTATTTTTTATCTTTTTATGTATTTTTGAAAAATTACCTTGAAATGTTTCATAGGAAGACATATTATAACGAGAATGAAAACCTAAGTCTTCGATAATATAACCTCTTAATAAATAGTTAGCAATAAATTTGTAAATCTTAAGAGGCATTTTTGCAACATAAAGGTTAATTATTTCTAATATAGTGTAACTTTGACCTTTGTAAGTTAAAGATTGATAAAGTTTTTTTTCGAGTGCAGTTAAGACATTATCAATACAGATTTTATCAGTTAAACGTTTTTCTATGTTTTTCATAAGAAAGACTTTTTTGTATGTGTTATTAATACTCATCCATAAGAAAGCAAAGCCCATATCAGGACGGTGTGGAAGGCAATAATAAGCGTCAAGAAGATATGTTAAAGATTCATATGGAACATCGTTATGAAGTACCCATTCGTCATTAGTCCATTGTTCATTATAAATTCTTTTTAGCCGTTTACTATCTAATAGTCCACCATAAGCGCTATTTTCCTTTAGTTGGTTAACATGTTTTTCCCTAGTGTAGTTCTTAAGTAAATGTAGTATATCTTCCATTTTGTATATACCCCTTAAATTTTTAGTAGATTTATCACCTTAAGATTATACCATTTTTTACAAAAAACATTAATTTTTATTTATGGTAATGCTATAGAAAAAGAATGCTCGTATTTGTAATTTTATTATCTGATTCTTAGCTAATTGATAAGGCTATGCAAGCAGGGACAGAGGGTATATTAGAAAAATAGGTGAAGGATAACTTTTTGCTTTATTCTTGTTGTTTTCTAATTTGTTAGAGAATATGTGTAGATAACGTTCAGTTGTTTTTATACTGGAATAAAGTGAAATTTATAATATCACCATTATTCACTATAATAAAAGTATCATATACAGCACAGTTAAGGACTCCAAGGGGGCTCTTAAATATGAATGGAAGCGTCAAAAAAGATAAGAAAACGGGAAAATATTTTTATATTGTAGACATTGGTATTGACCCTTTAACAGGTAATAGAAAGCGAAAGAAGAAAAGGGGATTCATTACCAAAAAAGAAGCAGAGAATGCTTTAACACAGCTACTTTCGGAAGTTCATACGGGAACACATGTAGAACTTAGTAAGCTACTTTATGGTGAATATCTTGAGAGTTGGTTCAATACAAAGAAGCATAGTGTTGGTGTTCAAACTGCGAAGGTATTTAAACAGTAGCATCATCCCTTCTCTAGGCAATATCAAACTAGCTAAGTTAACATCATTGCACATGCAAAACTATGTTAATTCACTGCGAGACGAAGGGAGGAGTGAATTCTATTAAGTTTGAGGAAGAATTACAATTTTTAAGGGAGCATATGGATAAATTGAAAACAGTTTTACACATTTCAGAAAGTGTTTTAATTCTTGATGAAGAAGTATATGCAAAAGATATACCTATGGTTGTAAAATCCGTTAAAGTAAATGAGAAGATTTATAGTAGATTCGTTGAATTGTGTGAGGAAAGGTTTAATCACTTGAAAATGAAGGATTTAATTTCTCAGGCTTTATTGGATTTTTATATGAAATACAATAAAAAGTATTAGTTTATGGCTAATACTTTTGTTTTTTTTAGTAAAGAAGAGAGAAAAGATTGACATTTAATAAAGTATATTTGAAAATTTTAATAGGGATATTTTTCAAGATATCACTTACAAGGAAATATCAAGAAGAAAATGTAAGTTAAAACTGAAAGGAGTAGAGAAATATGTGGGCTGATGGTGCTTCAAAAATAGATATGTTAGCTTATGAACCATATGCGGAATTAGTGTATGAGGTAGCTATTAGTGAAAGAATGAATCCATTAACAATTGGTTTATTTGGTAATTGGGGAAGTGGTAAATCTACTTTACTACATTTAATAGAAAAGAAAGTATTAAACGAGAGAAAAGAAGCTCAAAATATAGCGGTTGTTTCTGTAAATGCATGGATGTTTGAAGGATATGATGATGCTAAAACAGCATTAATGGAATCAATATTAAGAAGTATGCAAGAAAATGAAGAAATAGTTCAAACAACTGGTGGGAAAATCAAAAAATTATTAAAAAGAGTAGATTGGATAAGGGTTGGAAGTACAGTTGCTAAGAAAGGGATCCCGTTAGGGTTAAGTTTGTTAGCCGGAAATCCACTTCCTATGCTTATGAGTGGGCTAAGTGCAAATGATTTTGATGATGAGAAAAAAATTGAAAAGCATATGGAAACATATAAGAACTTAAAGGAAGAATATATAAAACAAGAAGAGGAGAAAAATGTAATTGATAATATTAGGAAATTTAGGGAGGAGTTTGGAGGTTTAATAAATGAATCTGGTATAGATAATTTAATAATTATCATTGACGACTTAGATAGATGTAACCCTGATAGGATTGTTGAGACATTAGAAGCTATAAAATTATTTTTATCTGTGGAAAAAACCACTTTTATTATAGCAATGGATGAAGATGTGATTACATATTCTATAAAAAGAAAGTATCCA
Source organism: Bacillus cereus group sp. N31 (assembly GCF_016483245.1). Lineage (NCBI taxonomy): Bacteria > Bacillati > Bacillota > Bacilli > Caryophanales > Bacillaceae > Bacillus > Bacillus cereus group sp. N31. The sequence continues at coordinate 81,293 of NZ_JAEHCH010000020.1, read as the reverse complement.
CAATTAGAGGAAATAGATATAGATGTTTCTAAAGACTATATAGAGAAAATTATCCAACTGCCTATTAGTGTATCTGAACTATCAGAAATAGATGTGAAAAACTATATGCTATTACTTGTTTGTGAGATGTATTTAAAAGAAGAAGTGTTAAATAAACTACTTCAACAGTTAAAACGAAACGGGATTTTTGTTAGAGGAGAAATTATTAGTGCCAGAGATATCGATGATACTATTAAAGGATTTGACACAGATGTTGAAACGTGTGTTAAGGAAGGAGGAAGTTTTGAAAGCCTCGAGCAGCAGCTATATGTATTTGATAGCATAGGTGATATTATAGCGACGACTTTAAAAGGAAATCCGCGTCAAACTAAGCGTTTTTTAAATACTTTTTATATGCGGAAACGTTTGGCTGAATTACAAGGAATAGATCTTAATTTAGCTATATTAGCTAAATTAATGGTGCTTGAATATGTAGACAAAGATTTATTTAGAGAGTTATATAAATGGCAGATTGAACATAATGGTTACGCGGAACCTTTAAAAGACATAGAGGAGAAGGCTCTAACTGTTATTCAGCCTGAAGAGGTAGAACGATCTGAAGAAGTTAATGGAAATAAAAACAGTGGCTGGTATACAGACACTATAAAAAGATGGATTGGAGTTGAACCATCTAATTTATCCAGTAAAGATTTAAGTGTATATTTTTATCTTGCGCGTGACGCAGTTAGAAGTAAAGGATTATCAGGAAATAATTTGGGTCAAAAGGAAAGAAAGATAATTAATGAAATATGTAATAATCAAATAGCTATTGTATTGAGAAAAGCAAAGATTAAAAAATTAGATGAACTTGATGGAGTTACACAAAAGGAAATTATCAAAGGCATCATATCAAAATATAATCAAGACAAAAAACTATATTTAGAAGTATTAATTGAAATTTATAAAACTTATCCAGTGTATCAACAATTATTATTCAATGAATTTGAAAAAATTAAAGTAACTAATATAACCCCTAAGGAAATTATATTGTTTAAAAATGGGCTGAAAACGGATGATTTTGAAAAAATTCAAAAGCATTACATATCAAAAGGTAGTAAAAAGCCGTTATGGGATATGGCTGTTGATATTAAAGGGGGGAAATAATAGATGGGAACATCAAAGGGATATGCTCCACCAACAGGATATTTATGGTCAGATGCTAAGAGGGCGGTTTCGTACATGGGAAGGAATAATTTTACACCTTCTTCTGTAGGAAAAGCAATTTCTAAGTATTCTCAAGCCTTAAAAGGAATGAAAAATAGTAGTAATAATATTAATATAGGTGGAACTGGTGCCAAAGCCATTAATTTTATTGACTTAGTCAAAAATTATGGATTCACTACAGCTTTAGAGAATATTGGACTTAAGCATTTGATAGATAAAAAACCTGATGAAATATATGTGGGCCTAACAGAGTATTTTGCAGGGTCAAAAAACTCTCTGTTAGAAGGGATTGCTCAGCAGAGTATAAATGAATTAATGGCAGAGATATTGGCTGATGTTCAAACATTAGAAGAATATGATGAAATTTTTCTTTCGATTAATAAAGAGGAGTTCATAAGGGAATTTATTATTAAATTTGTACAAAATAGCTTTTTCACAACTTTCTCTGAAAAGATAATTTCTATGTTTGATAATTTAAATCAATTTGATGGTGTGCAAGATACTATTGAAACTTATATTAGAACGACGATTGAAAATGATTATACATTAGAAGAGTTACAACACATAGATTGGGCTGGAGAACAAGGGAGTAAAATTATTGATCAGAAGTGTGACGGAGCTTTACAAATATTAACTGTTTGGAGTGAGTCTCTTGTTTAAAGTATGGATAAATAAAAAAGTAGATGAGAAACCCAGTGATAGGGAGTATGTAGTATTTAATTTATTTAATAAGAACAAAGAATCTAATATTAAAGTAGATGTGGAGAATTTATGGAGAAGGTTTGGAGAAGAGTCTATTAACGATATTAGTGAGGACTTACTGATTATTGCTATGAGTGTCTTTGCCGTAGATAAGAGAATATCACGAAATCTATTTAAAGATAATTGGACACGTGAAGTTGTGGTGGATATTCCCGTTTTAGAACTTGAAAAATGGAATACAGTCAAACAAGAGTTAGAGACCGTGCTTAGTTTTTTAAGTGGGGACAGATGGAAGTTTAATTTTAGAAAAACAGAATTGAAATTTAGGGCGGATAAGAAAAATACGAAATATAGATTGATTAATAAAAAGAATTTTAATTCAGTCAGTCTGTTCTCAGGCGGATTAGATTCTTTTTGTGGAGCTCTTAATTTATTAGAAAAAAATATACAAACATGTTTTATTGGTTTTAGAGAGTATAATTTACTAACCAATAGGCAAAATGAACTTTTTAGTGCATTAAATTTTGCATATCCTGCAGTGAATAAAGAACTGTTACTATTTAATGCAAGTCCATTAGCTCCTGTAGATATAAGCGGAAATAAGATGAATATTAAGGGAGAGAGTACAAGTAGAAGTCGTTCATTTTTATTTTTAGCAGGAGCGGTTGTTGTTGCTTCGATTATTGGAGAAGAAACTCCAATTTATATACCTGAAAATGGATTTATAGGTATTAATGTACCACTTACAGATAGTAGAAATGGGAGCTGTAGTACTCGCACAACGCATCCGAGGTTTTTAAAAACTTTAAACAGTATATTGAGAAAAATAGGTTTAAATCATAGTATTGAGAACTTCTATTGGAATAAGACTAAGGGAGAAATTGTTGAGGAACATAAGGAAAACGAAGTATTTAAAGAATATGCTCATAAAACATTATCGTGTTCTCACCCTTGTTTATGTAGATATGATAAAATTACGCCACCATGTAATTGTGGTTATTGTTATCCATGCTTAATACGGCGCTCATCCATGATTAAGGCTGGTTATGATGAGACTAATTATAATGAAAAGTATACATTAAATAGGGCTTTTATTGATACTTATAATAGCCCTCAAGGAAAAGCGAGCGATTTAAAAGCAGTACTATTTAGTATTAAAAGGTATCTTAAACATCAAGAGGATAATAATTATATTAGGAACCTTCTGTTAAGACCAGGAAATTTAACAATGGAAGAATTGCTTCAATATGAAAGAGTATATCACGAGTCTATGAAAGAACTATTAATTATGATTGAAAAGACTGATGAAGAAACTGGAAGTAATTTGTTAAGATATATAGGAATAGAGGAAAAAATGGAATGTCAAAATTAATAGATTTTCACATCCATATTGATTACTATAAAGAATACAAAAAACTATATGATTATTTTAATAATAAGCAAATATATGCTCTGTTTGTTACTAATTTACCTGAAATATACGATAAATGTAGGAAAGAATTTTGTAATTCGAAGTATGTAAAAGTAGCTTTGGGATATAATCCTCAGTTAATAAAAACTCATAAATTTAATAAAAATATATTTAATAACTATTTAGGAAGTACAAAGTATATTGGAGAAGTTGGTTTAGATTACTCTAATGAATTTATTTCAACTAAAGAAGAACAAAAGAAAATATTTAAATATATATGTGGTAAAGCTGGTGAAATGAATAAAATAATTTCTATCCATTCAAGGAAAGCAGAGGAAGATACTTTAGCGATACTGAGAGAAAATAATGTGCGTTTTGCTGTATTTCATTGGTATACAGGAAAATTAACTTTAATTGATGAGATTATAAATAGTGGTTACTATTTCTCTGTCAATTATTCAATGTTAACCTCTGCGAAAGGTAAAAAAATTATTGAAAGAATACCTATGGATAGACTGTTAATCGAAACAGATGGCCCTTTTGGGAAGTGTAGCAAAGGGAATAAGAGAGAAGAGTATGATTTAGAGTTTGTATATAGAAATTTTGAACATTACTTTAATAATGTAAATATAAGAGAAATCGTTTTTAATAACTTAAGTACGTTATTAGTTGAACAGCAAAAAGTAAATAAGATTTAAAGGAGCATTTATGGTTGTATTATTCTTTAGCGCTAAACTGTTGAAGGGAAAAGTTCTTGCCACCCCCAATTGAATAAACTGGAGTTCAATGTTAATAAATTAATAAGAGGTATAGAGGAGAGTATAAACAAGTGGAAAAGCTGTTAAAGATTTTAGAGATTCTATTTCGATTAGGGGTTCCAACAATTCATGATAGGGTAATTTGGAGTGCGAAACAGGGCATATATGCTAATCCAAATGGTATAACAGAAGAAGATTTAATATGGTATATAACTAAAACATATTCACTGTCAGGTATATTAATAAAAATAGTTACTAAATTGATTTTATTAATACCTACTATCTGGTCTTTAAATTTAATTGGTACTTTTCCAACAAGTATAGATTATTTAATTAGAATATGCATTGGTTTAATTATGTTATTTATAATTGCAGTGTTAGCAACACATGTTCATTTTCTATTTAGTAGTTTAGAATACAAAAAGCAGAAAATTGAAAAGTCATTTGAGAATTACCGTCACGATTATTTTATGCTGGAAAGTAGTCGAATATTAGAGGATGAATGGAAGAGAATTAAAGATAGACGATATCTTGAAGATTTGTATGAAATATAAAAGTGGATACAAACACATCTCATATCTATTTATAAATTCTTAGTTACTATGCTCAAGTATCAACACATGTAGATTGCATGTTCTTCTGGAAATATGAAATACAGAGGTATGTAACATACTATTTTTTAATGAAGATTTAAGTAGAATAATAAAAGGATAATCAATTTCATATATAGTTAAAGGAAAATCATTCATCGTATCATAAAAGGGTTTTACTTTTTATGGTGTGATAGGAGATGGAAATACTTTCAAAAAAATGATAAAAACAGCATAATAAAATGCTGTTTTTATCTTAATTAGGCACAATTGGATGACCAGGAATTTTCTTCTGCAGTAGACATCCAAATTTCTAATGTTTCAATTCGAAATAGTATTCTCCGCCCAACTCGAAAGTATGGAATCTTACCTTTTCTAACTTGTTCATATACAACGTCCACAGAAACTCCTAAAAATACAGCTACCTCTTTTACAGTCATTGTTCTTCTTTGCATAAATTACCACTCCTTCTTTTAAAATATTATCTTCATAACTTTTCTATTTTTATTATTTTTATGTAAATTTATATTGTAATTTTAATGTATTTAAATTATAAAATTTGATTTTTGATAATTCAATGCTAAAACGGTTCTACCCCGTTTTATTTTAGTTGCTATAAGGAGTGAGGAAGGCTGGCTGGCTGGCTGGCTCTATTGAGAAGAGAGGGAAGGAAAGTTATCGTTTAGTGTATAGTATGGGTTTTGATGCACATGGAAAAAGAATAAAGAGAACCAGAACGATAAAAGCAAAAACAAAAAAGGAAGCTGAAATAGAACTGGCTAAGTTTGTTGCTGAAATAGAAGTTGGAGAATATATAAAACCAGAAAAGATAATGCTAATAAACTTTATTGAAGAGTGGAGAATAAGGTATGCAAATAAAATACTTGCTCCAAAGACATTTGAATCTTACAACATTTATATTGATTCCCGAATTATACCAAGTTTGGGGCATTTACGATTAGATCAAATTAAACCTGTACATCTCATGGATTTTTTAGAGAGCTTAGAAAAAGAAAGAAAGGATGGAAAAAAAGGGGGACTATCAGTAGAAACTATTCGATATAATCATCGAGTTCTAAAAAACATTTTTAGTAGGGCGGTTGAATGGGAATTTATTAAAGTGAATCCAATGGAACATGTACCAAAGTTAAAAGCAAAACCTTCTTCAGTACAGGTTTATAATTTAGAACAGGTTCAAAGAATGATGGGAAAGTTAAAAGATGAGAAAATGTCATGGAGAGTTTTAATAATGTTAGCAATTACCTGTGGATTGCGTCGTGGAGAGCTTCTTGGATTAGAGTGGAAACATGTTAACTTTAAGGAAGAAACCCTTTATATTAACCAGAACGTTCAATATCTAAAAGGGAAAGGTTTTATAATAAAAGAACCTAAAACCAAGAATTCAGTTCGTAAGGTGGCTATTCCAGTGAGTTTAATTCCTATTTTAAAAGAGTATAAGAAAGTTAAAATGGAAGAAAAAGAATTAATAGCTGAACTTTGGGAAGGTGACGAACATGAATTTTTATTTTCTGCTTGGAATGGAAAACCATTAAATCTATCTTCTGTTGGTACATATTGGAGAAGGTTTATAAAGAAGAATGAACTTCCATATGTTCCATTTCATGGTCTGAGACATACAAGTGCTACCTTATTGATAAATAAAGGAGTTCATATGAAAAACAATTAGTGCAAGGTTGGGGCATGCATCAAAAGGCATTGCTGGAAAACGGTTCGTTTGATTATTCAAATGCGAAAAAACATGTTGTAATTATTGATGAAATGAACCGAGGTAATATTTCTAAGATTTTTGGTGAGCTGTTAACGTTACTGGAAGAGGATAAGCGTTTAACACAAAGTAATGAATTGATTGTTGAATTGCCTTATTCAAAAGAGAAGTTTACGTTACCTCCCAATCTATATGTAATTGGAACTATGAATACGGCTGACCGGTCTATAGCTTTGCTTGATACAGCGTTACGTCGCCGCTTTGTGTTTGAAGAAATCATGCCAAATACTGATCTTCTTGAATCGATTGGTGATGAAATTGACCTTGCTGAAATGCTTTCTGTTATTAATAAGAGGATTGAAGTACTGTATGACCGCGATCATATGATTGGGCATGCGTATTTTATAAACGCGAAAACAGATAATGAAGTTATAGCTATTTTTCAAACGAAAATCATTCCACTTTTACAAGAGTATTTTTATGATGATTGGGAAAAGATCGGTCTTGTTTTGGGTGGAATAGGGAGTTCAAAGGAAGATCAGTATATTGTTTATAAAGAAGAAGTTAATGTAAATGAACTGTTTAAACAAAAGCCATCTATTTATATTCCTGCACTGTACCGAGTAAAACGAAAATTAACAGCGCAAGAGCTAATAGCGATTTATGAATAAGACAATTATAGTGCGTGAGGCGTATGACTGGATTACAGAAAATGACTTTACAGTAGAACAATTTGATGAGCTTATACGGTATATTGAAGAAAAATATCCTAATGAACAGGTGATTGATCAGAAGTATAAACGACTTCGCTTTATTAATTATGTTGGCGTGATACAATGTTCAGATGTGAGATACGAAATTATTCCCAAAATAAAACTTACACCTATTGACGATCGAAAGGCATTGCTAAGAATGCTTTCGGTTACAGGGTTTTTGCCGGTTTCATTTTATGAGGAAGTACTAAATGGTGAAGATAGAGGGGAACTGCTTACGGCATTTCTTGCTACATTTCTTGCTCGTTTGCTGAGCGAACTCAGAAAAGGGACTTTTAAAACATACGAACATCATGAGGAAAATTTAAATACACTGCGTGGCAAACTCGAGCTTAGTAAACACATTTATAAGAATGTTTTTCAAAAAACAAAAGCATATTGTGCATTTGATGAATATACGGAAAATAACCCTCTAAACAAGCTATTTAAATGTGCATTGCTCATTGTAAAAAAGCATACAAGAATACATACTTTAAAACTTTATCTTGAGCGCTGTTTAGGCTACTTAGAACCTGTGGATGTAGTACATTTTACAGAGAAGGAAATAAAAAGCATTACATTTAACCGACAGAATGAACGTTTTCGTCAAGCTGCTTTATTTGCTAAGCTAATTGTTGAGCGGGCAACGATTTATAGTAAAGGGCAAGGAGCATCATCGTTCTCTTTCTTATTTCAAATGAATATATTGTTTGAAAAATATATTGAAGTAGCACTACAAGAGGCTATTGATAATAATAAAATAATCAGTCAACATGCAGAGATGAGGCTATTACGTAATAAGAAGAGTGGACGACAGAACATTTTATTAAAACCAGATTTTGTGATTGATAATGTGATAATCATGGATACAAAGTGGAAAAGTGCAACAAATAATGGAAGAAGTAGTTATGTTCAGAGTGACATTTATCAAATGTATGCGTATGTAACTGCTTATAAGGAAGTTCAAAGGTGTATATTGCTGTACCCGAAACAAGAAATAGAAGCTGATCATCCTGTGTGGGAAGTTATCGATACTGAAAAAACTATCGAAATGTGCACGATAAGAATTGATGAATTTTCCGAGACTGTGCGAGAATTAAAAGAAATTCTACAAAAGTAAGTTAAATAATTTTGTAAAGACGCCCAATTGAATTTAGTTGCTTTTAGAAGAAAATGAATATTTTTTTTATTTCAATTGAAATAGAAATGAACTTATTATATAATAAGTTCAAGAAAATTTTTCTTTTTTTATCATTCCTAAATAACCACAAACCTTTCGGGTTTACGATTCATTACAAGGAAGTGTATAAAACATATACGCTAATTTGTAATACGAATGTATTCCTGAGAGGTTTTTTTGCGTTATAGGAATAGGACAAGTATTGAACTAACAGGGAAGTGATAGGATGTCTTAACTTTTTAAGAAATGTAGTAAGGAAGTAAGAATTTTGAATTTCAAAATACAAAATAAGTTGAAAAAAGATGAGAGGAGCAGTCTCGTCTTTTTTATTTCGAAAGGAGAAGGACATGGGTAAGAAAATTATGGTTCAATCTGTAAAGTTGGTAAAAGACAGTAATCGTATTTATGATATTGAGAAAAAGAAAATCACTTGTCCAGAGGATGCTGTACGCTTTGCAAAGATTATATTTGATATAGAGTCAAGACCTAATGAAGTTTTTGGTGTATTTAACTTAAACACAAAGAATGAAATTATTGGCTGTAGCATTGTGTTCGAAGGAACTGTTGATTCATCACTCGTTCACCCACGCGAGACATTCCGCACAGCAATATTAAACAATGCATCTTCAATCGTATGTTTTCATAATCATCCATCAGGGCATAGCATGGAATCCCATGAAGATGTCGAAGTAACTAAGCGATTAAAAGAATGTGGGATTATTATCGGTATCCCTCTTCTAGATCATGTTATTATTGGTGATAACAGTTATGTAAGCTTAATGAAAAAGGGTATTATTTAATAAGATGTAATAGATCAACTATATTCAAAAAATTGTTTGCAGAAACATTTTCAAAGATTTCAAAGAAGAAGGAGGAACATAAAAATGTTCCTCCTTCTTCTTTGAAATCAAGTGGAGCAAATATCATTTGAGATTAGTGGAACTGAAAGCGCCGCAAGATTATAACAAGGTTTGGGATAAATGAGATTTAGTTCATCTATCCTTCTTTTCAGGAAGATACAAGTATAAGGTTACCGATGATAAGAAGCAGTTTAATATCGTCAAAAAAATGATGAAAGCAGCGGATTGTAATTTTGTGGCCACAGATATTGATTGGGGGGGGCGAAGCCATTACACGCTTCACCATTTAGGAAGCCTTGGATCAATAGTATAGAAGTAGATGAGATTGAAAAAGGATTTCGAAGTCTAAAATAAGGATCGAAGTATGTCATTTTGCAGTTATTGTATTAACATATCCTTAAAAATACAATTCTTTTAAAATATAATTTATAATCCATTATTTTCTTTATATTTACTTATTAGTAACTTAAAATTAAGGTGTTTATTACTTATAAATATATTTTAAACGATTTCTGATTCGCGAGTTCAGGAAGGCGTATTAGAGATTGAACTTTTTATCCAGGTAATTCGGAATTTTGAACATAGGAGGGGATTGATTTTGTATGATAAAGGTAAACAAGTTAGGACGGGGTATACTCTTACGTACCTGGTAAATGGAAAGCCTAGATATATAGATATAAAGGAAAAAAGTTTTTATGATGCTAACGAAAAGGCACTAAATATTTTAAAGAATGAAAAGGCGTTAAAAGGTAAGTTTACTAAAAACATGAATATTAAATTACGTTCAAATAATTCTAAAGCAATATATAAACTTGAATGGAAAAAACATCCGCCACTATCAGGACAAGGAGGATATTTTACTACATTTAAATATAATTCAAATGAAAATAATAAAAAGGTTAAATCTAATACTAGTTTTAGCAATACCTATGCAATACCTTTATTTATACTTGTTATAGGTGTACTTGTTTTTCTAAGTGAATATAAGAATGGAGATGCTAAATTTGCGTGGCTTTTGGCAACGTTAGCGTACTCAGCGGTTATACCTTTGGTAAGGTCTAATTTGTTTGAAAAAGCTAAAACCAAGAAAAATATAATGTTGAACAATATACTTTTAGATTCTCCCATTTGGCTCGGGACGTATTTTACTATGCATGCTTTTATAAAAGAAGGGATTATTACAGATACAGCACAATATATGTTTTTTGTGATATCCTTGCTTTTTGTTAAATTAGCTATAAATTATGGGAATGAGAGAGATAAAAGTTACTATGATAGAATATCAACCTCACGTAAATAGACATGTTTACTTGTATGTTGATAGCGTTGAAAGGGATCTCCTTTTTTAAATGAGATAAAAGGCTGTTTTAAATAAGAGGAAATGGGTGTTAATGATGGCTGGACTTGCGATAGTGTCTACTCTCTTTTTTCATAAAAGGTTACTTTGGAATTGGAGCAGGTAATATGTGATATATAAATAGCATTGTATTAGTTCATGTTTCTAATTCAGTATAAGTGGACTGACCAGCTCCTCACAATTTAACTATATTCTCAAATACAGGCCAAGGGCTTGAGGTTAATTAAAAAATGGAAAAAAGAAATTTAGCATTAAGAAATTCAGAAACTGATGGAGTAACAATACATTTATATGAAATGAAAGTTTATAAATTGAAAATACATGAGGACCGGAATACGGTCCTTTTTACTATTTTATCAAAGCATGCTGCTTGTACAAAGCCTTTCAGACAGGATGATTAACAATTCAAATATTTACTTGGAACAAGGTTGTTATGTAAATGAGAGGAACTACGTCCGAAGATAGAAGTACTTACAAATTTTAAAAGAATTCCTTTTGTGTACCAAGAAGCAAAATTTATTTATGATAAAATATAGAAAAAGATGATTAAGAAGGGACAATTAAAGTGAAACCAACAATTTATGATGTTGCGGAAAAAGCAGGTGTATCAATAGCAACTGTATCTAAGGTAATTAATCAAACAGGGCGTATTAGTGAAAAGACAATAAACAAAGTAAATCAGGTAATGGATGAATTAGATTACCAGCCAAGTAGTGTAGCAGCAGCGTTAACAGGGAAAAAAACATATACGATTGGAGTACTTGTCCCAGATATCTCAAACCCATTTTTTGCAGAAGTAGCAAGAGCTTTTGAAAATAGTGCACGAGAATCAGGGTATACACTCATTTTATGTAGTACAGACCATCAAACAAAACGTGAGCATGAATACATTGATCTATTATTTAAAAAGCAAGTAGATGGCATTATTATTGCAACGGAATTAAATGATTATAAACTAGTTAAAAAAATCTTGAATCGAGATTTACCACTTGTTTTATTCACTGTAGATCATCCTTCCATCACAACTCATGTTGTGACAACTGATGATATGAGGGGCGGCTATTTAGCTGGGAATTATCTAACGCAGAAGGGCCATACATCGTTAACAATTATGATGGAGAAGGATCGAAAAAGTAGCTTAGGAAGGCTGAATGGTTTCAAGCAGGCTCTTACAGATTCAGGGGTTTCGTTAGATGATGATGCTATTATTAGCTGTTATTCGACAGTGGAAGATAGCAAACGTGCAAGTAAAGAATTACTTAGTTTGTCTAATAGGCCTACAGCGGTTTTTGCTTGTACAGATTTGATTGCGATATGCCTTATGAATGAAGCAAGAAAACAAGGACTTTCGATACCAGAAGATTTATCAATTATCGGATTTGATAATACAATCTATGCTGAGATTGCAGATCCAGGGTTAACAACGATTGAACAGCCAATTACACAAATGGCGGCCTGTACGTTTGAACAACTCTTAAAAACGATGGAAATGAAGGAGCATGCTAAGCAAAAAATTACGATTATTCCTCAGTTAGTAGAGAGGTCCTCAGTAAAGGATATTACATGAAAACTTTTTTAATAGCCTATTTGAATGTAACGAAAAGAAGGTCATCGTAACCATGTACAGTTATGATGACCTTCTTTTTATTTAGAGTTTATACTGAGAATTGCTCGCCGTTTTTTGTATTTAAATCCTGCTTCATCTCATTCCCCTTTGGAATAGTAAGGAAATGAGTTAGAAATGCACCAAAGAAGTACAAGCCAGCAAAGATCCACATCACACCGCCAACACCTAATGGACCGATGAAAGCAGTAACTACTAATGGACCAACGAATGCTGATAAACCTGAACCTAAATTTAAGACAGACATTGCTGCTCCTTTATTCTCAGGAGATAAAGATGGGACTAATGCTGTAAGAGGTACATAACCGGCAAGTGTTGCTCCATAGCAACAGGCAACAAATAATATTGCCCAATAATTATGTCCTACCATTTGTGGTACATAATAGAGTGCAAGAGTTACAATTCCGCAACCGACTCCTCCGAACCATTTTATTGTATTTACCCAACCAAACTTGTCTCCAACAATACCAAAAATAATATTAAACACCATATTTACAAAGAATAGAGTACCCCAAATTTGTAGCCATTCAGTCATCGTAAAATTATATTTCATCATATAAGTAGGCAGGAAAACAACAAATCCAAACTGAGCAGCCGAGTTTATAATTTTAACAATGCCACCAATCCCAACTTTAGGGTTTTCAAATGCGATGGTAATGCCTTTTAGTAATTCGCTTGATTTGTTGGCGCTTACGGTTTGTGCTTTAAACTTGTCCTTATTGACAACAATTGAGAATAATCCCCCGACGACAACAAAAATTAAAGCACTCCATAAAGTAGCGATTTCTCCGATTTTAGGAACCATATAGCTAGAATAGAAGGCCCCGATAACACTAAGTCCAAGCTGGAATACGAACCAGAACCAGCCAACTGCTCTTGAAAGCATTTGCTGAGGAGTACTGTAAGATACCCAAACTAGGAAGGAATAAGCAAATAAGGGATAACCAAATCCTCGTAGAGCGTAGCAAATTATTATTACCGGATAATTCATATGTTGAATACCTATACCTATGAACCCAATGGAACCTAAAATGAATGAGACTAAACCAAACGTCATTACTTTTCTTGGTCCCCACATTTGTACAAATACCCCCGAAAACCAAGAAGAAGCAGATACAGTAATCCCGTAAATAGTAAACAGAAAAGCAGCGTGTTCTAGTGTTAGTCCTTTTTCAACGAGATAAGGGGATAACCATCCTTGTTCTAAACCATCCCCAATCATAAAAACAATAATCCCTATGTATCCCCAAGTTAAATTAGAAGGAATACCAATTTTGTCCATAAATGTTTTGTTTGAACTCATTGCGTTCATTCTCCCACCACCGATAAGTTTTTTGGTTAAGCGCTTAATTCTTTTTGATAAAAAAAGTATACGCTTACATAATGAGGTCGTCAATGAAATTTTTTGACAATTTACAACTTTCATTCATAGGGACATTCTATTTACTTATCGGACAATAAAATAATAGTGAATATGAAAACAAAGAAATACCTTATAGATGGGAGTTTAGTATTTAAAAGGCTTCGTTTTCTTTGTTATATCAGTATTTTAAAAGATTATTTTTGTAGCTGTTAAGATTATTTGTTTCTAATTATTAATTTGTATGTGGACGTAGTACGTTTACTTACGAAATTTGAAATTCAGATGAAAAGAAAAGTATTCAAAAAAATAAAAATGTTTTCAATTTAGAATCAAGTGTGTATAATGAAGAAAAATAGGGAAAGCGCTTAACTAAATTTGATGTGCTATACCTTATAGACTTTCATTTCGTTTCTTAAATTTTAATAAAGGGGGAGAAATCATATGAATGTTTTAACGATTGGGATTATTGGTGCTGGACGAATTGGAAAACTGCATGTTGATAATTTGCAGCTGATGCCACAAGTGAAAATTAAAGCGGTTTCAGATGTAGTGATTAGTCATCTAGAAAAATGGGCTGAGGATAAAGGGATTTCCACTCTGACTACAAACTATCAGGATTTATTAGCAGATCCAGAAATTGATGCTGTATTTATTTGTTCACCAACAAATACACATGCGCAAATTATTAAAGAAGCGGCTCTTGCGAAAAAACATATTTTCTGTGAAAAGCCTGTTAGTTTCTCAGTAGAAGAAACATTAGATGCATTAGAAGTAGTAAAAGAACAAGGAGTATCTCTTCAAGTAGGTTTTAATCGTCGTTTCGACCCTAACTTCAGAAAAGTCTATGATCTTATTCAACAAGGAGAAGTGGGACACCCACATATTTTAAAAATTACGTCTAGAGATCCACAACCACCAAGTATAGAGTATGTTCGCTCTTCAGGTGGATTGTTTATGGATATGATGATTCATGATTTTGATATGGCTCGTTATGTAATGAATAGTGAAGTTGTTGAAGTATTTGCATATGGAACAACATTAATTGATCCATCCATTCAGGAAGTAAATGATGTTGATACAGCAATTGTCACATTAAAATTTGCGAATGGAGCTTTAGGGGTAATTGATAATAGCCGCCAAGCTGTTTATGGATATGACCAGCGTGTTGAAGTGTTTGGTGAAAAAGGCGCGGTCGCTGCGGATAACTGTTGCCCGACAACAGTACAAGTTTCAAAAACAGAAGGTGTTGTAAAAGATAAGCCGCTTTATTTCTTCTTAGAGCGCTACACGCAGGCTTACATTGAGGAAGTAACACAATTTACAAAGTCAATTATAGAAGGACAAGCTGTTATTTGCAGTGGTAATGATGGGTTACAAGCAGAACGAATTGCGAAAGCTGCGAAGGAATCTTTACTAACAGGAAAACCTGTTCAAATCGAACATAAACAGCCTGCGTTAAACCAATAAAGAGAGCGCTTACTTCTAGAAAGATAAAGAGTTATGAATATTAGGTTTATAAAAATATGAACCATATCATTCACTCTTTCATAAAGCATAGGAGGTAGTAACAATGAATCCACTTATTTTTAAAGAAGATTGTCCATTAGATCTAATTGCAGTTGGACGTTTATGCGTTGATTTAAATGCCAATGAAACACAACGTCCTATGGAAGAAACAAGAACATTTACTAAGTATGTGGGGGGATCTCCTGCAAATATCGCGATTGGTGCGGCACGTCTTGGTTTACAAACAGGATTTATCGGTAAAGTGTCCGATGATCAAATGGGCCGCTTTATTACAGGGTACTTAAAGGACAACAATATTAATACAGGTCAGATATGTATTGATCGCACTGGTGCAGTGACAGGTCTAGCTTTTACAGAAATTAAAAGCCCTGAAGATTGTAGTATTTTAATGTACCGCGACAATGTCGCAGATTTAAATCTTGATCCAACAGAAGTATCTGAGGACTATATTAAACAATCAAAGGCTCTCTTAATTTCAGGAACAGCTTTAGCGAAAAGTCCTTCTCGCGAGGCGGTATTTTTAGCGCTAGAATATGCGCGTAAGCACGATGTAGTCGTATTTTTTGATGTGGATTACCGCCCTTATACATGGCAGTCAGAAGCTGAAACGGCTGTGTATTACAATCTAGCGGCTGAAAAATCTGATGTCATTATTGGAACGCGTGAAGAATTCGATATGATGGAAAAACTATTAAACTACGAACAATCTAATGATCAAGTTACGGCTGAAAGATGGTTTTCTCATCATGCAAAAATCGTCGTAATTAAGCATGGCGGGGATGGTTCAATCGCTTATACGAGAGACGGCCAATCGCACCGCGGCGGTATCTTTAAAACAAAGGTATTAAAGACGTTTGGCGCTGGCGACTCGTATGCATCTGCGTTTATTTATGGCTTAATGCAAGGGCTTGAAATTCCTCAGGCGATGCGATTAGGTGGTGCTTCTGCTTCCATTGTTATTTCTAAACATAGCTGTTCGGACGCAATGCCAACAAGGGCAGAGATTTCTGCATTTATGGAAACGGCTGAGGAAATTGTATAGAAACATCATAAATGAGTAATCAAGTAAGTGCGTATCTTATATACGCTTCTACATTACATAAAAGGGAGAGAATGAATATGACAGTACAAACAGCACAAATTGTAAAAAACTACATTGGCGGCGAATGGGTAGAATCTATTTCAACGAAGATGGAAGCGGTATACAATCCAGCAACAGGGGAAGTAATCGCCCAGGTACCTCTTTCAACAAAAGTAGATGTTGAACAAGCTGTATTAGCAGCAAATGAAGCTTTCAAATCTTGGTCTAAAACAGCTGTGCCAAAACGTGCTCGTATTCTATTTAAATATCAACAATTATTAGTAGATAACTGGGAAGAGTTGGCGAAACTTATTACGATTGAAAACGGAAAAAGCTATAACGAAGCTTATGGTGAAGTTCTTCGTGGTATTGAGTGCGTGGAGTTTGCAGCGGGTGCTCCTACATTAATGATGGGAAAACAGCTTCCTGATATTGCGACAGGTATAGAATCTGGTATGTATCGTTACCCAATTGGTGTTATAGGCGGGATTACACCGTTTAACTTCCCGATGATGGTTCCATGCTGGATGTTCCCACTTGCGATTGCTTGCGGTAATACATTTGTGTTAAAACCTTCAGAGCGTACACCACTTCTAGCAGCAAAATTAGCTGAGCTAGCTGAAGAAGCTGGTTTACCTAAAGGTGTATTAAATATCGTTAATGGCGCACACGATGTAGTAAACGGTCTTCTTGAACACAAATTAGTAAAGGCAATTTCATTTGTAGGTTCCCAGCCAGTTGCAGAATATGTATACAAAAAAGGAACAGAAAACTTAAAACGCGTGCAAGCATTAGCGGGTGCGAAAAACCATTCCATTGTATTAAATGATGCGAATCTTGAACTAGCTACAAAGCAAATTATTAGTGCAGCGTTCGGCTCAGCTGGTGAACGTTGTATGGCTGCTTCTGTTGTAACAGTAGAAGAAGAAATTGCAGATCAATTAGTTGGAAGACTCGTAGAAGAAGCAAATAAAATTGTAATCGGAAATGGTCTTGATGAAGATGTATTTTTAGGACCAGTTATTCGTGATAACCATAAAGAGCGCACAATTGGTTACATCGATTCAGGTGTAGAGCAGGGCGCTACATTAGTTCGTGATGGACGCGAAGATACAGTTGTAAAAGGAGCTGGTTACTTCGTTGGTCCAACAATTTTTGACCATGTTACAAAAGAAATGAAAATCTGGCAAGATGAGATTTTTGCTCCTGTTTTATCCATTGTTCGTGTGAAATCATTGGATGAAGCAATTGAAATTGCAAATGAGTCTCGCTTTGCAAATGGAGCTTGTATTTATACAGATAGCGGAGCAAGTGTACGTCAATTCCGTGAAACAATTGAATCAGGTATGTTAGGTGTGAATGTTGGGGTACCAGCGCCAATGGCATTCTTCCCGTTCTCTGGCTGGAAAGACTCTTTCTATGGTGATCTTCATGCGAATGGTACTGACGGCGTTGAGTTTTATACAAGAAAGAAAATGCTTACATCTCGTTGGGAAAAGTAATCATTAAGAGAGAAGTAGAATCTCCTAGTTGCTTGTAAGCGAAAGTAACAGAAGTAGTAAAACATAAGAAGGAAGTATTAGGAGTCTATCAAATTCCTGATACTCCTTTTTCATATGCAGAATGACTGATAGAGATAGAAAGGAGCAAACAATATGCAAACTGTTCGAATGACGACAGCGCAAGCTTTGGTGAAATTTTTGAATCAGCAATACGTAGAATTTGATGGAAAGCAACAAAAGTTTATTAAGGGAATCTTTACGATTTTTGGTCATGGAAATGTAGTTGGCCTAGGTCAAGCTTTAGAAGAAGACGCAGGGGAATTAGAAGTATATCAAGGGAGAAATGAACAAGGAATGGCAAATGCTGCGATGGCTTTTGCAAAACAAAGACATAGAAAACAAATTATGGCGTGTACTTCTTCTGTTGGTCCTGGATCAGCAAATATGATTACTTCTGCTGCAACAGCTTCTGCAAATAATATTCCCGTTTTACTACTTCCAGGTGATGTATTTGCAACGAGGCAACCTGATCCTGTTCTTCAACAAATTGAACAAACGCATGACTTATCTATTTCTACGAATGATGCTTTCCGTGCGGTAAGTAAGTATTGGGACCGGGTGAATCGTCCTGAGCAATTGATGACAGCTATGATTCAAGCCATGCGTGTTTTAACGAATCCGGCAGATACAGGTGCTGTAACAATTTGTTTACCACAAGACGTCCAAGGGGAAGCTTGGGATTTTCCAAGTTACTTCTTCCAAAAGCGTGTTCATCGTATTGAACGTCGTCTACCTACAAAAGCCAGTTTAGCGGATGCGGTAGAAATGATTAAGAAAAAGAAAAAGCCAATTATGATTTGCGGTGGTGGTGTAAGATACGCAGAAGCGGCAGAGGAACTGAAACAGTTTGCTGGGGCATTCCGCATTCCATTTGGAGAAACGCAAGCTGGGAAAAGTGCGATTGAAAGCAATCATCCATATAATCTTGGCGGCATTGGGGTAACTGGAAATTTAGCAGCTAATACAATTGCAAAGGAAGCGGATCTTGTTATTGGAATCGGGACAAGATTTACTGATTTTACAACGGCATCTAAGCAATTGTTCCAGAATAAAGAGGTTGAGTTTTTAAACATCAACATTTCGGAATTCCATGCGAACAAACTTGATGCATTGAAGGTTATAGCAGATGCAAAAGAAGCGCTTCTTTCCCTAATAGATGAACTGCAAGCAATTGAGTATCGATCTAGTTACACAGTAGAAATCACTAATGCAAAAGAGGCGTGGGAAACAGAATTAGCACGTCTACATAATGTTCGCTTTACAGATCAAGGTTTCACGCCAGAAGTTGAAGGTCATTTCGATGAAAATTTAAATGAGTATGTAGACGCACTTGGTACACAATTAACACAGACCGCAGTCATTGGACAAATCAATACATTACTTGATAAAGATTCGATTATTGTTGGTGCGGCAGGAAGTCTTCCGGGTGATTTACAAAGAATGTGGGCAGCAAATAAACCTAATACATATCACATGGAGTATGGATACTCTTGCATGGGCTATGAGGTTGCAGGCGCACTTGGTGCAAAGCTAGCTGAACCATCGAAGGAAGTATATGCAATGGTAGGGGATGGCAGTTACCAAATGCTTCATTCTGAGCTTGTCACAAGTCTTCAAGAAAACAAAAAAATTAACGTCTTATTGTTTGATAACTCCGGATTTGGCTGCATTAATAACTTACAAATGGGCAACGGAATGGGGAGCTTTGGAACAGAGTTTCGCTACCGAAACCAGCAAACTCGTAAATTAGACGGGGCAATTATGAAAATTGATTTTGCAGCGAGTGCGGCTGGATATGGTGTAAAAACGTATCGCGTTACATCAATAGAACAATTACAGGTAGCGCTTAAGGATGCGAAAAAACAAACAGTTTCTACATTGATTGATATTAAAGTATTACCAAAAACAATGACAAATGGATACGATTCATGGTGGCATGTAGGTGTTGCAGAAGTATCTAAGAGTCAAAGTGTACAAGCTGCGTATGAGAGTAATGTAAGTAACTTGCAAAAGGCAAAATCTTATTAGATTAGGACATAAAGAGAGCTTTTTATCTACATGCATATTGTTTAGTAAGCTCTCTTTTTAACGAAAAGATAGGAGAATTTAGCGAAACTCTATAACATTTTACAAAGAGGAGAGACAAGGGGATGTTCAAAGAAAACACGATTAAGCTTGGGATTGCACCAATTGCTTGGACAAATGATGATATGCCGGAGCTAGGAGCAGAAAATACGTTTGAACAATGTATTAGTGAGATGGCACTAGCTGGATTTAATGGAAGTGAAGTAGGTAATAAATATCCGAGAAATACAGTTGTATTGAAAAAATCATTGGAATTACGAAATCTGGAGATTGCTAGCGCATGGTTTAGTGCGTTCTTGACAACGAAGCCGCTTGAAGAGACGGTACAAGCATTTATTAAACATAGAGATTTCTTGCATGAAATGGGTGCAAAAGTCATCGTTGTATCAGAGCAAGGACATAGTATTCAAGGTTTAATGGATGTACCGCTATTTCAAAACAAGCCCGTTTTTACAGCAGAAGAGTGGGATAAGCTTGCAGATGGATTACATCACCTCGGTAAATTAGCTCAGGAAAAAGGGCTACATATTGTATACCATCATCATATGGGTACGGGTGTTCAAACAACGGCAGAAATTGAAAAGTTAATGGATATGACTGATCCAGAGCTAGTATCCCTGCTTTTTGATACAGGTCACCTTGTTTTTTGAGGAGAAGAGCCGCTTTATATTTTGAAAAAATATTTACCTCGTATTAAACATGTACATTTAAAAGATATTCGCCAGGTGGTAGTAGATGCTGTAAAGGAAAATAAATTAAGTTTCCTACACGCAGTAAAGAATGGTGCATTTACAGTTCCAGGGGATGGCGTAATAGTATTTGATGAAGTGTTTACTACCCTTGCGAACTCTGAGTATAAAGGATGGTTTGTGGTAGAAGCAGAGCAAGACCCAGCTTTAGCGAATCCTTTTGAATACGCATTAAAAGCTCGAAAATTTATACAAGAAAAAGCAGGTTTGTAATTTAAGCATTTTAAGATTATCCCTAAGTAAATGGTATGGTAATCAACATGTCTTCTTACAAAAGGGGTAAAAAGACGTGACGGTTGGTTTTACATTTAATAAATAATATTGAAATAGGGGAGTATGTAATGCCATTAGTTCAAATGAAAGATATTTTAATTAAAGCAAATCAAGAGAATTATGGGGTTGGAGCTTTTAGTGTCGCTAATATGGAAATGGTAATGGGAGCTATTCAAGCAGCTGAAGAGTTACGTTCCCCACTCATTCTACAAATTGCGGAAGTTCGTTTGAATCATTCGCCCATTCATATGATTGGTCCTTTGATGGTAGCTGCAGCGAAAAAAGCAACTGTTCCAGTAGCAGTTCACTTTGATCACGGTATGACGTTTGAAAAAATTAAAGAGACATTAGAAATTGGTTTTAGTTCGGTTATGTTTGATGGCTCTCACTATCCGTTAGAAGAGAATATCCAAAGGACAAAAGAAGTTGTGGAGCTTGCGAAACAGTACGGAGCGACAGTAGAGGCTGAGATTGGCAGAGTAGGTGGTAGTGAGGACGGATCAGAAGATATTGAAATGATGCTGACAAGTACTAAAGAAGCAAAAAGATTTGCAGAAGAAACAGATGTTGATGCGTTAGCTGTTGCGATTGGAAATGCGCACGGGATGTACAATGGAGACCCTGATTTACGATTAGACCGCTTGCAGGAGATTAATGGGATAGTCGATATTCCTTTAGTATTACATGGTGGGTCTGGCATTAGCCCAGAGGATTTCAAGCAATGTATTCAACATGGTGTTCGAAAAATTAATGTAGCAACAGCGACGTTTCAGAATGTAATTACTAGAGTTAACACTGCGGCCTTAAATACTCCTTATTCAGATTACTTTACGTACCATCAAGATGTAATTGAGGCCGCATGTGAAAACGTTAAAAATCATATGCGCATATTCGGAAGTGAAAAAAAAGCATAACCAGAAAAGCCTTCTTCATTAAATAATAGAAGGAACTCATAATTTAGTTAGCTGACAAAAGTAGAGTAGCCATTAAAAAAAGGGGGAGAACATCATGTTAGGAAAATTAGGTGAATTAAATGAAGGATATAATGTATTAACAGAAATGAACGGTCATTGCAGTGATATGTTAATGGATATAGGCATATATAAGATGTCTAATGGAAAAGAAGAGCTGTTATTTGATAATAAGAATGAAACGGCAGTACTTTTACTAGAAGGGGCAATACGTTTAGAGTGGGATGGAATGGAACAAGTTATTCAAAGGCAGTCTGTTTTTGAAGAAAACCCTTGGTGTTTGCATGTGGCTAAAAATGTGAAGGTTACAATTACTGCTCTTTCAGATAGTGAAGTGCTTGTTCAAAAAACAGATAATGACCAAGAATTTGCGTCCAAGTTGTATACTCCAAATGAGTGTCAAAGTGTTGTAGCTGGAGATGGAGTATGGGAGGGAACAGCGCAGCGTGTTATTCGTACAATTTTTGACTATAACAATGCAGCATATTCTAACATGGTAGTAGGAGAAGTTATTTCTTATCCAGGACGATGGTCGAGTTACCCACCGCATCACCATGATCAACCGGAGGTATATTATTATCGCTTTAACAAGCCACAGGGATTTGGATGTGCGATGGTAGGTGAGGATGCTTATCGCGTTGTACATAATAGTTTTATTACAATTCCAGGTGAACTAGACCACCCGCAAGCAACTGCGCCTGGATATGCAATGTATTTTTGTTGGATGATTCGACATCTTGAGAATAACCCATGGAATGATCGTATCATGGAGGAAGACCACAAGTGGTTATTAGAACCCAACGCGAAAATTTGGCCAGAAAAGGAATAGATGAAAATAAAGGTTCTGGACAAAAACGATGTCACTTGCAATTGTTTTTGCTCAGAACCATTAATTTTTTGTCAATTTAGGCAGGCTCTTATGTGAGGTAACGTAAGAGCCTGTTTAAATGTACTACCTTTTTTTATGTACAATAAGAAATGATATAGACAGGGAGAGAAAATCCATATCCACTAAATTAGTAAATTTACGTATTGATTTTGCTTTTAAACAGTTATTTGGAACGAAAGGAAATGAGGAAGTTTTAAAGAAGAAAAGTAATTCTGGATAATAAGGACTTGTTCATTTTAGTTTAGGAAAAATTAAGATTTACTTATTATTACTTTAACTATTTAAAGTGAAACCTTAAGAGAAAGTTTAGATAAAATAAAATTTCGCGTTATAACATAATAATGTAATTTTTATTTGAATAACAAAAAATCTTATAAAAAGGGTACTAGTAATTATTATGGAGCGTGGAATTTATTGAGTACTACAGGAGGGTTTCATGAGTAAAATAATAGTATTATTAAGGAGTCTAGATAAAAAACTAATTTTAATTTTATGCATGTTTTGTATTATTAGTACCGCTGCAATTTATAGTAGTCAACAAACTGGTCAGTATGGAAGCACAAACTTTGCATTGCAGCAAGGTAGGAACTATATAATTGGTTTTGTACTGTTAATATTTGTTGCAAGTATTGATTGGGATCAATGGCAAAAGTTATCTTGGCCATTGTATATTGTTGGTTTTGTGGCAATTGTTATATTAAAAATACTACCGGAGTCAACGTTTACTCCCGTTAAATTAGGAGCAAAAAGATGGTTTCAATTTCCTGTTATCGGTCAAATTCAACCATCGGAGTTTTTCAAAATTGCACTAATTATATTTGTCGCCAATTTAGTAGTGAATCATAACGCCAAATATATGATTCGGACATATAAAACTGATTTCATATTGGTCGGAAAAATTATGTTAGTTTCAATTCCTCCTATTTCTTTAGTATACAGCCAGCCAGATACAGGTATGGTGTTCTTATACGCAGCATCTATTGCATGTATTTTATTTATGTCGGGGATTCAAAAGAAATTAATTGCATTTTGTACAGTCATCCCGGTAACTATATTATCTACATTAATATTTATATATAAAAAATATCCAGATTTTTTCTTTAAAGAATTAGTTACTAGGTTAAAACCGCACCAACAATCACGCATTATAGGTTGGCTAAATCCAGCTGAAAATGCAGATCAAGGATATCAAACGCAACAATCTCTTTTAGCTGTTGGAAGTGGTGAATTACATGGAAAAGGATTCGGTCAAGGTAGTGTATATATTCCTGAAAAACATACTGATTTTATTTTTGCTACTATCGCTGAAGAAGGTGGATTTATAATAGCAGCTATCGTTGTATTGGTCTTGTTACTTCTTATATATCGAATAACTATAATTGCTTATTCAGCAGAGAATCTGTTTGGTACATTATTATGTGCTGGGACAAGTAGTGTTTTAACACTACAAATCTTCCAAAATATTGGTATGATTGTTGGGATAATGCCGGTAAAAGGAATTGCACTACCTTTTTTATCATATGGAGGGAGTTCGCTATTTTCAAATATGATAATGATGGGGCTTATTTTATCGGTGCATAAAAATTATAAAAAATACATGTTTCAAGTTAATTAAAAGTTAAAAATGTGTAGGGTGTTTTTGAAAATTTTAATTTTTGGAAATAAAAAGAAATAAGATATAGTCTGGCTAAAAAACTAGAGGACACTAATTCATTAAAGCAGCCATAAAAGGTGTTTTAAGAATTGGTGTCCTCTTTATTTTGAAAAAGGAGATGGGGAAAACATGAGCCATGATTCCTCTTTCCGAACAGCATATGAAGCTCGAGAGAAACTACTTCTAGATGAACAAGCAAAGCTAGCGAATGCAGAACAAGAGGGTATGGAAAAAGGTATTGAGCAAGGTAAGATGCAAATGATTCGAGGGATACATGAAATTGGTGTACCGCTTGAAACTATTGCAAAAGCAAGTAAGTTAAGTCTGAAGGAAATAGAGCGTATCTTGAAGTTAAAATAAAAATATATGTGTCTACAGAACTCATGAGTAGAAAAAATTAGACGTTTATTATCATATTACGTCTAATCGTAAAGCATTGCTGAAGATTTTAGCAGTACTTTTTCTCAATCAACTAATTATATAGAAAAGTTGAAAGAAGAACGTGAATAGTCCGAAACAAATATGTTTCGGACTAGGGGTTCAATATTTTATCCATTTATTTAACATTGTTTAAAGATTAAGAGGCGGAATTTTCTGATTTTTAAAGCGAGAAAAATGTATTACGTTAATCAATAGATACTCCACTAGAGACAATCGGTTTTGTTGGTGCTGGCGTATCTCCACCATTAAACGAAGAGTGTTGTGATACATTTAAACTAATCATGCTACATGCTAATGCACTTACTACTACCATACTTAATAACACTTTTTTTATTTTTTTCATTACTTTAACGCTCCTTTTCTCAAATGTTTCTTATCAGCATTATTACTAATATAGAAATATTTGCTCGCTTTAACATGATTATTTGCCTCGTAAAATTGGAGTGCTAAAATCTCTGCATATTCTTTTACACAATCCCACATGTCCTCTTTTTCAAAATAAGAAATTGCATCAGTAACTACTTTTTCTAATTTAATTCTAGGTAGTTCTGTGATTAGTTCATTTAAAACTGCGAAACGATGCTTATATTCCTCATTTCCTGATTCATTTGTATACTGTATTCCTTGCTTGATATATGCTTTTGCTGTTTCAACGCCTTCTAATTTATAATATGCTCTTGCTAAGACAAATAATGCTTTAAAATGGTTCGGTATGGTATTTATAATTTCAGAACTCTGTCTAATCGCCAATGGATATAAATCTTGAATGTTATATAACCAGCCTAAATTGGATCGTACTCGTAATAATAATTGTTCTTCATCATACTTCTTAAAAACATCAATAACCGTATTGAGACATTCTTCCGCTCTTTCAAATTCTCTTAGATCTATACAAGCCAGTCCATATACATTGTCGCATAAAGCAATATTAATTTCATAGCCTCCATGATTCCGGTATATTTCTTTGGCTTTTACTACATGTTGAATCGCTTCAAATGGTTGATAAGATTGATAACAGTAAGTTGAAAATCTATACTCAAACTCGGCTTTTTCTACATCATCAAGTATATCAATTAAAAGTTCTTCTGCCTTTTCATAGTGTGTTTTCGCTTCAGTATAATTTGCTAAAATTGTAGAGTGAATGGCCTTAAAGAAATAATAATAGTAAGCTAAAAATGAAAATTCCTCTTTGATATTAGGGAGTTTTTCTATTTGATTAAAAGAATCTTTTGTAATACTCATTCCATCTACCAAGACTTTATATCTAAAATTCAGTAGGGAATAATAGAATGATACATATTGGTCTGTTTCTATTTCCTTTAAACGTTCTTTTACTTGTATATATATCTGTTTTGCTTCTTTTACATGATATAAACGAATTTCTTCATACCATTCATGTAATAATTCCATCAATTGCTTATTACTTTTTTCTTGAACAGTCATAATATCCCCCATTTCTCTGTAAAGGCTTATTCTGATAATAACAGGAAATAGATACATTAAATTTAACTACGATTTTTTTCATTAATATACAGAATATTCTGAATTATAATGTACATGCTTTTAAATTTGAAAAAGTATAGTTAAGACAGTACAAGTTTCGTTAATGCTTTTTTTGATTTTGATTTATTAACTTTTGTATATTGAATACTTCTTATAAGAAGTGGCGTAGCACTATAGTAGAAAAGGAGAGAGCTTATACTGTTATGGTATTGAGAAATATATAGGGCTTATTAAGCTTCAAGGGATTCCTCGAAAATAAATAGAAGTATATCCATATCCATTTACATTGAAGAGGGAGCGTTAGTTTATGATAAGTTTTGGGATTAATTTACGCAATATTATTTGTTATACACAAGAGAGTAGGAATCTTAATAATATACGGATTTTAAGTAGGTTGGGTATAAGATTATTTGATATATATGGAGAACCATTACCTGTATCAGATGTTAATCGAGAATTAGTAACGGCATTAAAACGCCAAGACATAAATACGCAAAGATATATATTAAGTCATTTACAAGGTTAGAACAACCGATATTATGCTGCGTTTTTCATACATATGTTCTATCCGATAAACCAAGAAGCTATCATCAAAGGTTTGTGAAATTTTATTTTCTTAAATCGAGTAAATTACGTAATAATATTTAAAAATTATTTAATTGGGTACTATAGTTTGTATCACGATGAAATGTATAAACTTCGTCTATATCAATAAAAATAGAATAAAGAATGTGTAATGAAGTACCCATCCAATTATTATGTGTATCACAATTGGAAGGGTACTTTTTTACTTATTCCAAAATAGGGACAAAGCTAAATGCAACGAATAGTTATCAAAATGCGATTGTACAAATGTAACAAATGAAATTTCTATTCATAAGTGTGGTTCTTCTATTTAATCAAGTATGATTTAATACTTTCTTAGTTTTGGTTAAGGAAATTTATATACTTAAAGTAAAAGGGGGGATTTTTAATGAAGGGGGAGGAGAATTTGAAAATTTTCAACTCAGTTGCTCCTACACAAATAAAAAATGAAGATTTACCATTTGATATTTCCTGGATGACCGATTGGATTGTAGACTGGTTTGGTTCTTTGTTTAATGGAGGCAGTGATGTAATAAAAGATGGGGGAAATAAAATAGATGGTACAGTCCATGCGAGTGTTCCTGCATTTATTGATGTTATTTTCCTTCTTCTTTCTGTAGTAATTTTAATATCATTATTAGTTTTTGGAGCTTCTTTATGGTTTAAGCATATAAAGTGGAAAAAGCGATCCATTTATTTTGGAGTAGGTTCATTTATACTCATACTACTAATAAGGATTTTACCAGTGTTAATGCTTACAACCCGTTCTTTTGATTTTCAAACCTTTATGAGTAATTTGATGGGCTTAATTACTTCTATAATTTTAGGAACAGCTGTTTTAATGTTTTTAATATCTTTAGCATTAGGTATGCTTTATAAGAAATTTGAACATCCCAAATATGGAAAATGGAGTTCAAGTTTGAGATATAGTTCGATTTTTATATTTGTAATGACATTGTTAGTACCGGCCTTACTGCGTCATTTATAATCTTTGTTTATATAGGAGAAGGAGGAATAGTGCAGGTAATTTCTATAATGTTTCTGTGTAATTATGCTAGTGCTCGTTCTCCTCTAGATTTCTGAGTTAAGTCTAATACATTAAAAAGAATTTTGTTATATGAAGTTTTGGCAAAGGGGGAGAGGTACTAGTGACTACTTTTGTTGTGATGGTGAGTATATTCTTAATTCTGTTTGTAATTGGTCCCAAAGCGACTAAGAGAAAAGAAGAAAGAGATAGAATTGAAAAAGAACATAAAGAGAAAATGGAGGCTTTAGAGGAAGAAAAGATTGAATTAGATATTAATGGGACTAAAGTACGGTTACACAAGAAGCCAAAGCTAAAGAAAAGTATATATAAAATAAAGGATAACAGGTAATTACTCAGTTTTTTCATTTTAGCCAATTCATCTCCCACCTACTCACTTCGCGTTCCTTGAGGAAGGAGTCTTCTTGGCTAAAATGATAAATAAAAAGTACGTGAGTCGTAACTGCCGCTCTTTTAGGAGGAATTCAAGACACCAAAAGGACGCGTATTGGTAAGCAGGTTCAAAAATAGTATATGTGATAAGAAAAAGTCCTATACAAAAAAATTACTGTAAACAAAGCCTATGTGTATGTGAAATAAAGAAGAGCCGTTCTATTTGGAGGGCTCTTCTCGTTTGAAGAATTAATATTAAAAAGTCTATCCATTAAATTTTGAATATCATGTCTTCTGTTTTTTATTTTATTTTTATCAATTGTATACTAATTACCCTCAATTATTAATTGAGGGTAAAGAAGTAACTGTTGAGACTAAGTTTACTGAAAAAGAAAAAAGGTTTTGTAAAGCTAGCCATTACTTTCGTTGATACTAAACAGCAAGAAAGAGAAATAGTAGTGTTTGAAGACTTATTACATAAAGGTCAAGTAATTGTAACATACCCTGACATTAATCAGATTTGGAAAAAGAAAAACAAATTTGCACACTATACTTGGGATCTAGATGAGACTTATATCAAAGTCAAAGGAGAGTTGGGTTATCTTTATTGTACAATGGAGCAAGATGGAGTTAATGATGACTAGTTAATTTCATAATTAAGAAATAGTTAAGAAATAGTTAAGCCCGGTTTAAAATTTGCTTTCTATACTAAAAACATAAGCATACAAGAAAGTTGGTGTTCTTACATGAGTGCAATAATAAAAACTACAAATTTAACAAAGATTTATGGCAATCAGAAATCAGTTGATAATCTTAATATAACCGTAAATCAAGGAGAAATTTACGGCTTTTTAGGTCGAAATGGTGCAGGGAAGACGACTACAATTAGAATGTTATTAGGATTGATAAAGCCCACCCATGGAAAGATTGAAATATTTGGAGAAGATTTATTTAAAAATCAAAAAGAAATCCTTAAAAGAATTGGGTCTATTGTTGAAATTCCTGGATTTTATGAGAATCTTACAGCACGGGAAAATCTACTAATTAATGCAAAAATTATTGGGATACACAAAAAAAATGCAATTGATGAAGCGTTAGAAATCGTGGGATTGCAACATGAAACTAAAAAGCTTGTGGGTAAATATTCTTTAGGGATGAAGCAAAGATTAGGGATTGCTAGATCTCTTCTTCATTACCCAGAATTATTAATATTAGATGAGCCTACTAATGGTTTGGATCCAATAGGAATTAAGGAAATTAGAAGATTGATACAAAATTTGGCTAAAGAAAGAAAAATTACTTTATTAATATCCAGCCACATTTTATCGGAAATAGAACAGTTAGTAGATCATATGGGGATTATTCATGAAGGCAAGCTCTTAGAGGAAATCGAATTTAACAGCCTTAGAAAAAAGAATCGTAAATATATTGAGTTTCAAGTATCGAATGACAATAAAGCTACAAAAATCTTAGAGAAGAACTTTGGCATTTTCGATTATGAAGTTCATAATGAGGGGATTATTCGCGTTTATTCTAAACTTGGGCAACAAGGAGATATTAATAAAATATTTGTACAAAATGATATTCAGGTTTTGAAAATTTTGATGAGTGAAGACAGATTAGAAGATTACTTCACAAAATTAGTTGGAGGTGGAACAATTGGTTAATCTGTTATATACAGAATTATTAAAGCTAAAACGATCCCATATGTTCTTAATTAGTATTCTCGGTGCATCGGTAGTACCTTTTATGGTAGTAGTAGCATCATTTGTAAGCTTAAAAACTAAACACCCTACTCCTACTATTGTATTTAGTCAATTGTTTGGTGAAGTAAATTTATATACTGTTCTAATAATAGGAGTACCACTATATGGGGTTGTAACCGCCTACCTATTTATTCGGGAATATACAGAAGATACATTAAAGAATTTATTAACCATACCTGTATCACGTATGAATTTTCTTATAAGTAAATTCTTGCTTCTATTTTCGTGGATTATGATGTTAACTTTTGTAGCATGGGGATTAACATTATTATTAGGGATAATATTTCAATTTGATGGACTAAGTTCATCCTTAATAAGGGAAACTTTTGTACAATTTTTGATAGGTGGATTATTGCTTTTTATTTTATCAACACCAATCATACTTTTAACAATTGTACTTAAGAATTACGTACCGACCATTGTATTTACAGTTGTAATAACCATGATTAATTTAATGACAGCAAATTCAGAACATAGAGGATTGTTTCCATGGGCAGCAGCAGGTGATATTTCAAGAAATACGCTTCAGCCCACTTATCCTCCCGAGTACTCCTATATAGGTATATTCGGAACATCTATTATCGGATTAGTATTATTGATTTCATATTTTAAAAAGGTAGATATCCATTAAGAAAAATAAAATGGGACCATCTAAAACTATTAGGTAGTAACAAAAAGTAGATTAAAAAATTATAATTAGTGTTTGATTTATATATATCGTAAGGAGGATTTTCAAAATGTCTTTTTCTCAATTCAATATTGATGCTTTTCGAGCCGTTAACGATTTAGGTAAACAGTACCCATTTCTCAATTCTACTATGACGTTCGTGGCAGAATATATGGTATATTTCTTAGCTTTAATTATTGTAGTGTATTGGTTTACTCGATCTAACCAAAATCGAATGATGGTTGTTCAAGCGATGATTGCTTTTGTGATTGCTGAGGTTATCGGGAAAATAGCAGGAAAGTTTCATTCAAATTATCAACCATTTGCAGAATTACCCAATGTTAATAAATTGGTAGAGCATGCTGTTGATAATTCATTTCCAAGTGACCATACAATCTTATTCTTTTCAATTTGTTTTTCATTTTGGCTTGTTCATAAAAAGATTGGTTGGCTATGGATTACACTTGCATTCTGTGTAGCCATTTCTCGTATCTGGGTAGGAGTTCATTATCCTTTCGATGTTATGACAGGTGCTATATTAGGGATTGCTTCAGCGATAATTGCTTATTGGTTAGTACCAAAAGTTACTTTCTTGAAAAGAATACTTGCTATATATGAAAAAGGGGAAAACTACATTTTACCTGCAAAAGATAAATCAAAAAATTTTTAAGGAAAAACATCTGAATTATAAGTAGCTTTTTGCTTATAGTGTTAATTTGATGTTAGGTAAAGATGCAACATTTCTAGGACAATTGAAGTGGCTTAAGCTTGCCACTTCAATTGTCCTAGAATAACTAAGTAAAAATATGGTTTATATATGTATCATAAATACGAATAACGTTTTATTGGTAATAATTTACTTATCGCATTTTTTTTTTGAAGACTAAACCTCATAGACATACCCCACATCATTTTCGCTTCAAAAATGAATTTCATACTTAAGTTAAAACAGTTACAAGGAATAGGATAACATTTGTGTTCATTCCTTTTTGTAATAATTGTGGATATACATAATTATTTTTTGGAAAACAATTTACAGTAATATTACGTTTTTTAGAGGGGAAATCAAGTTGTCAAAATCACTAATAAATATAATTTATTAGTGATTTCAAAACTTGAGAAAATAATTCGTTTATTATTTTGATTACAATATAAGGTAGTATTAGAATGTAGCGTGGAAAGGTAGAGAAAATAAACTGCATATCAAAAGGAGGATGCTTTTGGATAGTTATGTTTGGATTATGAATATCAGAATAAAAAACTATACAATTTAATGAGTGGTAGTGTACATTTGGACGTGTAATTCGCGATAGAAATCCTAGTGGCAAATTATATCTTAAAGCAGTGTGTTAGGCTCTAACCACAGGAACTGCGATGAACGTTAGGGATTTAGATATTCTACGTTTCAAACATAGTAAAGGCGTTAAATTCTGAATAATTCAAATTAAGTCAAATTAAATGGGGAGTCCTTATGAAGAAACTTTTAGTTATATTTCAAAATGGGAATTACTCGAGGCTGTTTTTTGCATCTTTTACTTCACAAATGGGTAGTACAATCGGTTTAACTGCACTTATGTTTTATTTTTTAAATCGTTTTTCACACCAACCTGCATATGCTACTATTACGGAGCTGATGTTGTCTTTGCCCACATTAGTAGTATTTTTTCTTGTTGGTGTAGTTACTGATAGGATTGATCGACAAAAAATAGCTCAAAATTGTGATTGGATCTGTTTTATATTATCGCTCTTATTATTGTGGTCTCTTTTTCTAAACTGGATGCCAGTAGCATTTGCACTGTTATTTTTAAGAAGCATGGTAAAGAGCTTTTTTACACCTGCACAATCATCCCTTGTACAAGGTGTTTTAACAAGAGATGATTATGCTACTGCAGTTGGTTTGAATCAGATGATTTCAAGTTTGTTTATGCTTTTTGGTAGTGGTATCGGGATTTATTGTTATTGGGTAATCGGTATTTATGGTGCAATCTTAATTGATGCAATTAGTTTTTTTATTAGTGCTCTTCTTATAAAATCTTGTAGAATGTCAGAAGAAATTCGTATGCCAAACGGAAAACATAATATCAAGGATTTGAACATTTCAATTGTAATGAAGGATTTTGTGAAGGGAATACGATATATTTTGAACCACAACTTGTTACTTACACTTATCTCCGGATTTATAGTTTTCGGAATTTTAAATGGAGGGCTCTCAGTGATGCAGGTATTTATTTTAAAATACAAACTAGCCCCAAGAAACTATGAAGAAGTTTCAATTATATTAAGTATAGTCTTTGGTATAGGAATTTTATTTGGTAGTGTTATAGCATCTATACTTTCTCAAAAAATAAAGCTTTATCATTTACTAATTTTAGCTTTGTTTATTGGAGGAGGGGCGACTATTTTGAGTTCATTAGTCAATACAGTTTGGCTGTATGTTATTTGTACGGGTATAGTTGCCCTAGCACTTCCAATGATTAATGTAGCTATTGGAGGTTGGATTCCGAAAATAGTAAATCCAAAAATGATGGGGAGAGTACACGGGTGTATTAATCCTTTGATGATGCTCTCACAGTCACTAACCTTACTTTTTATTGCCGGATTTTACCCAGGTATTCTTGCAGTTGAAACTCTTTTTTGGATAGTAGGCGGATGTTTAATATTTGTAGGAGTTTTTTACATGATTAGCATTCCACGATTAATGAAAGTAGAAAAATCAGTTAGCATAACGCTCGAATAATTGTAGTTGATCAATTAATTTAACTAGGATTTGTGAGGGGTTTTATGGAGATTTTTGTTGTCAAAATTAAAGATATAAATGATCAAAAATTAGAAAATATTTGTTCGTGGATAGATGAAGAGAAAAGATATAGAATAAAAAAATTTATTAATAAAAAAGATAAAATTAGAACCTTGATTGGTGAATTACTAGTAAGGACTCTAACAAATAAAAAGCTTAAAATCGGTAATGAAAGAATAGTATGGGGGAAAAATCATTATGGAAAACCTTATTTAAAGGGGTATCCGAATTATTACTTTAACATTTCACATTCGGGAGAATTTGTAGTATGTGCAATTAGTAATAACCCTGTTGGAATTGATATTGAACAAATAAAACAGATTGAATACGAAGAAATAGCAAAAAGTTTTTTCTGTGATAGTGAATATGCTTATATACAAAAAGGTGATGTTAATCATCAATTGAGGAAGTTTTATGAGGTATGGACATTGAAGGAGAGTTATATTAAATGCTATGGAAGCGGATTATCAATGTCACTAAAATCATTTTCTATTAATATAGATAGTCACAAAGCTGTTCGCATACTTTCCGATAATGGAGAAAAAAGTAATTCTTATTCAATGGCGATTTTTGATATAGAGTTAGAATACAAAATGGCTGTATGTTCATTAAATGAAGAAATTTCTAGTAATATAACAGTGATTAACCAAGATATTATTATTAATGATTTTTACAAACTTTTATCAGATAGAGGTGCATTTTAATGATGTTATTTTGTTTGCCTTATGCAGGAGGATCCGAAGCGTTATATTATAAATGGGGTGATTATCTAACCCCATCTATAAATCTATGTCCAGTACTGTTAAAGGGAAGAGGGAAAAGATTTAATGAACCATTTTATAATAGCTTAGAAGAAGCGGTAGATGACATCTTTGATAATATTTGGGATAAAATAGGTGAGGAAGATTATGCAATTTATGGACATAGTATGGGGAGCCTATTAGCGTATGAATTATACTATAAAATAATAGGAATGGGATTGAAGAAACCCAAGCATATCTTTTTTTCCGGATACAAAGCACCGAGTGAAAGGGAAAAGAAGGAGATAACTTATAATTTACCAAATAACGAGTTTAAAAATAGAGTTATAGAATTAGGGGGAACACCAGAAGAATTAATTCGTAACGAAGAATTGTTCGAATTTTTCATTCCTTTACTAAAACATGATTTTAAAATAGTTGAAACATATGAATATAAAGAAAAAGCGGACAAAATCACATGCGATATTACTGTATTAAATGGAACAGAAGATTTAATTAGTCTAAAAGGCATAATTGGTTGGAAGAAGCATACTTGTGGAAATTTTAAGATTTATAATTTGGAAGGAAATCATTTCTTTATAAATAACAATGTGGAAAAAATTACAACAATAATAAATGATACGTTAACTGAGGTTTTAAATTAGATTCCTCTGCTATATACCAATAGTTATCCTTACTTATTTATTTTCTTAATTATGTGCTGTAGTAGCGTTATCTGTAACTTGATATGAGTTTTAATATTTGTCTTTAATTAAATTACCACAAAAATTTCTGATTATTTTAATTATTCAGCTAAATCTTTTTCATATGTTTTTTGCATGAAAATAAGGAAATTTTTCTCGTAGTAAGTTAAATTCTTTTATAGAATTCCTTTTATTAACTTATAAATAGGGGGGATTGTATACCTTGTTATGAACGATGAATTTTTTATTTAATTCATTCTCTATATTTTTAACAGTAATAAAATAATAAATAATTTTGGTAATGGATAATTACTAAAAAAGGGGAAATTCAATATGTCTATTAAGAATTCTGGTGAAATAAACAAGGATGGTATAAGAACTTACGATGAGATTACAGTAGCAGAGCAAGATATGATATTAAATAAATTCAATTCCACCAAAACCGAATATCCAAGAAATAAGAACATAAACCAGCTATTTGAAGAACAAGTGGAGAGAACACCTGAAAATATTGCAGTTGTGTTTAAAGATAAACAACTCACATACAGGGAACTTAACGAGAAATCCAATCAATTAGCAAGGATGTTAAGGAATAAGGGCGTTAATACAGATGCTATTATAGGATTAATGACTGATAGATCACTTGAAATGATAATTGGAATAATGGGTATTTTAAAATCTGGAGCAGCTTACCTCCCAATTGATCCTGATACTCCAAAAGCAAGAATTGATTATATGTTACGGGATAGTCATGCCATGATTTTATTGACTCAAGAGAAATTCATTAAGAAAATCGAATATGATTTAGAAATAATTAATTTGGACGATCTAGATTCAAGTGACTTAAGTACAGGTAATCTGAAACATGTAAATCGTTTTGATGATACAGCTTATATTATTTATACTTCGGGTTCTACTGGAATACCAAAGGGAGTTATCATTTCGCATTATAGTGCTATCAGAGTCGTTCGAAATACAAATTACATAGCAATAAAAAATAATGATACCATTCTGCAGCTTTCGAATTATTCTTTTGATGGATCAATTTTTGATATATATGGTGCTCTGTTAAATGGGGCGAAATTAGTAGTGATAGAAAAAGATACAGTCACGGATATAAATAAGCTTGGAAATATAATTAAGCAAGAAAACATAAACGTGATGTTTATTACAACTGCTTTATTTAATGCGCTTGTAGATATAAAAATAGATTGTTTAATTAATATAAGAAAAATATTATTTGGAGGAGAAAGAATTTCAGTCTCCCATGCAAGAAAAGCATTAGAATTTCTGGGGAAAGATAAACTCATTCATGTATACGGACCAACGGAAAGTACTGTTTTTGCCACATATTACTTTATAAATGAAATAGATGAGGATGTTAACACTCTACCCATAGGTAAACCGTTAGCAAATACTTCAGTTTATATAGTAGATGAAGAGAAAAATTTACTTCCTATTGGTGAACCTGGAGAACTTTGTATTTCTGGTGATGGATTAACTAAAGGGTACTTAAATAATGAGCAGTTAACATTAGAGAAATTTGTTAAAAACCCATTTGCAGAAGGAGAGCGTTTATACCACACAGGAGATTTGGCTAGGTGGTTACCTGATGGGAATATTGAATTTATAGGAAGAATTGACCATCAAGTAAAGGTTCGGGGATTTAGGATTGAACTTGGAGAGATAGAGAGTCAGTTATTAAAGCATCAAAATGTAAAAGAAACTGTAGTTGTAGCAAGAGAAGAAAAGGACAAGAGCAATTATATTTGTGCATATCTAACATTAGTGGGAGAAGTTACTGTTGAAGAATTAAGAAGATTTTTAGGTGAAAAATTACCTGAATATATGATTCCTACTTATTTTCTTAAGTTAGATAAAATGCCGTTAACAGCAAATGGAAAAATAGATAAAAAGTCTTTACCTGAACCAGATCGAAGTTTTAATACCGAGGTTGAATATGAGGAACCAAGAAATGAGATTGAAAAACAGCTCGTTTTAATGTGGCAGGAAACTTTGAATATAAATAAAGTTGGTATTAATGACAGTTTTGCAATTCTTGGTGGGCATTCGATAAATGCAATGGAGCTTTTATCTAAAATGAATGACAGGTTAAGTGTTGATTTACCATTAAAAGAATTGTTTAGATTATCTACAATAAAGAAAATAAGTGCTTACATCGAAACAAACAAGGGAGAAATTATAGAGAACCGACAATTTACAAAAACTACAGATTTAAAGAATTTACATGAACCTTTCCCACTTACAGGTATACAATTAGCCTATTTAATAGGTAGAGATCCGGCTTTTGAAATTGGTGGCGCAGCTACAAATTTAACAGTCGAATTTGAAATAGATATTAATATAGATAGGTTTAATAGTGCATTACAAAAATTAATTAATAGACATCCAATACTAAGAACAATAGTTTTTGAAAATGGAACACAAAGAATCTTAGAAGGAGAACTTCTTTATTCTGTAGACACAGTAGATGTAAGGAATTTAAATCAAGAAGATATAATGATACGTATATTGGAACAAAGACAAAAAATGATAGCTAAAATCATAGATCCAAGTACTTGGCCATTATTTGAGATGAAAGCATTTATATTACCCAATAACCAAAAATATTTTTGGTTAAATATAGATCCGCTAATTTGTGATGACAGTAGCATGAAAATATTAATCAAGGAATTTAAAATGTTTTACAATCAGCCAAGTCTGCAGCTGCCTGACCTGGAGTATAATTTTAGAGACTATGTTTTAGCAACCAATGAATTTAGGCAATCTAATCGATATAAAAAAGATGAGAAGTACTGGTTAAATAAATTGGATAATTTCCCAAGTGCACCAGCATTGCCTTTAAAATGCAACCCATTAGAAATTGAGAAACCTACATTCGATAAATGTTCGGAATTTTTAGAACGTGAAACATGGAATAAATTAAAACAAAAAGCAAGAGAAAAAAATCTTACCCCTACATCGGTTTTATGTGCTGCATATGCTTATGTCTTAGCATATTGGAGTAATCAGAGTCAATTTGCAGTAAATTTAACTGTTTTTAATCGGATACCGTTTCATCAAGACGTAAAAAAAATCATTGGAGATTTCACAACTCTAATGTTATTAGATATTAATGCGAAAGATAGTATTGAGTCATTTTGGAAATTTGCTGCGAAGGTACAGGATACATTGTTAGAAGCTCTTGAACATAGACATTATGATGGTGTGGATTTTATAAGAGCTATTGGGAAAAAACATAGAATGGTTAATCAAGCTATAATGCCTATTGTCTTCACAAGTGTATTGAGTGAGGACTCAGATGATTCATTTGATCATTTGATAGACTTTGAAAAAATTAAATTTTTTAGTACAAGAACATCCCAAGTTTATATAGATAACCAAGTTTATGAATTAAATGGAGGTTTATATATTACATGGGATTACGTTGAACAATTATTTGAGAGCAATGTTATTAAATCAATGTTTGAACAATATATAAATGTATTAAATCAGGTTATATTTAATGATCAAGTGTCAGGTATTAACCTTAGTGAGAATAGCATAAAAGTTATTGAAACCTATAATGATACAAACAAAAAGTTTGATAAGTGTACTTTACATGAAATGTTTGTGAATCGAGCAAAACTAGTACCAGATAAGGTAGCTGTAATTCATCATGATGATTCGATAACTTATAAAGAACTAAATGAAAAATCGAATCAAATTGCAAGATACTTAATGGATAAGGGAGTTAGAAAAGGTGATTACATTGGTGTGATAGGTAAGCGATGTATAGATACCTTTATAAATTTGTTTGCTGTTTTAAAGGCTGGAGCAGCATATATACCGCTGGATCCTGATTATCCTGAAGAAAGAAAAGAATATATAAAAAAGAAAAGTAATTGTAAGTTCTTTATAACACCTTCTACCTATAAAGATGAAAATATTAGGGAATATTCTAGTGATGAAGTCAATATAAAAGTAGATGAAACAGATATGGCATATGTTATTTTTACTTCTGGTAGTACAGGAAAACCTAAAGGAGTTCAAATAACTCATGGTGCAGCAACAAATACAATTATAGATATTAACGAAAAATTCTGTGTGACAGAAAATGATAAAATTATGGGGATTTCTTCACTGTGCTTTGATTTGTCAGTTTATGATGTTTTTGGTGCATTGAGCTGTGGAGCGGCTCTTGTAATTATAGATGATCAAAGGGATGTATATAACTTAAAAAGAGTTGTAAAGAAAGAAGGAATCACAATTTGGAACTCAGTTCCAGCAATTATGGAACTGACAGTGGACTTATATAATGATAGTGAACAGGATGATAGTCTAAGGCTTGTATTGCTTAGTGGGGACTGGATACCGCTGGAACTTCCTCAGAAGATAAAGAAAACTTTCAAAAATGCGGAAGTTATTAGCTTAGGTGGAGCAACTGAGGGGTCAATATGGTCCATATATTACCCTATTAAGGAAATTAAGGGTGATTGGAAAAGCATACCATATGGAATGCCGTTGGCTAACCAGAAAATTTATGTATTAAATCAAAACAAGCAATTGTGTCCCGTGGATGTAGAGGGAGAATTGTACATTGGTGGAGTGGGAGTAGCAAGTGGGTATATAAATGATATTGAAAAAACTAAGATGTCATTTATTTTGCACGAAGAATTAGGATATATTTATAAAACTGGTGATTATGGCGTGTTAAAAGAGGACGGATATGTCGAATTTTTAGGAAGAAAAGACAGTCAAGTTAAGATAAGGGGATATAGGGTAGAATTAGGGGAAATTGAAAATTGTATAATCAAATATAAAGGTGTAAATAAAACAGTAGTAATTGACTATACAAACGATAATAAAATGAAAAGCCTATATGCTTTTGTAGTTTCAGATGAAGACATAAACCCAAATGAACTAAAACAATATTTGCAAAATCAGCTCCCGAATTATATGATTCCATCAAGATTTTTCAAAATAGATGAAATACCATTGACTGTAAATGGGAAAGTAAATAAGAGTATTTTGGGGGAGTTAATAAAAAATCATGAACTAGATGAAGTTGCAGCAACTAAATGTGAAGAAGCAGAAAATGAAACTCAAGCCCAAATATTAGATATATGGAAAGATGTATTCGGAATAGAAAACATAGGAATAGATACTAATTACTATGAAATAGGCGGAGATTCATTAAAAGCGATATCGATTGTTACCGAAATTAAAAAGAGAATGAATATAGAGGTGCCGATAGGAGAAATATTTAAAAATGATACTATAAAGGTATTAGATCAATATTTGAAAAATAGCCAAGACAATCATAGGGGAAATATGATTGAAAGGATATCGAAAAAGGATTATTATGCCACATCGCCTTCTCAAAAACGAATGTACATGCTTTCTATGATGGAAAATAATAGAGGAGCATATCATATTCCTATGGCGTTACTTGTTGAAGGTGAAATGGAATGTAATAGACTTGAAAATGCATTTAGAAAATTTATAGATAGACATGAAATCCTGAGAACAGGATTTGAAGTATTAGATAATGAATTAGTTCAAAGGGTTTATGATAAAGTTGATTTTGATTTGGAATACCAATGTTTAGATATAGTTGTAACAGATGATGAAGGTTTAAGAGATTTAACTAGCAAAATGTGTAAGGAATCAACAAAGCCTTTTGATTTAAGTAAGCCATCATTAATGAGAGCTAAACTAATTAAAATCGGAGTAGAGAAGCATATATTGGTTGTTAACTTCCATCACATAATAGCAGATGGGGTATCACAAGGAATATTTATGAATGAAATACTCGATTTATATAACAATCTTGATTTACCTAAGATAAATATACAATACAAGGATTATGTAGAATGGAATAATACGTATAATCAATCTAATGCTATAAAAAAACAAGAGCAATATTGGCTGAATTTATACAGTCATCTGCCATCTAAATTAGAATTACCTTATGATTATAGAAAAGAAAATATAGATACCTTTGCAGGAGAAAATGCATACTTTCATATAGGAAAAGAGTTATCTGAACAGATAAGAAGGGTAGCTAAGGATACAGGATCGACTTTATATATGCTTATGCTTAGCGCTTATCATATATTACTTCACAAATATACGGGAAAAACTGATATTGTTGTCGGAACAGCAGCATCAGGTAGGTTACATCAAGATTTACAAAATATTTTTGGTGTGTTCGTCAACACTATTGCTTTAAGAAACAATATAGATGCTACAAAAAGTTTTAAAGAAATTTTGGAACAGGTAAAAGAAAATACAATTACAGCATTTGAAAACTCAGAGTATCAGTTTGACGAACTAATTCGTAGTATAGACTATGAAAGAGACTCTAATAGAAACCCTTTATTTGATACCATGTTTGTATTGGAAGACGCTAAATTATTTACTAAGAAGCAAGGTGCTTTAAATCTTAGTCCAATAATATTTGAATTAGATAATGCAAAATTCGATATCACTTTTAATATTTTAGATTATGACGATGAGATTGTGTTAAATGTCGAATATAGTACCGGATTATTCAAAAGAGACACAATATTAATAATGACAGAAAATTATATTAATATTCTAAGGGAAATATCAAGGAATCTTTCGATAAGTGTAAATAAAATAGATATGATTCCACAAGAAGAAAAGCGCTTTTTATTGTATGAACATAACGATACAAATGTAGATTTCTCTAAAAACCAGTTAATACACAAGTTATTTGAAGAACAAGTAGAACGAACGCCAGATAGCATTGCAGTTGTTTTTGAAGATAAGAAATTGACATATAGGGAGTTAAATGAAAAATCTAATCAATTGGCAAGAGCGTTAAGAGAAAATGGTGTGGGTTCTGATAAAATAGTAGGAATATTATTAGAACGTTCAGTTGATGTGATTGTGGGAATTATGGGGATTTTAAAAGCTGGTGGTGCGTATTTACCAATTGATCCTACATATCCTATAGATAGGATTAAATATATACTTCAAGATAGTCAAACTGAAATATTATTGACCCAGGATAAATTAATTAATTTAGTTGATTGTACAGAAGTTGATGATATTAGCATTATTAATATTCATAATGAGCATTTGTTTAAATACGAAACCGAGAACTTACGTATTGATAGCAGCAGTAAAGATTTAGTCTATGTCATTTATACATCTGGTTCTACTGGAAAGCCAAAAGGAGTTATGGTGGAGCATCATTCATTGGTGAACTTATGTAATTGGCATAATTCCTTCAATGAAATAAGTGAAACTGATAAAAATGCCAGTTATGCAAGTATAAGTTTTGATGCATTTGCTTGGGAAGTATTTCCTTATATCATAGCGGGTTCAGAGATTCATATTATAAATGATAATTTAAAATTAGATATTACGAAATTAAACAAATATTTTATTGAAAAAGAGATTACAATAAGCTTTTTACCTACACAAGTATGTGAACAATTTTTAATGCTTGAGAATACATCTTTAAGGAGATTATTAACAGGTGGAGATAAACTAAATTATTTTGAAAATAAAAGTTACCAGATTGTTAATAACTATGGTCCTACAGAGAATTCAGTAGTAACAACAAGCTTTATTATAGAAAATTCTTATGACAATATACCGATAGGAAAACCAATATGTAATACAAAAGTCTTTATTTTAAACGAGTCTAATGGACTTTGTCCATTGGGAGTGCCAGGCGAGCTTTGTATCAGTGGAGAAGGTTTGGCCCGTGGTTATTTAAATAGACCAGATCTCACAGCAGAAAAATTCATTCCAAATCCTTTCATTCCAGGAGAGAGAATGTATCGAACAGGAGACCTTGTGAGAATGTTACCTGATGGAAATATTGAGTTTTTAGGAAGAATTGACCATCAAGTGAAAATTCGTGGTTTCAGGATTGAACTGGGTGAGATAGAGAGTCAACTTTTAAAACATAAGGAAGTAAAAGAAGCTGTTGTTATCGCAAAAGAAGATAATAATAATCATCAATATTTATGTGCGTACTTTACTTCTGAAACACCGAAGGACGAGACTAGGGTTCAAGAAATTCGAAAGTTTTTGGCAAAAGAGCTGCCAGAGTATATGATTCCTGCTTTTTTTGTTCAGCTAGACAAGCTACCACTTACTACAAATGGGAAAGTAGATCGAAAGGCTTTACCAAGTCCTGATGGAAGTTCCGTTGCAGGAGTAGTAGAGTATGAGGCGCCAAGGAACACAGTCGAAGAAAAGCTCGTATCCATTTGGCAAGATATTTTAGATATAGAAAACATAGGAATTCAACACAACTTTTTTGAAATTGGAGGCCATTCACTGAAAGCAACTACGATGGCTTCTAGAATCCATAAGGAACTTATGGTCGAGATACCTTTAAGACAAATCTTCCAAACACCTACTATAAAAGGGATTGGAGAATTTATTGACTCTACAAAAGAAAGTGTATATGCATCGATCAAAAAAGTAGAAGAACAAGATTATTATCCGCTTTCATCTGCCCAAAGAAGACTCTACATTTTAAACAAAATAGAGGGTAGCGGAGTATCTTATAATATGCCTTTCGCTATGAAAATAAAAGGTGATTTGGATGTTCATCAGCTTGAGAAGGCTTTCCATAAATTAATCGAAAGACATGAGGCTTTAAGAACTTCTTTTGTAATGGTAGATGGTGAACCAGTTCAAAAGATTGAAAAAGACATAGCTTTCCAAGTGACGTATAGAGAAATGGGTACCGATAAGCTAGATGATATAATCAATGGATTTGTTAAACCATTTGATTTGGAGAAAGCTCCTCTTTTACGGGTTGAAATTATACATGTCACAGATAATGAGCACGTGATGGTATTAGATATGCATCATATCATTTCAGATGGTGTATCAATGGGGATTTTCATGCAGGAATTAGCTGAATTATATAATGGTCAAAAATTATCTCCATTAAGCATTCAATATAAAGATTATTCTGCGTGGCAAAGAGGCTTGCTTACTCAAGAAGAAATCAAAAAGCAAGAAAAGTATTGGATGAATGTGTTCAATGAAGAAGTACCAGTACTAAATATGCCAACAGACTATAAAAGGCCAAAAAGAAGAAGTTTTGCTGGAGATAGAATCAATTTAAAAATCAATAGTGAAACTTATAATCAGTTAAACAAGTTGGCTACAGAAAATGAAGTTACTATGTATATGCTGATGTTAGCAGGATACACGACTTTGCTTTCTAAATATTCAGGGCAAGAGGATATAGTAGTAGGATCACCAATTG
This sequence comes from Bacillus cereus group sp. N31, assembly GCF_016483245.1. Taxonomy (NCBI): domain Bacteria; kingdom Bacillati; phylum Bacillota; class Bacilli; order Caryophanales; family Bacillaceae; genus Bacillus; species Bacillus cereus group sp. N31. The sequence continues at coordinate 37,085 of NZ_JAEHCH010000020.1, read as the reverse complement.
CAGGAAGAAAACATGTAGATTTAAATAATGTAATGGGAATGTTTGTGAATACCCTTGCGATGAGAAATTATCCAAAGGGCAATACATCTTTTAAAGAGTACTTAAAAGAAGTAAAAGAAAATACATTGAAAGCATATGAAAATCAGGATTATCAATTTGAAGAATTGGTAGAAAAGGTAAATGTGAGAAGAGACATTTCACGAAATCCACTATTTGATACGATGCTTGTATTTCAACACACTGATAATATGCTATTAAATTTAGATGAATTAAAGGTTAGCATGTTAGAAGATCAGCGGAAAATAGTTAAGTTTGATATTACTATACATGTAAGTGAGTTAGAGGATGGATTAGGACTAGAAATTGAATACTGTACGGCTCTCTATAATAAGGAGACAATAGAGAAGTTTTTAGAACATTTTATAAATATCTTAAGAGAAGTAGTAAAAAATCCAGAGCAGAAATTAAGTGAAATAGATATATTAACAGAGAAAGAAAAAAGTAAGTTATTAAACGAATTTAATAATACAAAAGGAAAATATGCTAAAGAAAAAACACTTCCAGAGCTTTTTGAAGAACAGGTAGAGAAGACACCTAATAATGTTGCACTTGTTTTCGAAAACCAAAGTATAACATATAAAGAACTAAATGAAAGGGCAAATAGCCTTGCGCATATACTTCGCGAAAAAGGAGTTGGTCCTGACGTAGTAACGGGAATAATGGTGGAACGCTCTATTGAAATGATAGTAGGTATAATGGGGATTTTAAAAGCTGGAGGAGCTTATTTACCAATTGATCCAACTTATCCTAGGAAAAGAAAAGAATATATGTTACGTAAAAGCCATATAGAGATACTATGCGTAACGAATGATGTTCATAGCGATCTATCTTTTCAGGGACAAATTCTACAATTAGATAAATTAAAATATGAAGAAAATAGAACGAACATCAGTAAAATAAATAGTCCCCGAAATTTAGCTTATGTAATATATACATCAGGTTCTACAGGGAATCCTAAAGGGGTAATGATAGAACAAAATAGTGTAAATAACTTAGTCAATGGGTTAAATGATGTAATTTATAAAAAATTTAATACTAATGTTAATGTCGCGTTGCTAGCACCATTTATATTTGATGCATCGGTGAAACAAATATTTGCAACATTACTTTTAGGACATACCTTATTTGTTGTGCCAAAGGAAGTAAGTTGGGATGCAATGAGTTTAATTGAGTATTATGCAACAAATAAAATACATGTATCCGATGCTACTCCGGCACATTTAACAATGCTTAGCTATGTAAAAAAAATAGAACAAGAATTAGAAATTAAAGAATTTATTGTAGGCGGAGAGGCATTAACGCCTTATTTAATCAAAGGTTTATTTGAAAAATTCGCCAATCTTCAACCTAATATTACAAATGTTTATGGGCCTACAGAGTGTTGTGTAGATTCCACAAGCTATAGAATTGAGTTTGATCAAATAAGCAATGATAAGGTAATTCCGATTGGAAAACCAATTTTAAACACTAATATATATATATTAGACAAGGGAAATAATCTTCAGCCAATTGGAGTAGCTGGGGAACTGTGTGTATCAGGTGAGGGGATAGCAAGAGGATATTTGAATAATCTAGAATTAACAGCTGAGAGGTTTATTGAAAATCCATTTGATAACGGTAAATCTATGTATCGTACTGGAGATCTTGCAAGATGGTTACCTGATGGGAATATAGAGTTTTTAGGACGGATAGATCATCAGGTGAAAATACGTGGTTATCGAATTGAACTCGGAGAAATAGAAAGTCAACTGTCAACTCATCAAGATATCGAAGAAGTGATTGTTATAGCTAGAGAAGATAAGGAAAATAATCAATATTTATGTGCATATATCGTTTCAGAAAAAGAATTACATGCAAGGGAAATTAGAGAATATTTAGAACAGAAACTTCCGGATTATATGATTCCTGGGTATTTTGTGAAATTAGATAAGCTTCCGTTAACAACGAACGGGAAAGTAGACAGAAAAGCACTTCCTGAACCAGATGGAAGCATTGATACTGGGGTAGAGTATGAGGAACCGAGAAATGAAGTGGAAGAAAAGCTCGTTGAAATTTGGAGAAGTATTATTGGGATAGAGGATATAGGGATTAATCATAATTTCTTTGTATCTGGAGGAGATTCCATTAAGGCAATCCAAATTATATCTAGATTATCTAGAATTGGCCTTAAATTAGAAATGAAAGATTTATTTGCACATCCCAAAATTAAAAATCTTGGAAAATATATAAAACGAGAAAAGAAAGAACAAAAGGTTCATGAAACAGTAAAGGGGGAAGTAGAATTAACCCCAATACAAAGCTGGTATTTTGAGAAAAACCAAGAAGAGATGAATCATTTTAATCAATCGTTCATGTTATTTAGAGAAAATGGATTTGATGAAAAACAGGTAGAAGAAATATTTAATAAAATTATGGAACATCATGATGCTTTACGCATGATATATAAAGAAAAAGAAGGAGAAATAATTCAATATAATAGAGGTTATGACAAGAACTTATTTGATTTATATATTTATGATGTTAAGGGCGTTGAGAATAAGGAAGAGAAGGTATATGAAATTGCTACAAGTATTCAAAAAGAGATGGATATTAAAGAAGGTAAACTTGTAAAGCTTTGTATATTTAAATCGGATGAAGGAGACCATCTTCTGATTGCGATTCATCACCTTGTAGTGGATGGGGTATCATGGAGAATCCTACTCGAAGATTTGGAGACTTTATATTCACAACTAGAAAAGGGTGAAAAGCTAGAAATAGGATTCAAAACAGATTCCTATAAAGAATTTGCATCAAAGTTAAAAGCTTATAGCGTGAGTAGGGAATTAATGAAAGAAAGGGAATATTGGACAAGCATATCAAAAGAGAATGTACAGTTTATCCCTAAAAAGAAAGAAATCACAAAAAACAACTTTGAAAATAGTAGTACAGTAAGTATTACATTAGATAAAGAACTCACTACATCTTTACTTAGAAAAACAAATAGGGCATATAACACAGAAATAAATGATATTTTATTAACAGCTTTAGCAGTTGGAATCAGAGAATTGACGGGGAAATACAAGCTAAAAGTAAATATGGAAGGGCATGGAAGAGAAGACGTAATAGAGAATTTCGAAATCAATAGGACTGTTGGCTGGTTCACGACGATGTATCCAGTGATTTTAGATATAGTGAACGAAAATGAACTTTCGACCAACATAAAGACAGTTAAAGAAACTTTGAGGAAAATACCGAATAAAGGAATAGGTTATGGAGTATTAAAACATTTAGCAAAAGATAAGGGATTTGTGAATGAAGAAAAGGCACCAATTTCATTTAACTATTTAGGTGAATTGGATCAAGATATTAACAGGAAAGAATTCTCTGCATCAAAATGGTCTATAGGTGAAACAGTCGGTAAGAAAATTACTAGGAATACATCTATAGAAATGAATTCAATGGTTTTAAATGGTGAATTGGTTATTCATACAACATTTAATGAATTAGAGTACAGTGAAAAAATGATAAAGGATTTAAATCAGAAATATAAAGAAAGTCTTGAAATAATAATTAATCACTGTGCGAATAAAGTAGAACCAGATCAAACACCTTTTGATTATGGAGATATAAATATAACATTAGAAGAACTTGAAGAAATAAAAGAAAAATACAATGGTTTTACTATCGAGAAAATATATCCGTTAGCAAATATGCAAAAAGGGATGTTATTCCATGCATTAGAAGATAAAAATTCAAGTATGTATTTTGAACAAATTGTAATGGATATAAAAGGGACTGTAGATGTAGATATTTTAGAAAAATCATTTAATACAATAATGAGGAGACACGAAATATTAAGAGCAGCATTTGAGTATGAATTAGTGGAGGAACCAAGACACGTCATACTTCAAGATAGAAAAGTAGGTTTCAACTATTATGATATTCAAGACGAAAACATTGAGCAGAAAACAAAGTTTATAGAGAATTATTTACAAAATGATAAACAAAAAGGCTTTAATTTAAGTAAAGACACATTAATGAGAATTAGCTTAATTCAAATAAATCAGGATTCATATAAATTGGTATGGAGTCATCATCACATATTGTTAGATGGATGGTGTCTTGGGATTATATTAGGTGAGTTATTTGATGTTTATGGAAGAAAGATGAAAGGTGAAGAGAGCCATTTAGCGGAGCCAACACCATATAGTGATTATATAAGATGGTTGGAAGAACAGGATAAAGAAGAAGGGTTAGCACATTGGAAGAGCTATTTGGATGGATATGAAGAACAAGCACAGGTTCCTAAAATCTTGAATAAAGTTAATGAGTATAAAAGAAAAGAAAAAATGATAGAATTTTCAAAAGAAATGACTCGTAACATTATTCAACTCGCAAATAGAAATCAAGTTACTTTTAATACCGTACTGCAGACAATTTGGGGCATTCTTTTAGCGAGGTACAATAATATAGAAGATGTTGTATTTGGAACAGTCGTATCAGGAAGAGAGGCAAAAGTAGAAGGAATTGAAGCGATGGTAGGATTATTCATTAATACAATTCCGACTCGAGTTAAACTCGAAAAAGATAGTAGTTTTAAAGAGGTTTTAAGAAATGTCCAGGATGAATCAATAGAAAATAATAAATATAACTATATAAATTTAGCTGAAATTCAATCTTTGCATGGTCTAAAAAGGAATCTAATTGATCATGTAATGGTATTTCAAAATTATTCACTCGATGATAGTAGTTTTAATCATGCAGAAAATAATACAGGTTTTATGTGTCAAAATATAAGGGGAGAAGAGCAAAGCAATTATGGATTCAACATTGTAGCAATTCCTGGAGAACAGTTAGTATTAAAATTAACTTATAACGAAAAGATTTATCCACAGAAAATAATAGACAATATAGAAATGCATCTTAAAAAAGTAACGGAACAAGTTGTTATAAATGAGGATAAGAAATTAAATGAGATAGACATAATCCCAGAGAAAGAGCGAAATGCATTATTGTATAGATTTAATGATACAAAGACGAATTATCCGAAGGATAAGACTATACATCAGCTGTTTGAGGAACAGGTAGAGAAAACGCCTAATCATATTGCCGTTGAATTTGAAGGCACTAAAATGACGTATCAAGAATTAAATGAAAGGTCTAATCAAGTTGCTAGATGGTTACGAGATAAAGGGATTACTGCAAATACAATTGTGGGAATTATGGTTGAGAGATCCCCTGAGATGATAATTGGAATAATGGGTATCTTAAAATCAGGTTCAGCTTATTTGCCGATAGACCCTAAATCTCCTCAGGATAGAATCAAATTTATGATACAAGATAGTGATATTCAAATTCTATTAACGCAGGAGAAGTTCATTAATGATTCCTCATTGGATGTAGAGATGGTTAGTTTAGATAAGAGTGAGAATTTTCAATTGAGTAAAGAGAATTTAGCTCCTATCAATGATTCTGGGAACATAGCTTATATCATATATACATCGGGTTCTACTGGAGTACCAAAAGGTGTGGTTACATCACACTCTAATGCAGTAAGAGTTGTTCGTGACACAAACTATATTAAGATTGATTCAGATGATATTATTTTACAGCTTTCAAATTATTCTTTTGATGGATCCGTATTTGATATCTACGGTGCATTGTTAAATGGTGCGAAATTAGTGATGGTATCAATAGATACAGTATTGAATTTAAGTAAGCTAACAAAATTAATAAAAGAAGAAAAAATTAGTGTTATGTTTATAACTACAGCCTTATTTAATACGTTGGTTGATTTAGAAATAGAGTGTTTATCTAATATAAGAAAAATCCTTTTTGGTGGTGAAAGAATTTCAGTATCACATACAAAACGGGCATTGGAGTATCTAGGGAAAGATAAGCTGATTCATGTATACGGTCCGACAGAAAGTACTGTTTTTGCTACGTACTATTATATAAATGAAATCAATGAAGAATTCGACACAATACCAATTGGGAAGCCATTAGCAAATACTTCAGTATTTATAGTAGATGGAAATCAGAGACTACTTCCAATCGGCGTAGCTGGAGAACTTTGTTTAAGTGGAGCAGGGTTAGCTCATGGATATTTAAACCGACCAGATTTGACAGCAGAAAAGTTTGTCTCCAATCCATTTATACCAGAAGAAAAAATGTATCGAACAGGGGATCTTGTTAGGATGTTGCCTGATGGAAATATTGAGTTCTTAGGTAGAATAGATCATCAAGTGAAAGTTCGTGGTTTCAGGATTGAACTTGGTGAGATAGAGAGTCAGCTACTTAAATATAAAGAAGTAAAAGAAGCTATTGTTATCGTACGAGATGATATTCATGGTGAAAAATATATATGCGCTTACTTTACTTCTGAAACATGGAAAGATGAATTGATAATTCAAGAAATTAGAAAGTATCTAACTAAAAAGCTTCCAGAGTATATGATTCCTGCATTTTTTGTTCAACTTGATAAGCTACCGCTAACTACAAACGGGAAAGTAGACCGAAAGTCATTACCAAAGCCTGATGGGAATGTAACAACTGAAGTAGAGTACGTAGCACCAAGTAATTTTGTAGAAGAGACTATTATTTCAATTTGGGAAGAAATCCTAGGCATCAAATCTATTGGGATTTCTCATAACTTCTTTGAAATAGGAGGAAATTCACTGAAGTTAATGAGTGCTGTTGCTGCTATTAATAAAGTTTTAAATACAGATATAAGCATTCACAATTTCTTTGAGAATCCAAGTGTAATGGGTTTAGCAAATTATATCCTATCAACTGAACATGATCGTCAAAATAGTTCTTATGATTATGTTGAGGAAGAGGTATAACGGTTTAAAATGAAATTCATTTCTTTTGGAAGTAAAAGATATTAGTAATAGGTGTAAAAAGGCAGATTTTCTATAATGCTGATTGCTTTGAGATTTAAGATTTAATTATAAAAAAAGGGGATTTATCCTAGGAAAACTGTACAATCTATACTTCTTCTCAGCAGGGAAAAAGCAATAGATTGTGCAGTTAAACTAGGCCCAATAGTTTAAATTTCAAAGATGTATATGAAATTTGATAGTTGTTTTAGTTATTTACTAATAGTGTGAGAAATTGAATGGGCACCGCGAAGGGAATGATTCTAGTTATGGATATTAAAGGGTTTATAAATGATTTGAAAAAATCAAACATTTTCTTATATCAGAATCAAGGGAAGATAAAAATTATTGGACCTCGTGAGCTAATAACAGCTGAATTAAAGGAAAAAATAAAGTTATATAAAGAAAAAATTATTATAGCTTTAAAAAATGAAGATATAGAAAAAAAGAATGAAATTCCAAAAGCGAAACAATCAGAAAACGATTGTTATACCTTATCAATGGCACAAAAAAGGATGCTTATTTTAAATAATTTGGAATCTAAAGGTACGACATATAATATTCCTTTAGTTATCAAAATCGTGGGCCATTTTCAAATGCGTGTTTTTGAGAATGCTTTTAAGGCACTAATTGATAGACATGAGTCATTAAGAACATCCTTTGTAATGATTGATGGAGAACCAGTTCAAAAGATAGAAAAAGAAATAGATTTTAAAATTGAATATAGTGAATTAGGAGCAGATAGTATATCAGAACGAGTGGCACGATTTATAAGACCTTTTGATTTAGAGATAGCGCCGCTTCTAAGGGTAGAGATTTTATGTGTTAATCAGAATGAGCATATCATGATGCTTGATATGCATCATATTATTTCAGATGGAGTATCAATGGGCATTTTGATGAAGGAGTTAGCTGATTTAGTTAGAGAAAAAGAATTAGCACCATTAAAAGTTCAATATAAAGACTATTCGGAATGGCAAAAAGAATACTATAAAGGAGATAACGTAAAGCAGCAGGAGGAATATTGGCTCAAGGTATTTGAGGGTGACATTCCAGTTCTGAATATGCCAACTGATTTCCCAAGACCACAAATACAAAGTAGTGAGGGAGATAGGCTTGGTTTTGAAATAGATTCTGAACTAACAAATAAACTTAAATTTCTTGCAAGAGAAAATGGAGTTACTATGTATATGCTTCTTTTAGCAGTATATAAAACGCTTCTTTCTAAATATACAAGGCAAGAGGACATAATAGTTGGTTTACCAATTGCGGGAAGAACACATGATGATTTAAAAAATACGATTGGCATGTTTGTCAATACTCTTGCAATGAGAAGTCATCCAAAAGCAAATACTAAATTCATTGATTATTTAAAACAAGTAAAAGAAAACACATTAAATGCTTATGAGAATCAAGAATATCAATTTGATACCTTAGTAGAGAAACTAAATTTAAGAAAAGAAACAAGTAGAAGCGCATTGTTTGATACGATGTTTGATATACAAACTCAAAATGATTTTGAGTTTAATATAAATGGAGTAACCACTGAGGTTTGCGATATTGATTTTAATGTGGCGAAGTTTGATTTAAGTCTTACGGCGATAGAATATACAGATCATTTGAAATTTGATTTGCAATATTGCACAAAATTATTTAAAAAAGAAACAATCAAAAGACTTGCAGGTCATTTAGTAAATGTAATAAAGGAAATTACCAATAATCCGGGGCTTAAATTAGGAGAAATAAATTTACTTTCAGAAGAAGAAACGAAAAACATATTACACAAATTTAATGATACTAGGGCTGAATTTCCTAAAAATAAAACCTTAAATCATGTATTTGAAGAGCAGGTTTTAAAAACACCAAATCATATTGCAGTTATATTTGAAGAGGAACAATTAACATATACACAACTAAATGAAAAAGCAAATCAACTGGCAAGGTTGCTTAGAAAAAATGGTGCAAAGCCGGATACTGTAATAGGAATTATGGCGGATAAATCCCCAGAAATGATAATTGGCATATTGGCGATTTTAAAAGCTGGAGCAGCATATTTACCAATTGACCCTGAGTATCCTGAGGAAAGAATTGAATATATGCTAAAAGATAGTGAAGCAAATTTAGTCGTTACTCAGGAGCACTTACAATTTAAGGTAAGAACAGTTTCAAGTATTTTATTTAATGATGAAGAAATTAGTTATTTAAATAAGGACAACCTAGAAAATTTAAATCATTCATCTGATTTAGCTTATTTAATATATACGTCAGGTTCTAGTGGAAAGCCTAAAGGGGTTATGACTACACATTGTAACGTTATTAACTATATTTATGCATTTTCAAAACAAATTACTTTAAATGAAGAAGATTCTATATTACAAGTAGTTTCATTTTCATTTGATGCTTTTACGGAAGAAATATTTCCTATTTTAGCTAATTCAGGGAAATTAATTATTAGTAAAAAAATTGGTGATCTGAACATAGATGAGCTAGTTAAAAATATTGAAAAATATAATGTAACTTTAGTAAGCTGTTCACCACTGTTACTCAATGAAATTGATAAAAATAAGCATTTAATACTTAATAAAAATATGAAATTTATTAGTGGTGGAGATGTTTTAAAGTATGAATATATAAAAAATATTATTGAGATTGCCGATGTTTATAATTCATATGGTCCTACAGAAACAACTGTTTGCGCAACATATTATAAGGTCAGTTCCAATGATTGTATAGGAATGAGTGTACCTATAGGTAAACCATTAAGTAATTATAAATTATATGTTTTGGATAATAACGCTCAATTACTGCCGATAGGAATACCTGGTGAATTATATATAGGTGGAGAAGGTGTAGCACGAGGATACAAAAATAATAAAGAATTAACTGAAGAAAAATTCAAGCCTAATGCTTTTAGTTTAGAAGAACGAGTGTATCGGACTGGAGATTTAGTAAAATGGCTACCTGATGGAAATATTGAATTTTTAGGTAGAATAGATAATCAGGTGAAAATTAACGGTTTTAGAATTGAACTGGAAGAAATTGAATATCACTTATTAAGACAATCGAACATAAAAGAAGCTAAAGTAATTGATAAAGAGGGAATAGATGGAAATAGATATCTTTGCGCATTTATTACAGTTAATGATTTGAATGAGGAACTGAACATAGATAAAGTGAGAGAGTTGCTTGCCAAAGAGCTTCCTGGTTACATGATTCCTTTACATTTTATAGAGATGGAAAGATTGCCGATTACACTCAATGGAAAAGTGGATGTGAAAGCATTACCGGAACCAGATTTCAGTAAATTTATAGAAGATCATTATGAAGCACCTCGAAATCTAGTAGAAGAGAAGTTGGCTTTAGTGTGGAAGGACGTTTTGGGTATAGAGAAAATTGGAATAAATCATAACTTCTTTGAAGCGGGAGGACACTCACTAAAAGCTTTTTCATTGGTATCAAAGATACACAAAGAATTAAATGTTGAAATACCATTAAAACAAATATTTAATTTTCCTACTATCAAAGGTATTGGTGAATATATAAAAGGGAAAGAAATGAGTACTTACTCAAAAATAAAGAAAGCTGAGGAGAAACAATTTTATAATCTTTCATCGGCTCAAAAAAGGCTATATATTTTAAATCAAATAGAGGATAGTGGAATTACTTACAATCTACCAGTTGTTATACAAATGAAGGGGCGCTTTCAATTGGACACTTTTGAAAAAGCCTTTAAAGCATTAATTGATAGACATGAAGCATTAAGAACATCTTTTGTAATGATTGATGGAGAACCAGTTCAAAAGATAGAAAAAGAAATAGATTTTAAAATTGAATATGGTGAATTAGGAGAAGAGAACGTATCAGAACGAGTGGCGCGATTCATAAGACCTTTTAATCTAGAGGTAGCTCCTCTTCTAAGGGTAGAAATCGTACAAGTTAGTCAGGATGAGCATATCATGATGCTTGATATGCATCATATTATTTCAGACGGAGTATCAATGAGCATTTTGATGAAAGAGTTAACAGATATATTTGGAGAAAAAAAATTAGCGCCATTAGAAATTCAATATAAAGACTATTCGGAATGGCAAGAAGAGTTTTATGAAGGTGATAATATAAAGAAACAGGAGGAATATTGGCTTAAAGTATTTGAGGATGAGATACCAGTTCTGAATATGCCAACTGACTTTCCAAGACCACAAATACAAAGTAGCGAGGGAGATAGATTAAGTTTTGAAATAGATTCTGAACTAACAAACAAACTTAAAATGTTTGCAAGGGAAAATGGAGTTACTATGTATATGCTACTTTTAGCAGCATATACAACGCTACTTTCGAAATATACGGGACAAGAAGACATTATAGTTGGTTCGCCAACTGCAGGAAGACAACATGATGATTTAAAAAATACTATTGGTATGTTTGTTAATACTCTTGTGATGAGAAATCGTCCTAAAGCAGACAGTAGATTCATTGATTATTTGAAGAAAGTAAAAGAAAATACCTTAAATGCTTATGAAAATCAAGATTATCAATTTGATGAGTTAGTTGAAAAGCTAGCCTTAAAAAGGGATATTAGTAGAAACGTATTGTTTGATACGATGTTTTCTATTCAAAATTTAGATAATCTAGAGTTGAATATAAAAGGCTTGAAAATCGAACCGTATGACATTGATTTTAAAGCGGCAAAGTTTGATTTAAGTCTATCGGCAATTGAAAATACAGATCATATAGAATTTATTTTAGAGTATTGCACAAAATTATTTAAAGAAGAAACAATACAAAGAATTGGAAATCATGTAGTTAATATCTTAAAAGAAATTGTTAATAATCCTGAACAAAAATTAAGTGAAATAAATTTGCTTTCACAAGAAGAAAGAGAAATCATATTAAACAAGTTTAATGATACAGCTGTTGAATATCCAGTAGGTACTATACACGAACTTTTTGAAGAGCAGGTTAAAAAAACACCAAATCATATAGCTGTAGTGTTCGAAGAAAAGCAGTTGACCTATGAAGAATTGAATAAAAAAGCAAATAAACTAGCTAGAACTTTGAGAGGAAAAGGTGTTGCACAAAATAGTATAGTTGGAATAATGGTGGATAGATCAGTAGAAATGATTGTAGGAATATTGGGGGTTCTAAAAGCTGGAGGAGCATATCTGCCGATAGATCCAGAATACCCTACAGAGAGAATAGAATTTATGCTTGAGGATAGTAATGCGGACATTATTATTACCCAAGAACATCTAACGGATAAAAATGGTGCCTACGGTGAAGTAGTAAATATAAATCATATAGATATATATGATATCGATGAAGATAATTTGAATCATATCAATTCACCGGATGATTTAGTGTATATCATATATACATCAGGAACAACTGGAAACCCTAAAGGTGTGCTAGTAGAGCATGAAAATTTGGTTAATGTCCATTACACTTGGAGAGATCACTATGAATTGTCAAAGTATGACGTCAATTTACTACAAATGGCTAGTATGTCGTTTGATGTATTTGCAGGGGACTTATGCAGAAGTTTATTAAATGGTGGGACAATGTATATAGTACCGAGTCATATCAAGCTAGAACTGGATTTATTATATAAGACAATTAAGAAGTATAAAATTAATATTTTTGAATCGACTCCAAGTCTTATTATACCTTTTATGAATTATGTATATGAAAATAATTTTGACCTCACGACATTACGATTATTAATATTAGGTTCTGATAGCTGTCCTATACATGAGTACAAAAATTTGGTTAAAAGATATGGGGAGAATATGAGAGTAATTAATAGCTATGGAGTTACAGAAGCAACTATTGATTCTAGCTATTATGAAGAAGAGTACGAGTATATACCGCAAATGGTAAATACCCCCATAGGGAAGCCGTTAAATAACACAAAATATTATGTTTTAAACTCTTTATTAGAACCACAACCTTTAGGGGTGTATGGTGAATTGTACATTGGTGGAAAAGGTCTTGCAAAAGGATACCTAAACAAACCAGACCTTACTCATGAAAGGTTTGTTTCAAATGGCTTTATACCTGGTGAAAAAATGTATAAAACAGGAGATTTGGCAAGATGGCTTTCAGATGGAAATATTGAGTTTTTAGGAAGAATAGACAATCAAGTAAAGGTTCGAGGGTTTAGGGTAGAAATAGGAGAAATTGAAGCTAAACTATTAAGTAATCAAAATATAGATCAGGCGGTAGTAGTTGATCGGAAAGATAATGCTGGTTTTACCTATTTATGTGCATACATAATAGCTAAAGAGGAGCTAACTACAAGTGAATTAAGAGACTACTTGTCAAATTATTTACCAGATTATATGATTCCTGCATTTTTTATTCAATTAGATAAAATGCCTCTTACACCGAATGGAAAAATAGATAGAAAAGCATTGCCTCTTGTACAAGGGGGGGACCTTTCTAAGGGAACAGATTATGAAGCGCCTCGAAATGAAGTGGAAGAACATCTTGTATCAGCTTGGCAGGATGTCTTGGGTATTAAAGAAATTGGAATTAACGATAGTTTTTTTGAGGTTGGTGGAGATTCTATAAAAGCGTTACAAATAGTTTCTAAACTATCGAAAGTGAATCTTAAATTCAAAATTAAAGATTTATTTGAAAACCCGAAAATTAAAAATCTTAGTAAGTATGTAAAAAATGAATCGAGAGTAAAGAAAAACTATGAAATAATTCAGGGAAACGTTCCTTTAATGCCAATACAGAAAAGACATTTTGTATTAAACAAAGCATTAAATAATAAAGAGCTAAATCACTATAATCAATCATTTATGCTGTATAGAAAAAATGGATTTGAAGAACAGATTGTAGAAAAGGTGTTTCGTAAAATTTGTGAAAAACACGATGCTTTACGAATGATTTATAAAGAGGAAAATGGTGAAATAATTCAATATAATCGTGATTTGAATGGGGATTTCTTTGATTTATATGTCCATGATATTAAGAATCAGGATAATCAACAGGAGATAGTGGGTCAACTAGCAACAAATATACAAAAAGAAATTTCGATTACTGACGGTAAAATGTTAAAACTTTGCATTTTTAGAACAAATGAGGGTGATCATTTGCTTATTACTATCCATCATCTTGTAATAGATGGAGTGTCATGGCGAATATTGTTCGAAGATTTCGAAATGTTATATAAACAAGCATATCTCAATGAAAAACTTGATATAGGTTTTAAAACGGATTCATTTAAGGAGTTTTCAGAAAAGTTAATGGATTATGCGGTAGGTAATAAACTTTTAAAAGAAAAAAAATATTGGGCAGACATATCTAAAATGAAAGTAGATTTTTTAGCGAAAAATGAAGAAATAGATGTGACCGATTATAAAAATAGCAAGACCTTAACCATTTCACTAAATAAGGAGAACACTCAAAAGTTATTGGGAGAAACAAACAAAACATATAATACTCAAATAAATGATATCCTTTTAGCGGCTTTGTTAGTAACAGTAAGAGATTTAACAGGAGAAAACAGGCTGAAAATTCTCATGGAAGGTCATGGAAGAGAAGAAGTCATTGAAAACATAGATGTTAGTAGAACTATTGGGTGGTTTACTACAATATACCCTGTATATTTTGATTTAGGTAAAGAAAAAGAAATTTCTATGAGTATAAAATTGGTAAAAGAGACTTTAAGAAAAATTCCTAATAACGGAATAGGATATGGGGTTTTAAAATACCTGAAAAAGGATCAAGATTTGTTAAATGATGAAACGGCACCTATATTATTTAATTATTTGGGAGAAATGAGTAAAAAAGCGACCAATGAAGAATTTTCTGCATCATGGCTATCACCTGGCGAAAGTATAGGTGGCGAAAATGCAAGAGATGCTTCTATAGAAATTAATTCAATAATTGTAGAGGATACATTAATAATAAACACTACCTTCAACGAAGGAGAATATTCCGAATTTTTAATCGCTGATTTTAACCAAAAGTATAAAGAGAACCTTGAAATGATAATCGATCATTGTATTAATCAAACGGAATCAGAAAAAACAGCTTCCGATTATGGTTACAATAAAATGTCACTAGAAGAGCTTGATGAGTTACTAGGTGAATATGAATACATCGATAATTAAAGCCTGGAGGCAAAACACAATCATAACGACTACTTAATTGTACAAATTATATTTATAATTTTTGTGCCTTTTCCGACGGAAACTATTTAGGGGGATAAATTTATGAAAGTTAATAAAGTTGAGAAAATCTATCCATTGTCAAATATGCAAAAGGGGATACTGTTTCATGCTATTGAAGATAAAAATTCAGATGCATATTTTGAACAAATTATATTAGATATAAAAGGTTATGTAGATGAAACTATTTTTGAGGAAAGTTTCAACGAGATTATGAAACGGCACGAGGTGTTAAGAGCATCATTTAATTATAAATTGGACGAGCCATTACATGTAATATTAAGGGATAGAAAAATTAAGTTTAGCTATAATGATGTAAGTAATTTAGATTTAAACACTAAAGATTTATATATGGAAAAATATATAGTAGATGATAAGGTGAAGGGATTTGACCTAACAAAAGAAACCCTTATGAGAATTTGTTTGATGAAAACAAATGATAACTCATATAAAGTAATTTGGAGCTTTCATCATATATTACTTGATGGTTGGTGTATTGGGATTATATTAGATGAGTTATTTACTATCTATTCACATAAAATGAAAGGTGAAGAGCATCAATTAGAAGATCCTAGACCCTATAGTGATTATATAAATTGGCTAAATAATCAGGATAATGAAGAAGGATTGAAGTATTGGAGTAAGTATCTGGAGGGGTATGAGTTAAATGCTACCCTCCCTAAATTTAATAACTCTAGTGCTAGAAAGTATCAGAGAAGAGAAAAAGTGATAGAGTTTTCAAAAGAGTTAACTGATAAGATTACACAACTGGCAAATAAAAATAACGTCACCTTAAATACAGTGATGCAGAGTATTTGGGGGCTTATTCTAGCGAAGTATAACAATAGTGATGATGTTGTTTTTGGAACAGTTGTCTCAGGCAGAGATGCAGCTGTAGAAGGTATAGAGAACATGTTAGGTTTATTTATAAATACAATACCAACTAGAATAAAGCTGCAAAGTGAAAAATCATTTAAAGAAGTTTTAAAAGCAACTCAACATGATGCAATAGAGGGTAATGATTATAATTATATTAATTTAGCCGAAGTTCAAGCTCTTAGTAACTTAAAAAGTAATCTTATTGATCATATATTAGTATTTGAAAATTATGCTATTGATGAAAAAGGATTGGAAGAAAAGGAAAGTGGATTAGGGTTCGAAGTTATATCTGTAATCGACGAAGAGAGAAGTAATTATAGCCTAAGCCTTACTGTAGGATTAGGAGAGAAATTGAAACTAACAATTGTATATGATGAAAATGTATATGAAGAAAGACTAATCAATAATCTAGAGTGTCATATTCAAAATGTAACGAAGCAAGTTATTGAAAATGATGATAAGAAAATGAGCGATATAGATTTAATTTCAGAAGAGGAAAAAAACATCCTTCTTTATAAATTTAATGAAACAACCGTTGAATATCCTAAAGATAGGTTGATACATCAATTGTTTGAGGAACAGGTTGAGAAGACACCTGACCGTGTGGCAGTTAGCTTTAAAAGTAATAACCTAACTTATAGGGAATTAAATGAAAAATCAAATCAAATAGCTAGACTACTGCGAGAAAAAGGTGTTCAATCAAACACAATTGTAGGAATCATGGTCGACCGTTCTTTAGAAATGATAATAGGAATTATGGGGATTTTAAAGTCCGGAGCGGCGTATTTACCAATTGATCCTGAGACTCCTAAAGAGAGAATTGGCTACATGTTACAAGATAGTAATGTAAAAGTTTTATTGACTCAAGACAGATGTATAAGTCAACTTAATTTGAATGTGGAGTTAATTAATTTAGATCAAGAGAATTTTTTAAGGCTAAGTACAGATAATTTGAATTTAATAAATCATTCAAGTGATACAGCTTATATCATTTATACTTCAGGATCAACAGGAACACCAAAAGGAGTAGTTATTCCGCATTATAGTGCAATTAGAGTAGTTAAGAATACAAATTATATTGAAATTAGTGAGAATGATACGATACTACAACTTTCGAATTATGCTTTTGATGGGTCTATATTTGATATTTATGGTGCACTTCTAAATGGTGCAAAGTTAATAATGGTTGAGAAGGACACTGTATTAAGTCTTGTTAAACTAGCTAAGTTAATAAAGGAAGAACAGATAAGTATTATGTTTATTACCACAGCTTTATTTAATGCGCTTGTAGATTTAGAAATAGATTGTTTAGATAAAATAAGAAAAATATTATTCGGT
Source organism: Bacillus cereus group sp. N31 (assembly GCF_016483245.1). Classification (NCBI taxonomy): domain Bacteria; kingdom Bacillati; phylum Bacillota; class Bacilli; order Caryophanales; family Bacillaceae; genus Bacillus; species Bacillus cereus group sp. N31. The sequence continues at coordinate 19,768 of NZ_JAEHCH010000020.1, read as the reverse complement.
GGTGAAAGAGTTTCAGTTCCACATGTGAAAAAAGCCCTTGAGAAATTGGGCAAAGATAAAATTATTCATGTTTATGGTCCAACTGAAAGCACGGTATATGCTACGTATTATTTTGTTAATGAAGTAACTGAGGTTATTCCAATAGGAAAACCGTTAGCAAATACTTCGGTTTTTGTAGTAGATAAAAATTCTAACTTGCTTCCACTTGGTGTACCTGGAGAACTATGTATTTCTGGAGACGGATTAAGTAAAGGGTATTTAAATAGCGAGAGATTAACAGTTGAGAAATTCGTTCCAAATCCGTTCATTCTAGGAGAGAGAATGTATCGAACAGGAGACCTTGTGAGAATGTTACCTGATGGAAATATTGAGTTTTTAGGAAGAATTGACCATCAAGTGAAAATTCGTGGTTTCAGGATTGAACTGGGTGAGATAGAGAGTCAACTTTTAAAACATAAGGAAGTAAAAGAAGCTGTTGTTATCGCAAAAGAAGATAATAATAATCATCAATATTTATGTGCGTACTTTACTTCTGAAACACCGAAGGACGAGACTAGGGTTCAAGAAATTCGAAAGTTTTTGGCAAAAGAGCTGCCAGAGTATATGATTCCTGCTTTTTTTGTTCAGCTAGACAAGCTACCACTTACTACAAATGGGAAAGTAGATCGAAAGGCTTTACCAAGTCCTGATGGAAGTTCCGTTGCAGGAGTAGTAGAGTATGAGGCGCCAAGGAACACAGTCGAAGAAAAGCTCGTATCCATTTGGCAAGATATTTTAGATATAGAAAACATAGGAATTCAACACAACTTTTTTGAAATTGGAGGCCATTCACTGAAAGCAACTACGATGGCTTCTAGAATCCATAAGGAACTTATGGTCGAGATACCTTTAAGACAAATCTTCCAAACACCTACTATAAAAGGGATTGGAGAATTTATTGACTCTACAAAAGAAAGTGTATATGCATCGATCAAAAAAGTAGAAGAACAAGATTATTATCCGCTTTCATCTGCCCAAAGAAGACTCTACATTTTAAACAAAATAGAGGGTAGCGGAGTATCTTATAATATGCCTTTCGCTATGAAAATAAAAGGTGATTTGGATGTTCATCAGCTTGAGAAGGCTTTCCATAAATTAATCGAAAGACATGAGGCTTTAAGAACTTCTTTTGTAATGGTAGATGGTGAACCAGTTCAAAAGATTGAAAAAGACATAGCTTTCCAAGTGACGTATAGAGAAATGGGTACCGATAAGCTAGATGATATAATCAATGGATTTGTTAAACCATTTGATTTGGAGAAAGCTCCTCTTTTACGGGTTGAAATCATACATGTCACAGATAATGAGCACGTGATGGTCCTAGATATGCACCATATCATTTCAGATGGAGTTTCAATGCATATTTTAAATAGTGAGCTCTGTAAACTGTATGAAGGGAAAGAGTTATCTCCATTGGATATACAGTATAAAGATTATTCAGTATGGCAAAAAGACTTGTTTACTCAAGAGGAAATGAAGAAGCAAGAAAAATATTGGATGAATGTTTTTAAAGAAGAAGTACCAATATTAAATATGCCAACAGATTATAAAAGGCCGCAGACACAAAGTGTTGAAGGGTCCCTAAGAAGTTTTGAAATAGATAGTGAGTTGACAAAGAAGCTTAATAGAATTGCAAAAGAAAATGGGGTTACCATGTATATGCTTCTGTTAGCTGGATATACAACTTTACTTTCAAGATATACGGGTCAAGATGATATTGTGGTAGGGTCTCCAATTGCAGGAAGAAGCCATCATGATTTGAAAAATATTGTCGGAATGTTTGTGAATACCCTCGCGATGAGAAATTATCCAAAAGAAGATAAAACATTTCGTAATTATTTAAGAGAAGTAAAAGAAAATGCATTAATGGCTTATGAAAATCAAGATTATCCTTTGGATGAATTGGTTGAAAAGCTGGACTTACAAAGAGATATGAGTAGAAGTGCATTATTTGATACGATGTTTGTGCTACAAAACCTAGATACTTCTAGTGAAGAGATTAAAGGGTTAAGTTTTGAAACATATGATAGTGAACTTAATATAGCAAATTTTGATTTGACATTATCAGCAGTAGAAACTAATAACATCATAAAATTTGATTTAGAATATTGTACAAAATTGTTTAAGAAAGAGACAATAGCTAAAATATCAGAGCACTTTGTTAGTATTTTAAGAGAAATTGCTAATAATCAGGAAGTTTGTTTAGGTCAAATAGATATGCTTTCTGGAGAAGAAAAGCACATCCTTTTGAATGAATTTAATGAAACTGATATGGATTATCCAAAGAATAAAACCATTTATCAATTATTTGAGGAGCAGGTAGAGAGAACTCCAAACAAGGTTGCTGTAGAATTCGAGGGGCAACAAGTTACTTATAAGGAGCTCAATGAAAAATCCAATCAAGTAGCCAGATTACTTCATGATAAGGGTGTTCACCCAGAAATGATTGTAGGAATTATGGTGGAACGTTCTTTAGATATGATTGTCGGTATCATGGGGATATTAAAATCAGGGGCAGCATATTTACCAATAGACCCTGAATATCCTGAAGAGCGAATTAAATATATGGTAGAAGATAGTAACACAAAGTTTGTATTAACGCAGACTCATTTATACGATAAACTCCATTTTACCAATAATGAATGTATAACTAAAATCTCAATTAATGATGAAACAATAAAAAATCAAGAGCAAATTAATATGGAAAGGCGTAATAATAGAAATGATTTAGCCTATGTCATTTATACGTCTGGTTCCACGGGTTTACCAAAAGGGGTCTTAGTGGAACATCATTCCTTAGTCAATTTATGTAATTGGTATGTAGATTTTCATAAAATAACAGAAAGAGATCGAATTATAAACTATTTGAAAGTCTCATTTGATGCATCTATTGGAGAAATTTTCCCTTGCTTAATCACCGGAGCTACTTTGCACGTTTTAGGCAAAGATATTAGGCTTAATCTAGATAAATTAAATGAATATATGAATAGTAAAGATATAACAGTTGCAACATTCCCATCTAAGGTAAGTGAACAATTTATATTACAAGAAAATCATTCTTTAAGAATGTTAGTATCCGGTGGCGAAAAGTTAATTTTAAATAAGAATACCCGCTATCAGCTTGTAAATGCCTACGGTCCAACCGAAAATACAGTAGTAACTACAAGTTTCTTAATGAATAAAAATGATGATAATATTCCAATTGGAAAACCGGTGTATAATACTAAAGTTTATATAGTAAATAAGTATAATCAGCTTTGTCCAATTGGAGTAACAGGAGAGTTATGTGTAACTGGAGATGGATTGGCAAGAGGTTATTTAAATAATCCGGCCTTAACTGCCGAGAAATTTGTGGACAATCCTTTCGTCAGTGGGGAAAAAATGTATCGTACGGGTGATCTTGTAAGATGGATGCCTGATGGAAATGTTGAATTCATAGGAAGAATTGACCATCAAGTAAAAATACGTGGGTATAGAATAGAACTTGGTGAAATAGAGAGCCAGTTGTTAAAACATCAAGATATAAAAGAGGTCGTAGTAGTAGCAAAAGAGGACAAGGAAAATCATACGTATCTAAGTGCTTATATTGTGTCTGAAAAAGCAATATCTTCAGCTAAGATAAGAGAATTTTTAGAAAAGGAACTCCCTGATTACATGATTCCCTCTTATTTTGTTCAACTTGACCAGTTACCACTTACATCAAACGATAAAGTGGATCGAAAAGCACTTCCAGAACCAGATAGAAGTAGTCAATCAGGGGTAGAATATGAGGCACCAAGAAATGAAGTTGAAACACATCTTGTTGAGATTTGGAGGGATATCCTAGGCATAGAGGATATAGGGATAAATCATCATTTCTTTGTATCAGGTGGAGATTCTATTAAGGCTCTGCAAATTGTGTCCAGGTTGTCCAGAATAAATCTTAAGTTAGAAGTGAAAGATCTATTTGCAAACCCTAAAATTAAAGATCTTAGTAAGTATGTGAAAAAGCAAAACAAACGGTTAAAACCTTATGAAATAGTTACAGGAGAAGTAATATTATCTCCAATTCAAAAATGGTATTTTGAGAAAAATAAAGAAGAACTAGATCATTTTAATCAATCATTTATGCTGTTTAGGGAAGATGGATTTGATCAAAAGAGAATAGAGAGAGTCTTTAATAAGATATTAGAACAGCATGATGCCCTTAGAATGATTTATAGAGAAAATGATGGAGAGATCATTCAGTATAATAGAGGCTATAAGGATAACCTCTTTGATTTATACATTCATGATGTTGAGGGAGTAGAGAATAAGGAAGAGAAAATATATGAATTAGCGACAAATATCCAAAAGAAATCTTCCATCAAAAATGGTAAACTCGTTAATCTTTGTTTATTTAAAACGGATCAAGGGGATCATCTGCTTATTACCATTCATCATCTTGTAGTAGATGGGGTATCATGGAGAATAATATTAGAAGATTTTGAAACTCTATATTCTCAGGATTTAAAAGGTGAGAAGTTAGACATTGGATTCAAAACTGAATCCTTTAAAGAGTTTTCCTCTAAGTTGAGGGAGTATGTTAGTAGCAATAAATTATTAAAGGAAAGAGAGTATTGGCAAGAGATAGCAAAAACTGAGGTTGCATTTATACCTAGAAAAAAAGAGCTTAAAAGTGATACATTCGAAAATAGTAAAACAGTTAGTATTTCTTTAGATAAGGAAAAGACTATCAGTTTATTAAGAAAATCCAATAGGGCATACAATACAGAAATAAATGATATATTGTTAACCTCTTTATTATTAGGTACTAGAGAGATAACAGGTGAAAATTGTATAAAAATAAATATGGAGGGACATGGAAGAGAAGATATCTTAGAAAATGTAGATATTAGTAGGACTGTAGGCTGGTTTACAACTATGTATCCAGTACTTATAGATTTAGGCGATGAGACCGATCTTGCTACTAATATAAAAATGGTAAAAGAAATTTTAAGGAAAATTCCTAACAAGGGAATTGGATTTGGTATACTAAAATATTTATCAAAAGAGAAGTACCTATTAAATGAACAAAAAGCACCAATTTCATTTAACTATTTAGGTGAAATGGATAATGATGTTAACAGAAATGCATTTTCTGAATCAAAATTTTCTTATGGGGAAACAATTGGAGGAAAGATTTCACGAAATAATTCGATAGAAATGAATTCAATAATTATTAATAATGAATTGGTTATAAATACTACCTTTAATGAGCTAGAGTTTGATGAACTAACAATCAGGAAATTAAATGATAAGTTTAAAGAAAGCCTTGAAACTATAATTGATCATTGTGTTAGTCAAATAGAGGTGGACAAAACGCCTTATGACTATGGGGATACTAAATTAACTCTAAGTGAACTTAAGGATATTAAAGAACAGTATAAAGATTTCGAAATTGAAAAGATTTACCCGTTAGCAAATATGCAAAAGGGAATGCTGTTCCATGCTTTGGAAAACAAAAATTCAAAAGCATATTTTGAACAAACTGTTATGGATATAACAGGATACGTTGATGTAGAGGTATTAAAAACAAGTTTTAATAAAATCATGCAAAGATACGAAATACTAAGAGCATCATTTGAATATGAAATAGTTGAGGAGCCTAGACAAATAATAATAGCGGATAGAGAAATAGGTTTTCAATATTGCGATATAAGTGAAAGAGGAACTATAGAAAAAGAGTTATTCATAAAAAAATATAGAGAAGAAGATACAGAAAAGGGATTTAACTTAAGTGAAGATACTTTAATGAGAGTATGTTTGATTAGAACAGATGAAAACTTATATAAATTGGTATGGAGTCATCACCATATTTTATTGGATGGTTGGTGTCTTGGAATCGTATTAGGTGAGTTATTCACTGTATATGGAAAATTAATAAATGGTGAAGAATATGAGTTAGAAGAAACGAAACCTTATAGCGATTATATAAAATGGCTAGAAGAGCAAGATAAAGAAGAAGGTAAAAGTTATTGGGAGCAATATTTAGATGGTTATGAAGAGAAAGCGCAAATACCAAAATTACAGATTGCTAAGAATAATAGTGAGTATGTAAGAAGAGAAAAAGTAATTGAATTTTCGAGCGAACTAACAAATAAGATTACACAGCTTGCTAATAGGAATAGCGTAACCTTTAATACAGTATTCCAGAGTATTTGGGGTATTATTTTGGCGAAGTATAACAATACAGACGAAGTAGTATTTGGAACTATTGTATCTGGAAGGGAAGCTCCAGTAGACGGAATTGAAAAGATGATTGGTTTATTTATTAATGCCATTCCAACTAGAATAAACCTTGGAAAGAATAAGAAGTTTAAAGAAGTTTTAACGGTTGTACAGAGTGAAGCTATAGCTAGCAATAATTATAACTATATGAATTTAGCTGAAGTTCAAGCAATGAGTAAATTAAAGAATGATCTTATTGATCATATAATTGTGTTTGAGAACTATGCTGTTGATAAACGTATTGCCGGAAATGAAAAAATGGATATAGGTTTTAAGGTAGAAGATTTACATGCAGAAGAGCAGAGCAATTATAGTTTTAGTATTGCTGCAACTCCAGGTGAGAAGTTAAATTTAGTTTTAACTTATGATGGAAATATTTATGATGACAAAATAATAGATAATATCGAAATGCACATTAAAAAAGTAACTGAACAAGTGATTGCAGATGAGAATAAGAAAATAAATGAAATAGACATAATTGCAGAAGAAGAAAGAACAACTTTATTGTATGAATTTAATGATACAAAAGTAGATTACCCAAAAGAGAAGACGATACATCAATTGTTCCAAGAACAGGTAGAAAGGACACCTGAAAATATTGCAGTTGTGTTTGAAAATAAACAATTGACTTATTGGGAACTTAACGAAAAGTCTAATCAAGTCGCTGCTCTGCTAAGAGAAAAAGGTGTGAAACCTGATACTGTGGTTGGTATTATGGTTGAACGTTCGATTGAAATGATAGTTGGTATGATGGCAATATTAAAAGCCGGGGGAGCATACCTTCCAATTGATCCTGAGTATCCAGAGGATAGAATAAGATATATGTTGGAAGACAGTGGTATAGAAATATTGTTAAAACAAGAAAATAAACAAGTAGATTATGATTTAACTTGTATTGATATAAATGTACAAAAGATTAAGGATAGATTTAAAGAAAACTTACCTAGTCTAAATAAATCCTCTGACATGGCTTATATAATATACACTTCAGGTTCAACTGGAAAACCAAAGGGTGTAATGGTGAATCATAAATCTATTCTCAATACGTTATGTTGGAGAATAGAATCATATCAATATAGTGAAAGTGATATTACGTTACAGATGCCTTCTTTCTCTTTTGACAGCTCTGTTGAAGATATTTTTACTACTTTGCTTTCTGGAGGTAAATTAATTTTAATAGAAGATATAAGAATGAATTTCAGTAAATTTATAAATATTATTCAAAGTAATAAAGTAACTAATTTGTTAGCTGTTCCAAGCTATTATAATAATCTATTAGACACTATTGATAAGCCTTTAGTAGATTTGAGATTTGTGACAATTGCAGGTGAAGGTTTTAATGAAAATCTAATTAAAAAACATTTTCAGAAAATGCCTCACGTAAAATTATTTAATGAATATGGACCAACAGAAAATAGTGTTTGTTCTACAATATGTGAATTAAAACAGGAAGATCAGAAGGTACTTATTGGTAAACCAATAAGTAATAACAGGGTTTATATCCTTGATATGGAAAATATTTTAATGCCATTAGGAGTTGCAGGTGAACTTTGTGTAAGTGGGGAAGGTTTGGCACGTGGTTATTTAAACAGACCAGAGCTCACGGCGGAAAAGTTTGTTCCAAACCCATTCATTCCAGGGGAAAGGATGTACCGGACAGGAGACCTTGCAAGGTTATTGCCTAATGGGAATATCGAATTTTTAGGTAGAATTGACCATCAAGTGAAAATTCGCGGTTTCAGGATTGAACTTGGTGAGATAGAGAATCAACTCTTGAAACAGAAGGAGATTAAAGAAGCCGTTGTCGTTGCAAGAGAGGATAATAATGGTCAACCATATTTATGTGCTTATTTTACGTCTGAAACACGTAAAAAAGAATCCATGTTACAAGAAATTCGGAAAGTTTTGGCGCAAGAGCTTCCAGAGTATATGATTCCTACGTTTTTCGTTCAGCTGGATAAACTACCACTTACAGCAAATGGAAAAGTGGACCGAAAGGCCTTACCAGAACCTGATGAAAGTGCAGTTGTGGGAGTAGAGTATGAGGCACCAAGGAATGAAGTCGAAGAAAGACTTGTATCCATTTGGAAGGAAATTTTAGGAGTGGAAAAAATCGGAATCAACCAGCACTTTTTTGAAATAGGAGGTCATTCTCTTAAAGCAACTACGATGGTTTCTAAAATCCATAAGGAACTTATGGTGGAGATACCTTTACGACAAATCTTCCAAACACCTACTATAAAAGGGATTGGAGAATTTATTGACTCTACAAAAGAAAGTGTATATGCATCCATCAAAAAAGTAGAAGAACAAGATTATTATCCACTTTCATCTGCACAAAGAAGACTCTATATTTTAAACAAAATAGAGGGTAGCGGAGTATCTTACAATATACCGTTCGCCATGAAAATAAAAGGTGATTTGGATATACGTCAATTTGAGAAAGCGTTTCATAGAGTAATTGAAAGACATGAGGCTTTAAGAACTTCTTTTGTAATGGTAGATGGTGAACCAGCTCAAAAGATTGAAAAAGAGATAGATTTCCAAGTGACGTATAGAGAAATGGGTACCAATAAGCTAGATGATATGATCAATGAGTTTGTTAAACCATTTGATTTGGAGAAGGCTCCTCTTTTACGAGTTGAAATCATCTATATTACAAATGATGAGCACGTGATGGTATTAGATATGCACCATATCATATCAGATGGTGTATCAATGGGGATCTTTACACAGGAATTAGCTGAGTTATACAACGGGAAAGAATTATCTCCATTAAGCATTCAATATAAAGATTATTCTGTATGGCAAAGAGAATTGTTTACTCAAGAAGAAATGAAAAAACAAGAAGAGTATTGGATGCATGTATTTAAAGAAGAAGTACCAGTACTAAATATGCCGACAGATTATAAAAGACCGCCAATTCAAAGTACAGAAGGTGACCTTGTACATTTTGAAATCGATAGTGACATATATGTTAATCTTAAGAAGATGGCGAAGGAACATGGTGTGACGCTGTACATGCTTCTGTTAGCGGGATACACAACACTGCTTTCAAAATATACGGGGCAAGAGGAAATCGTAGTGGGATCTCCAATCGCAGGAAGACCTCATGATGATTTGAAACAGATTATGGGTATTTTTGTTAATACCCTTGCGATGAGAAATTATCCAAAACGAGACGTTTCATTCCAAGATTATTTAAAAGAAGTTAAAGAGAATGCTTTAAAAGCCTATGAAAATCAGGATTATCCATTTGATGAATTAGTTGAAAAATTAGATTTAAAGAGAGATATGAGCAGAAGTGCTTTGTTTGATACAATGTTCGTTTTACAAAACTTTGACTATGATGATTTTGAAATACAAGGTTTAACTTTCTCACCATATCAAATGAAGGCGCATGTTTCTAAATTTGATTTAACACTTACCGCTGTTGAAGAAGAGCGTAGTATCAAATGTGTATTAAATTACAGAACTAAATTATTTAAGAAGGAAACTGTAGAAAGATTAGCTAAACATTTAATCCAGGTTTTTAAAGAAATTATTGAGAAGCCAGAACAAAGCATTCAGGATATTATGTTGCTTTCAGAAGAAGAAGTGCAGATGCTATTGCGGGATGATAAAGATACAAAAGCTGATTATCCGAAAGATAAAACAATTTCACAATTATTTGAGGAACAGGTGAAACGAACACCTCACCATGTAGCCGTGGTATTTAAAAATCAGAAACTTACGTATCTGGAACTGAATGAAAGAGCGAATCAAATGGCAAGGTTGCTTCAAGAAAAAGGAGCAAAGCCAGGTATAACAGTAGGTATGTTAGTGGAAGAATCCCTTGAAATGATTATTGGAATTATGGCCGTATTAAAAGCAGGAGCGACTTACTTGCCAATAGATCCTGAACAACTGGATAAAAGAACGAATGTCATTTTAAAGGACAGTAATGCTAGCCTATTGATAGTAAAAGGAGAAAGGAAAGAAACTCTCCAATTTAATGGAGAAGTAATCTCCATGGAAGATGATTCTATAAAAGAGAGGGATACATCAAATTTATTAGTCAATTATAAATGGAATCATAATGCGTATATCATCTATACATCAGGTTCGACTGGTACACCTAAAGGTGTATGTGTTCAGCACAACAACGTTGTAAACTACATGACTTGGTTTACAAAGGAAGCGAATCTAAAAGAAACAGATAAGGCAATGTTAGTATCTTCCTATGCATTTGACTTGGGTTATACAAGTCTATATTCATCACTTTTAAATGGATGTGAACTGCATCTCGTTACAAAAGAAGTATATACTAATGCTCAGAAAGCATTACAGTATATAGAAGAACAAGATATTTCTTATTTGAAACTGACACCGTCTCTCTTTAACGTCTTGGTGAATGATCCGAGTTTCTCAAATAATCAGAGCTGTAATACATTGAGATTAGTCGTGTTAGGTGGAGAGAAAATCAATCCAATAGATGTTGAAACATTCTATACACGTTACCCAAATCATGTGGTAATGAATCACTATGGACCTACAGAGGCGACAATTGGTTCGGTATATCATGTTATTGAATATGATACAATGGCAGCTTTCAAAGAATGTCCTGTGATTGGAAGACCAATTCAGAATATGAAGGCTTACGTAGTGGATCAACAAATGAAACTTGTCCCAGAAGGTGTTTATGGTGAATTATGCTTATCAGGAGATGGCGTAGCAAGTGGATATTTAAACAGAGCAGATTTGACAGAAGAAAAATTTGTTCAAAATCCGTTTGAACCAAATAAAAAAATGTATCGGACAGGGGATCTTGTTCGAAGACTATCAGATGGTAGAATTGAGCTTGCAGGTAGGATTGACGGCCAGGTGAAAATAAGAGGTTATCGAATTGAAACAGAAGAGATTAAGCGTCATTTAGTTAAACATGAACAAATTAAAGAAGCATTCGTGATTGACCGAGAAGGTCAGGACGGCAGAAGATATCTCTGTGCATATATTACGTCCCAGAGGGACCTATCATTTGAAGAATTAAGAGCGTACTTAAAAGTAGAAATACCTGAATACATGATTCCATCTTATTTTGTTCAGATGGAGCGTATTCCACTTACGGCAAATGGAAAAGTAGACGAAAAAGCCTTGCCAGAGCCAGATGTGAGTAAGGGAGTAGATTATGAAAAACCAAGAAATCAGGTAGAAGAAAAACTTGTAAAGGTATGGGAAGATATATTAGGAGTCAAGCCAATTGGGATTAGCCATAACTTTTTTGCTTCGGGTGGAGATTCTATTAAAGCTTTACAAATTATCTCACGTTTATCACGAGAAGGTCTCACGTTAGAGATGAAAGATTTATTTACCTATCCGGAAATCAAGCTTTTAAGCAACTACGTCAATATTGAGACAATACAAGAAGGCTCTTATGAAATTGAAACAGGAGATGTGTTACTCACTCCAATTCAAAAAGCGTATTTTATGAATGGAAAAGAAGATGTAAATCATTATAATCATGCAGTTATGTTGTATAGGAAAGATGGATTCCGTGAGGAAATCATACAAGAAGTTATGGAAGCAATTTTTGTACATCATGACGCTTTACGAATGATTTATAAAAAAGAGAATAATGAAGTACTTCAATTCAATCGAGAAGTGGAAAAGAATCAATTTGGTTTTTATGTTTATGACGTTTCGAGAGAAGATAATCCAGATGAGAAGATTCAGGAACTTGCGACAATATTACAGAAGAAAATTGATATACAAGAAGGACCTCTTGTAAATGTAGCACAGTTTAAGACGAATGTTGGAGACCATCTGTTACTTATTATTCATCACCTTGTGGTGGATGGAATCTCTTGGAGAATCCTATTTGAAGATTTTGCACTTGGATACAGCCAGCTAATGAAAGGAGAACAAATAGCGTTTTATCCCAAAACGACTTCTTATAAAGAGTATGCCACTCAGCTCAACGAGTATGCTAAGAGTGCAAAAATCCTTAGAGAAAAGCAATATTGGGTGAACACATTAAAGGATAATGTTAACTTTTTAGAGAAAAAAGAGGAAGTTGGACTATTCCGATATGAGGATAGTGATACTTTCAGTACCGCTCTCGGAATAGAGGAAACAAGCCGATTGTTAAGAGAAACAAATCAAGCATATCATACTGAAATCAACGATTTACTGATTAGTGCTCTTTTAATGGCTACAAGGAGAGTAACTGGTGAAAATAAAATTAGGATTAGTCTAGAGGGCCATGGTAGAGAACAGATTATAAAAAATGTAGATATTAGCCGAACAGTTGGATGGTTTACAACCAAATATCCTGTATACATCAATTTAGAAGATGAAAAGGACCTTTCAATGACTATTAAAACAGTGAAAGAGTCTCTTAGAAGAATTCCGAATAAGGGAATAGGCTATGGGGTTTTAAAACATTTGAGTGGAGAACCAGATTTATGGAATATTGAACAGCCACCTATTTTGTTTAATTACTTAGGTCAAATGGATGCAGATCTCAATAATACAATCTTTTCTTCTTCTTGGATATCGGCAGGAGAGTCGATTGGAGGTAAACATACAAGAGAAACACCTATAGAAATGAATGCTATTGTCTTAGATGGAAAGCTCACTATTGATACGACTTATAATACAAAAGTATATGCAGAGGATGTCGTAGTGGAGTTTACAGAAGCTTTCAAGGATGCTCTTCGTGATGTAATCCATCATTGCATTTCTAAGGAACAGGCTGAAAAAACACCATTTGACTACGGAGACAAAGAATTAAGCTTCGAACAACTAGAGGAAATCAAGGCGAAAAATAGGTGGGGAGAAATAGAAAAGATTTATCCATTAGCTAATATGCAGCAGGGTATGCTATTCCATGCATTAGAAGATCCAAAATCAGGTGCATACTTTGAACAACTTGTCATTGATGTCAAAGGGTTTATTGATGTCAACTTATTCGAGGAAAGCTTGAACGATATTATGAAAAGACATGAACTCCTTCGGACAGCAATTGAATATGAAATTACAGAAAAACCAAAAAATGTAATTATAAAAGGTCGAAAGATTGGCTTTAGATACCGAGATATTAGACAGCAAGGAATAAATCAGCAAAAAGAAAGTATAACAACCTACATTGAACAAGATCGAGAAAAAGGTTTTGATTTTAGTAAAGATGTCTTAATTAGACTGGAACTTATTCAAACTGATGATAAGGCTTATACAATTATATGGAGTAATCATCACATCTTGTTCGATGGATGGGGCAGAGGTATTATTTTGGGAGAATTGTTCCATATCTATGGAAACAAACAAGTAGGACAGTATCCTAATTTAGATGAGCCAAGACCATATAGTGATTATATTAGATGGTTAGGAGAACAGGAAAAAGAAGAGGGAATTCAATATTGGAAACAATATTTAGCAGGATATCAAAAACCTGCGAAAGTTCCATCGTTCAAAATTGATAGTACAAGAGAGTACCATGGACAAGAGACGCTCATTGAATTTTCAAGGGAACTTACGAAAGAAATGACTGAATTGGCTAATCAAAATAATGTTACGCTAAACACTGTGCTACAAACTTTATGGGGGATTATTTTAGCCAAGTATAATCATACAGACGATGTTGTATTTGGTTCTGTCGTTTCTGGTAGAGATGCCAAAGTAGCTGGAATTGAAAAAATGGTTGGATTATTCATTAATGCAATTCCAACGAGAATTAATATAAAAGAACAGAAGAGCTTTAAAAATATTTTAAAAGAGGTACAGCAACAAGCGATAGAAAGCCAAGCATACAACTATATGAATCTTTCAGATATACAGTCTCTTAGTGATTTGAAAAGGGATTTAATTGATCATGTAATGATTTTTGAGAATTATGCACTTGATGAACGTTTACTTCAGGAAGAAGAAAGTAAGAGTAGTTTCGTGTTTAAGGATATTAAAGGGATTGAACAAACCAACTATGGATTTACAATAGTTGTTGTTCCAGGTGAACAGCTTGTTCTAAAAATATCATATGATGGAAATCTCTATTCAGAAAAACTCATCCAGAACATAGCAAATCATCTGAAAAATGTTATGGACCAAGTTTTGCAGGATGAACATAAAAATGTGAATCAATTAGAAATCCTTTCAAAAGAAGAAAAGCATTATTTCTTGAATGAGTTTAATGAAACAAAGGCAGAGTATCCAAAAGAAAAAACAATTCATCGTTTATTTGAAGAACAGGTAGAACGGACTCCAAATAATGTAGCTGTGGTATTTGATAAGCAGCAACTTACTTATAAAGAACTTAATGAAAAATCTAACCAAATAGCTAGGATACTCCAGAATAAAGGAGTTCAACCAGACACAGTTGTAGGTATCATGCTTGAACGTTCTCTAGAGATGATTATAGGAATTATGGGGATTTTAAAATCTGGAGCAGCATATTTACCAATAGATCCTGAATATCCTGAAGAGCGAATTAAGTATATAGTAGAGGATAGTGGAACAAATATAATACTTACAAAAGGTAAAGATGCAGTAAGATTAAACAAAGAAATAATATTTTTAGATGAAGAGTATAATCATTATTCTACTGAAAATATAAAAGTAACAAGTAATACTAACAACCTAGCTTATATGATTTATACTTCGGGTTCTACAGGTATGCCAAAGGGAACTATGCTTAAGCAACGAGGCCTAGTCAATTATATAACATGGGCAAATAAGGAATATGTCAAAGGAGAGGCCTTAGATTTTGCCTTGTATTCATCTTTCTCATTTGACCTTACAATTACATCAATATTCACACCATTAATTTCTGGAAATAAAATAGTTATTTACAATAATGATGGGGATGAACCAGTTATAAGACAAATCTTTAAGGATAATAGAGTAGGTATAGTAAAATTGACACCATCTCATTTAAGGTTGATAAGAGATATTGATAACAGCAATTCAAGTATAAAACGATTAATAGTGGGTGGAGAAGATTTAAAGACTGAGTTAGCAAGAGAGATTTCAAAAAGTTTCAATCATAATGTTGAAATCTATAATGAGTATGGTCCAACAGAAACAACAATTGGCTGTATGATTTATAAATATAGCCTTAATGACGATAAACACATATCGGTACCTATTGGAAAGCCAATTGATAATGTTCAAATTTATATATTGGATAATAATCAAAAGATATTACCAGTAGGAGTAGAAGGAGAACTTTATATAAGTGGAGATGGTGTTGCTACAGGTTATTTAAATAGACCTGAATTGACAGCAGAAAAATTTATATCAAATCCATATGTACCTGGAGCAAAGATGTATCGAACAGGGGATCTTGCAAGATGGTTGCCTAGTGGAAATATCGAATTTATAGGGAGAACTGACCATCAAGTAAAAATTCGTGGTTATAGAATTGAATTAGGAGAAATAGAGAATCAAATTCTAAAATTAGATAATATAAAAGAAACAAAAGTTGTTGCAAGAATAGACGGTGAGAATAGTCAGTATCTTTGTGCATATGTTGTTTTAGAGAATAAAGAAAAAGCAATTACTGTTACAGAGATGAGAAGATATTTATCAAAAGAACTTCCAAATTATATGATACCGGCGTTTTTTACACAGCTTAAGGAGTTTCCGTTGACAACAAATGGTAAAATGGATATAAATTCATTACCAGCACCAGATGGAAATGTCAAATATGGATTAGAATACGAACCGCCAAGAAATGATTTAGAAGAAAAAATTGTTAGTATATGGGAAGAAATTTTAAATATCAAAAAAATAGGTATGAATACTAATATATTTGATATCGGAGCGAACTCTTTAAACGTTATGACATTTGTTTCAAGGATAGTTGCAGAGTTAAACTTTAGAGTACCGTTTAAAGATGTATTTGATAAACCTACAGTCCGAAGTTTTTCAGCGTTCTTAGAAGGTGCAAAAGAAATGTTAAAGGATTATACAGAGGATTGTATTCAACTTAGTAGCTCAAAAAGCACCAATAAAAAACTATTTTGTTTCCCACCTGCTGCTTCAATAGGAATAGCATATATGGGGCTAGCAAAGCATATTGAGTCATATTCGGTTTACAGTTTTAATTTTATTAAATCTGAAAATAGAATTGCACAATATGTTAAAATAATAAAAGATATTCAATCAGAAGGACCGTACACATTAGTGGGATATTCAGCTGGTGGAATACTTGCATTCGATGTGGCAAAAGAATTGAATAGACAAGGGTTTGAAGTAGAAAATCTTATTCTTATTGATTCAAAATACCGTACGATTGTAGAACAGAATCTTTATACAGAGGAAGAGTGTAAGAGAGAACTTCATGAAAAATTCAATTTGAAAAAATATAAAGATTTAGAAAAATTAGCTAGTGATTATTTGATAGAATTAATTATGAAGTCTTATATGTATGTACAGAGTACAACAACAAATGGTAGTATTGATGGAAATATAAGTTATATAAAATCAGTAAAAGAAAAAGAAGATGAAAATAATTTAATGTGGGAAAATGCTACAACGAAGAATTTCAGGATAATTCAAGGGTACGGAACCCATATGGAAATGTTATCAAATTCAAACCTAGATATTCTTAAAAAGAATGCTAATATAATAAACGACATATTGGCGTTTGAAACAGTTTAATTTTTGAGAATTGGCATTTCTTTAAAGAAATGCCAATTTTCTTATTTTGATGACCTGTAAATTACAGAGAATAAGCACAATAATTTTGGAAATGTATAATAGAAATTATGAAAGCAGGTGTTATTTTGCGAGAAATTAGAATTCTTATAGCGGATGATGAAAAAGAAATTAGAGATTTATTAAAAAAATATATGGAACGAGAATTATATAAAGTTGATGTTGCTATAGATGGGGAGCACGCTCTTTCGTTATTTAATAAAAACAAATATGATCTGTTTATATTAGATCTTATGATGCCAAAAATTGATGGGATTGAGGTCTGCAGAAAATTAAGAGAAAAAACGAATGTTCCTATTCTAATGCTCACTGCTAAAAATCATGAAACTGATAAGATATTAGGTTTAAGTATGGGCGCAGATGATTATATTACAAAACCTTTTAGTATAAATGAGGTAGTAGCTAGAGTTAAAGCTCTTATGAGGAGGTTTTTAGTTTTAGGAAGTGAAGCAGGGGATAGAGAACAAACACGTATAGAGTTTAAAGAAATCTCAATTGATATGAAAAAATATACTGTTTTCAAAGAGGGGGAAGAGATTCCTTTAACTGCAAAAGAGATGGAACTACTAAGGTTTTTCGCTTCAAATCCGGAGCAAGTGTTTACTAAATCTCAGTTGTTCCGTAATGTTTGGGGGGACAACTATTTTGAGGATGATAATACTGTCATGGTCCATATTCGAAAACTTAGAAAAAAAATAGAAGTGGATCCCTCTAACCCTCAATTAATACAAACAGTTTGGGGAATAGGATATAAGTTTGTAGGTGACCAAAATGTATAGCGATAAAATTATCTTACTTAATATTCTTCAACTATTATGTATTATAGGACTTTTTTTTACAGATTTAAATAACCAGCTATTAGGAATAAATAAACTTGTTTTGTACATAGCACTATTTTTCTTTACGACTTTTCTCTTACTTATAAGGTTTCACTTCGTTAATCGTTTGAAAATAATGATTAAGGAATTACAACGTGTAATTAAAGGGAATTTAACAACAAGGATAATTGTAAATGAAGGTAATGTATTTAATAAAATGATATTTTCTGTGAATGAATTAATTGAACAGTTAGAGAGAGTTCAAATCGAATCCATTAAATCTCAAAATGCGAGAAAAAGACTCTTATCAAGTATTTCTCATGATATCAGAACTCCTCTTACATCTATTATAGGATATATTGATGCTTTAAAAGATGATATAGCTGTTTCTCGAGAAGAAAAAAAAGAGTATCTTGAAATTATTTCAAAAAAATCCAGCAACTTAAAGCAATTAATCAATGAAATATTTAATATGGCAAAGCTAGATGCAGATGAAGTTTTAATAAATCCTGAATTTCTAGAGTTAACTGAGATTATAAGAGAAGTATTAATTGAGTATTTGCCTGAAATCAAGAAGAATAATTTGGAGTTAAAGCTTAGTTTACCAAAAACAAAATGTTTTATCACGGCTGATTATCTAAGTATTATAAGAATTATAGATAACCTAATAAAAAATGCTATTATATATGGGAGAGAAGGAAAAGTACTTGGGATAGAACTCATGGAATCAAATCAAGAATTCCAATTGCTTGTTTGGGATAAAGGACAGGGAATCGCGGAACATGAGTTGGATCATGTATTTGAACGAATGTATCGTGGTGACCAATCAAGAAATTCTATTAATGGAGGTAGCGGATTAGGGCTTGCTATTGCTAAATCCTTAGTAGAAAAAAACCAGGGCAGGATATGGGTTGAAAGTAGTCCATGGAATAAAACAGTTTTTGGTATCTCTTTTCCAAAAACAGAAAAGGTTTAATAAATATAGATAATATATGGTTTAAATTAAAATTTGTCCCAAACAATGTAGTAAAATAGTTATACAATACAGGTTTACGTATTAGTGACCTCTTAAAACTAAAGGTTGCAGGTTTGAAAGGGAGTTATATCTTAACGCTTGAAATGAAGAGCGGTAAGCAGTAATGTATCTAGATTACTGCGGCATTAAGAAGAGATTTAAATAGGTACATTGGAGATATGGAAGATCATGAGTATCTAATTAAGAGTAGGCAGGGAAAGAATAGAAAGAAGTGCAGCATATAAGTTACTTAGTAACACTGCGACAGAGTTTGAATTAGATGAAATAGGAACACATATATTATGTAAAAGATTTGTATATCATATGTATATGCAGACAAAAAATATAGCCTTGTTTATGAAGAAATTTATGTGATTAGAGTTGTTTTATATAAGTGTAAGCAAAGATGTAAAGGAAAAAGCCATGACTAGATTTAAAATCTAATCATGGCTTTTTCCTTTTTAATTTTATATAATTAATCACTTTCTTTCAAATCCATCAAAATAGCTTAATTATAAACACAACTAGAATTAAAAAACAAAATATGAGTTTATAGTTCATAAATAGATACTAAATACAAAATAAAGAAGAATCCATAATTCACTGGAATCTTCTTTATTGATTTTTTACTTGCTAATCCATTTGGAGATAATAGGATAATGAAATTCTTTTCCTTTACAGGAGATAGATAATAACATAATTTTCTCAATAAGGAATTTTCTGCTTTTAATATAAATTTTTCACAATTCATGGTATATCTGTATTACGGGAACCTTTTCGGTTGACTAGGGAGAAAGATTATAAAAATGATATGGGAGGAACAAAAAATGTCATTGAAAAAAAAATTAGGTGTTGGAGTGGTTTCAGCCGCTCTTGGTTTATCTTTAATTGGTGGGGGAACATATGCATATTTTAGCGATCAAGTGGTGACAAATAATTCATTTGCTGCAGGTAC